>DAOPYA010000062.1:0-25824 GCA_035352635.1 Candidatus Rifleibacterium sp.
TGGTCATGCTGGTACTCGCCAGAATTATGGCCCGATCTCTTATTGAGCCGGTGGTGCTTTTAAAACAGGGCGTCGAAGAGGTTGAGTCTGGAAATTTTAACACGGCAGTCGTTCTACCTGGCTCGGACGAAATGGTCGAACTGGCTCAGGCATTCAACAAGATGAATCAAGGCCTTGATGAAAGGGAAAGAATGACGCGTTATCTTTCCAGGTCGGCTGTTAACGCGGTAGTCAGTGGCGAAGACCGTCAGATGGGCGGCCGTCGGGTGCCTGCGACTATACTTTTTTCAGATATTCGAAGTTTTACCACAATCTCAGAAGCGAATTCGGCTGAAGAAGTCGTGAAGCTCTTAAACGAATATTTTGCCGCCATGAACATCGTGGTCGAGAGATTTGGCGGTGATATCGACAAGTTCATAGGCGATGCTATTATGGCCCAGTTTATCACCGGTGACGATATGAACCCGGCTTCTCTTGCCCTTAACGCTGTCAGATGCGCCCTCGGCATGATGCAGGCTCTCGCTGAATTTAACCAGCAACGTGTTGCTAAAGGGCTGTTTACGCTTAAAATCGGGGTTGGAATCAATTCGGGTGAAGTAATTGCCGGCAATATCGGCTCCCCGGGCCGCATGGATCGCACCGTAATTGGCGATACGGTAAACGTTGCCTCGCGCCTTGAGGGCATGAGCAAGCTTGGCAGGCATACCTGCGTGATTATCAGTCGTTCAACCCTCGAACTGGTTCGGCACCACGTCGAAGTTGAGCAACTGGCTGAAACAGCGGTAAAGGGTAAAACCACCGTTGTCGAAATGTTTGAAGTTATCAGGCTAACAGAGTATAATTAGCCGCCTGTTTCATACTATCAGCTGGAGAAAAACTATGGCGGCAGACGCCGGCAAGACTCACACAACCTCTCTGCAAGGCCTGACAACCTTGCAGGTCATCGAAAATAGAAAAAAATTCGGCGCAAATATTCTCACCCCGCCAGAACGTGAACCCTGGTGGCGACTTCTTTTCGAAAAGTTTGACGATCCAATTATCCGAATCCTCATGATTGCTGCTTTTATTGCGATTATGGTTGGCCTGGTCAACGGTGAATATTTCGAAGGCATCGGTATTATTGTTGCCATACTTCTCGCCACCACCCTGGCATTTCTCAACGAATACAAAGCCGGAAAAGAATTCGACATTCTTAACCAGGTCTCTGATGAAGCCCCGGTAAATGTCGTCAGAGACAGCACCTTCACCACCGTGCCCATCAAAGAAATAGTCGTCGGCGACCTTGTATTGCTCGAACCCGGCGAAGAAGTGCCTGCCGATGGGCGGGTTATCGAGTCGATTTCTTTGCAGATCGATGAAGCCAAATTGACCGGCGAATCAATGCCGGTTGCAAAGCACGCTGAAGACTCTGCTTCGTTCCAGGAAGTTCAGGATCTTGCTTACCCCGCCAACATACTTTTGCGCAGCACCATGGTTAACGATGGGCATGGCAAAATGATAGTAACAGCGGTCGGTGATGCCACCGAAATCGGCCAGGCGGCTCGCGCCGCCGGTGAAGAAAACGAAGAAGAAACACCCCTCAACCGTCAGCTTGACCGGCTCAGCAAATTGATCGGCGTTATCGGCTTTTCTATTGCTTTTTTGACCTTCGCGTCACTGATCATGCGTGATTTCATTTCGGGTGAACTTGTTCTCGAATCTTCTCAATGGGGTTTCGCTCTAATTGTTCTTTTCAGCGCTATGATTTCCCTGGCAAAGGTCTGGCTGCCCATTCTGGCCGATGGCTTTGAATTTGCCGGCCGCCAGTTGCCGTTACCACGAATTATTGAACGCTCTGATCTGAAGTCATGGGTTAAAGTTCTGGCGGCTGGTGTGGTCTTTGGTGCGCTCTGCACTTTAACTGGTATTTTAAGCGGCTTTCTGCCAGAACAGCCCTCTCTTTGGCTCACCAGCGAAGCGGTCAGTGAATTTCTCAAATTTTTTATGATCGCAGTTACCATTATAGTGGTTGCGGTGCCTGAAGGCCTGCCAATGAGCGTCACCCTCAGTCTTGCCTATAGCATGCGCAAGATGACCGCCGCTAACAATCTGGTTCGCCGCATGCATGCCTGCGAAACTATCGGCGCCGCCACCGTCATCTGTTCTGACAAAACCGGCACCCTCACCCAGAACCGCATGGTGATGAATGCGGTGCATTTTCCGGCCCTCAAATCGGGCCGATTGAGCCGTGAACTGCCAAACGATACCGAAAAAATAATTGCTGAAGCCATTGCCGCCAACAGCACTGCGAATCTGTCACGCAAACCGGGCGAAGCGGTTTCTACCCTCGGTAATCCGACCGAAGGCGCGACCCTTCTCTGGCTCGAAGAAGCCGGCATAGATTATCTTAACCTGCGCGAATCTTTCGCCCTCGAAAAACAATGGACATTTTCTACTGAACGCAAAATGATGGCTTCTTGCGGCATTTCAGGTGCCGGAAAAGAAAAAATCATGTATTTCAAGGGTGCGCCCGAACTGATTCTGTCGAAATGCAGTGAAATTCTTACCGATATGGGCTTACAGTCTGTCAGCCAATTCTCCGGCAAAATCGCCGAAGAACTCAGATTGCAACAGGGTCGGGGCATGCGTACTCTCGGCTTCGCGTTCCTGAGGGGCTTAAAATGCTCGCTCGATGGCGATCTGCAAACCATTGCCCGCGATCTTGTCTGGCTTGGCTTTGTGGCAATTGCCGACCCGATCAGGCCCGATGTGCCGATGGCCCTTAATGTCTGCCGCAGTGCCGGCGTCAAGGTCAAGGTAATCACCGGCGACAATTCAAACACTGCCTGGGAAATCGCCAGCCAGATCGGTCTGCTCGACGATGGCGATCAGCCGAACCGCGTGCACATCACCGGCAGCGAATTCCAGGCTATGAACGATAAAGATGCTCTCGAAATTGTCGATCGTATCAAGATTATGTCGCGGGCACGCCCCGCCGACAAGATGAAAATGGTCAAGCTTCTTCAGCAGAGCGGCCAGGTGGTGGCGGTAACCGGTGACGGCACCAATGATGCCCCGGCACTCAACCACGCCAATGTCGGTCTGGCAATGGGCAAAACCGGCACTTCGGTTGCCAAGGAAGCCAGTGATATCATTCTGCTCGACGATTCGTTTCCGAGTGTCGTCAAGGGCATCATGTGGGGGCGCTCCTTATACGACAATATTCAGCGTTTCGTCATGTTTCAGCTTACTATCAATGTGGTCGCCCTCGCCGTAGCCCTGACTGGCCCATTTATCGGTGTTAAAATGCCTCTCACCGTTGTGCAGATGCTCTGGGTAAACCTGATAATGGATACTTTTGCGGCTCTGGCACTAGCTACCGAACCGCCGCACTGGAAGGTCATGGCGAGGCCCCCACGCCGCGCCGAAGACTTTATCGTTTCACCGCCGATGTATCAACATATTTTCGGGGTTGGTGCAGCTTTTTATGTTGCCCTGATTGCCTTGCTCAAATATTTCCAGACCGATGGCGAGGTCAGCGTTAAAGAGCTTTCTATCTTTTTCACTGTGTTTGTCATGCTGCAAGTCTGGAACATGTTCAATGCCCGGGCGCTGGGTCTGAAAAAATCAGCATTTAACCGGATCACCGAAAACTCCGGCTTCATTTTTATTCTTCCAACCATTCTTGTTGGCCAGTTTCTGATTATTCAGTATGGTGGCGCGATGTTCAGAACCCAGCCTCTTGAGCTGTCAACCTGGCTGCTGATTATCTTATCAACGTCTGTGGTGCTGTGGGCGGGCGAATTATACAGGTTTATGTCGCACGAAAAAACCACCTCACCCGGAAATCATGACAAAAATCCCTTCGAGTAGATCGCACCAGACGCAAAACATGCACTGATACATAAAAATCCCGGAGCCATGCGGCTCCGGGAAAGTTTTACAGGGGGAGAACTGAAATCGTCAGGCTGCGAGCTGTTCGCGTCTGTCTTCGTCTCTGAAAAGGTTGATCTGGCCATTGCTCATATCATAGAGTCGCTGCTGAATCTTGGCTTGAACTATTTCAAGCCCGTTGGGCAGATCGAGCAGGTTGGCATCTTTACCGAGGATTTCTTTATAGGCCGATTTGATATGCTGGATCATTCTGATGCGGAATTCGGCATCGGTTTTTGCCTGATAGAGCGGAGTATTTGGAAGAATCATGTTTACGCCTCCTTTGAACTTCTGATGTGTTCATGAGGAACTATCGACATGATTCAATCACTGGTTTAACAGATATTTATTTTCAGATTTCCAGGCCGATTTTGAGACCGGTAAAAGTATGCAACTGGCCAAGTGCGAGGCCAATGCCGGGCATGAAAGAGTCGCGATTCAGTGAGTCGTGCCTGATAGTAAGAGTCTGGCCAATATCACCGAAAATGATTTCCTGGTGGGCAACCAGGCCTGGCAGGCGCACCGAATGAATCGGAACTTGTTCAGCCGCCGACTCGTCGCTGATGCCAAGCTCTTCGAGAATGCCCTGGCGTGTGCGGATGGCTGTTCCTGAGGGCTTGTCGAGTTTTTGCGGGTGATGCATCTCGATTATTTCAACATTTTTCATGTATCGGGCTGCCTTGCGGGCAAAATCCATCATGAGAATGGCGCCAATCGCAAAGTTTGGCACAATCATTACCCCGGTGTTCATCTTCTCGGCAAGATTGTCGAGTTTGACCTGGTCTTCCTGGCTTATGCCTGTGGTGCCTATCAACACTGGTACCTTAGCTTGCAGGCAGACAGCGGCGTTGGCTACTACCGTTTCTGGGGTGGTAAAATCAATCGCCGCATCAATATGCGATTCAGCAATGGCTGTCTGCAGGTTCTGAGAAATGATTATGCCCGTGTTTCCGAGGCCGAGCATGTTGCCAAGATCATCGCCGGCTCTGCTGACATCGATGCCGGCAGCCAGTTCGTAATTGCTATGCGAGAGCAGATATCTGCAGACAACCTGCCCCATTTTTCCGGCACAACCAATTACTGCAATTTTTTTTCGCTTCATTTTTACCTCGTGTTGATTATCTGACGCCTGTTGAACCAAAACCGCCTTCACCCCGGCAGGACTCACTCAGGCTGGTCTGCACGCTGAAGTCAACTTCGGTCACTCTGGAAAATACCATTTGCGCGATACGCATGCCGGGTTCGATCACAAACTCCTGATCGCCATGATTGATCAAAATAACGCATATCTCACCGCGGTAATCGCTGTCTACGGTGCCAGGAGCGTTCAGAACCGTCACCGCATGCTTGGCTGCCAGCCCTGAACGTGGCCTTATCTGTGCCTCAAGCCCCCGGGGCATGGAAATCCTCAGCCCGGTGGGTATCAGGGAATGCTTGCCAGGCGCAATTACAGCGTGCCTGCTTGAACACAGGTCGTAACCGGCAGAACCCGGCGTTGCCATATTGGGTATGGCAACGCCGGGGCAGTTTTCCAGTTGAAGTTCAACCGAGGGTTTGCTGAGCTGTTCAGACATTGGCAGAGGCAGATTTTTCCTTGTGATTCCCGGCGTTTTCGAGCTGGCGATACTGCTTGACCGCTTCGGCAAGCACATCCATCGCTTTTTCGAGCTTCGCAACTTCCAGCACATAGCTGATGCGGATTTCGTCAAGCCCCAGACCCGGATTAACATAAAACCCGGCGGCTGGCGCTACCAGAACCGAACTGCCCTGATGAACGAAGTCAGTCAGCAGCCATGCGGCAAACTTGTCTGAATTCTTTATCGGCAGTTTTGCGATAACATAAAAGGCTCCAGTTGGAGTTTTACAAACAACGCCCGGAATCTTGGCCAGACCGGCCATTACCGCATCGCGGCGGCGTTGGTATTCTTCAAGAATCGGCTGAAAGTAAGACGGATCCATGAGGATACCGGCCCGGGCGCCCCATTGCTCAATGGTCGGAGAACTCAGACGCGCCTGGGCAAACTTAAGACAGGCGGCCATAACTTCGCGATTCTTGCTGGCAACCAGACCAATGCGCGCCCCGCAGGCTGAATAACGCTTCGAAATGCTGTCGATGAGAATAGCGTGCTGCGCCATTCCGGGGATCTGCAGAATGGAAGTGTGCTGAAGGCCGTCATACGTAAATTCGCGGTAGACTTCGTCAGAAATTATATAAACATTATGCTTTTTGGCAACTGCAGCCAGTTCTTCAAGAGTCTTCTTCGAATAAACTGTGCCGGTCGGATTATTGGGGTTGCAGATCAGAATGGCTCGAGTGCGCTCTGTGATCGCCTTCTCGATGGCCGCAGCCGGGGGCAGTTGAAAACCGTCTTCGGCATAGGTGGTCAGCGCTCTGAGTTGAACGCCGGTTTCGAAGGCAATGCCGTTATAGTTGGTGTAGAAGGGCTCGAAAACCAGCACTTCGTCACCAGCATCGCAGATCGAAAGAAAAGCAAAGAAAATTGCTTCGCTGCCACCGGTAGTGACAATGATGTCTTCAGAGGCAAGGTCGATGTTGTTCTGCTTGTAGTAGCCGGCAAAAGCCTCGACAAGAAAATCTTCACCCTGTGAGGGGCTGTAGGCCAGAACTTCCTGGTCGAAATTGCGTATGGCTTCGCGGATTGGCTTGGGGGTGGGTATGTCGGGTTGCCCAATGTTCAAAGGATAAACAATTGTGCCCTTTTTGCGGGCGGCAACAGCGAGAGGGATGAGTTTGCGAATCGGCGACGCCTGCATGTCGCGTGCTCTGACAGAAATCTTCTTCATTACCAGTTTCCTTTCCGGAATTCCATTGTTGTTTTCGAAAAACAAGCTTGTGTATCTGATGAATGTAACTCTAATCATGTCTTTCTTTCAATCTTTTGTTTCTAAGGTTTAGGGCAAAAAATACCGAAAACTATCTCTGAATGAAAAAAATAAGATTAACTTTAACCATCCTGTTAATTATCATCCTGACCTTCCACGCCGGTTGCATGAACTCTGATAAACCCGCTCCGGGAGGCCTGAGCGGTCTGGTAACCGATTCGGCCGGCAAACCACTCAGTGCCGTTAAGGTCGCGAGCACCGAAGCCTCGACGGTAACCGATATTTATGGGAAATGGGCGCTGGAATCCCTGGTGCCGCAAGTTACCCAGCTTACCGCCTCGCGTGAAAATTACCAGCCCCAGACCCGCAATATTGAAGTGATCAGCGGTGAGGTAGTAACCGACATCAATTTTTCACTGCCGGCCGATACCGAAATCTACAACATTCTTGTGAGCGGCATTACCTCAAGCCGCGCCCGAATAACCTTCTACAGCAAATTTTCGGCGCGGGCCAGCATAAAATATGGCAGCAATGCCCTCATGGATAAAAGCACCAGCGAAGATGCCGAGTTGCTTTATACCCATCAGTATGATCTCGAAGGGCTGTCACCCGCGACTACATATCAGTTCAAGTGCGTGGCAACCGATAAAACCGGGCGCACCCTTGAATCAGAAATTCAGACTTTCAATACCCCGGTGACCGCACGCGGTGAATCGCCGACCGGTCTGCTCCTTTCCAAAGCTACCAACAGCAATATGATTGTGCTGCAATGGAATTCTGACAGCGGCACAGATTTTGCCGGTTTTCTTATCTATCGTTCGACTTCAGCCTTGGGCCCGTTCAGCCGCCTCGGCAGCGGTGTAGTTAAACAGAACACCTGGAGCGATATTGATGTAAAACCCGGCGTTAAATATTATTACCGGGTTACCCGAACTTCAGGGTCTGGCGATGAATCATCGCCGTCAAATGTTGCATCTTTGCTCATGCCCGGTGTGATCAGCGAAAATGTTGTCTGGAACCTTCAGGAATCACCTTACCAGCTGACCGGCGATCTTACAGTCGCGGCCAACGCCAGTCTGATCGTCAACAAAGGCGTCAGCGTCTCGGTAGCCGGTGCTGATCAATGGGATGCAGATTCAGGCAGCGACCGAATCGATATTCTCGTGCAGGGAACCTTGATGGTGCAGGGCACTGCCCTGTCGCCGGTCACTATTACCTCGGCCGCCGCTTCTCCGCAGCCCGGTGACTGGAACGGCATCACCTTCGACAATTCTGCAGACCTGAACGCCAGCTATATCAAGGGCCTGAGCGTTTCGTTCGCAGAAAACGGTATTAATGGCCTCGCCGGTCTGCCCGAAACTAGAGATTCAGGCTTCTACAGTTGCCGCCAGGCGGCTGTTAAATCGACCGCTGCCCGGCGTGACCTGCTTTTCAGCAAACTTACGGTAGAAACCTGCGCTAATGGTTTTGACCTGCAGAAAAACCCCGTGAAGGTGCAGATACTCGACTGCGCCATCAAACGCTGCATTACCGGCATCATCTGCCTGAATAACCAGCTCGTCGAAATCGAGCGCAATAAAGTCATTCTGGCTGGTGCGTGCGGCATGGAACTCGGCAATATCGCACCCGCATCAAAAACCCGCTACAACATCATCGGTTATGGAAGCAGCGGCACCGGCATCATCTGCCGTGGCAACGACGAAGTGCGCCGCAATACGGTGCAGGCTGGCATTGGCTTTGATATTCGCGAATCAGCCAAAGCCGTCATCAGAAGCAATCTGGTGCTTGCCGATGCCGCAAGAAACGGTGTCGGTATAATGTATTCAGGTAGCATCCCCTATAACCCATCAACCGCCACCAATACATTGTTTATCCAGAACAACGCCCTCTGGAACGCAGGCGCCGCCCGCAAGTATGTGAATGCTGATGGCTCGGCTCTGACCGGCTTCTCTTCAGATCTGGCTTTTCCTGACCTGGCCGGGCCAGGGTTGCAGGGCGGCGACCCATTTGCGTCACTCACAAACCAGAATTTTAATTACAAGCCTTCTTCCGGAAGCCCTTTAAAAGGCGCCGGGTACGATTATGAAACGGTGGGAGCCGAAGATGTCCCTGACTGATAGAAGAGTTTTTCTGCCAGCGATGCTGGCGTTTCTTCTGTTTATGGCTCTCTTGACCGGTTGTGGGTTGAGACAGTCACAGACAGGCAGCCTGAGCAGCCGGGTCGTTGATGCCGAGGGTAACGCGGTGGTCAACGCCGAGGTCTATTCGCTTTTTGCTGAAAGAGAAAAAGTGCTCACCAGCCTGGATGGCGGGTTTTATCTTTCAGAATTACCGGCTGGCCTGAATAATATTGTCATTCTTCACCCTGACTTTCAGACCGAAACCCAGCAGGTCGAGATTAAATCTGACGACGCAACCGTTCTAGAGTTCATCAGACTCGACAAAGCCAACGCCCCCAACCGCATCAGCGATGTCAGGGTTATCAGTGTTGCCACCACCAGCGCCCAGATTTCATGGAAAACCTACCGCAGCGTTGTCTGTAACGTCGATTATGGCACCAGCATCTATTATGGGTCGCTGTATCGCGAACAACGCCCTGCTACTGAGCATACCGCTGTTTTGAGCGGCTTGCAGCCCGAAACTCTCTACCACTTCCGGGTGCAGTATCTCGATGCAGACTCGGCAAGCTATTATTCGTATGACTATTCATTCAAAACCGGCGAAGCAGATCAACCGCAGCCACCAGCTGCGGTTCGTATCATGCCATTCACCGCTCCGGCAATGATCGAAATCGCCTGGGAACCATCAGCTGCGGGCCAGCCGGCCAGCGGTTTTATTGTCTACCGTCAGTTGAAGGGTAAAGACTGGGTCAGGCTGAATGAAAATACCATTGACGCAAAGGCTCGCTCTTATGTCGATCAGGCAGCCATTTCGGGCGATTTCTGTCGCTACGCTGTGGCTGCTGCCAATGCCAGGGCCGCTGTTTCTGAAATGACAGTTACCAACATGGTCTTCGTTCCAGGCGTTGTAGCCAGCCACATGGTTATCAAAGCCGAAGACTCCCCGGTCCGACTCACTTCTGATATCATAGTCGCCGCCGGTAGCAGCCTTACTATCGAAGCTGGCACTGAAATTCAGATCAGCGATACTGATAGTCTTGGCGCTGGTGCCGATGAACAGCGGGTCGAAATCATCGTGCAGGGCCGCCTCGAAACCCGTGGCACCGAAGCATCGCCGGTGGTTTTTTCTCCACTCAATGGCTCCGGCAAACGTGATCACTGGGCTGGCATACGCATTCTCTCTTCGCAGGGTGGGGTTTCTGATATCAATCACACTGGCATGTTTGGCTGCAACGGCTTCGCCCTCGATGTCTCCGCAGAAAATGTGAGAATTAACAATCTTTCGGTAGCCTATTCCCAGCACGGTCTGCGGTTGAGCGGCGTGCGCGAAGTTCTCAGTCTCAATGGCTGCCGTTTTTCGGAAATTGCTTCGGTGGCGCTCGATATCACCAACTGCCGCCGTATCTCGGTTTTGAATAACCATTTTGACAACGTTCACACCGGAATCAGCGTCTCAACCGCCAGGGCTGACGATCAGACGATAATCAGCAATACTGATGTTTATGCTGTTAATACCGGCATAAGGGGCGTTTTTGGCCGGGCACGCATCATTAATACTCTCGTCGTCTGCCCCGAAGGCCTCGGCATTCACTGCGTGAATACCCTCGGTAATTATGATAACTACATCGATCATGTAACTGTTGATGCCATGAATGCTCTTCGCATAACGGCAGGCAATATTGCTGTTCAGAATAGTATCTTTGCCAACCGCTTTCAGAACGGGCAAACGGGTATCAGTTGTGCCACCGGCCTGGCTCCTGAATTCTTCTATAACAACGTTTATGGCTTCTTGAACCCCTATGCGGGGTGCTCAGGCGGCACCGGTTCCACAAGTATTGACCCGAAATTCTCAGGCGGAAATCCTTTTAAATACACTATAATGGCTGATTCAACCCTGAAACTTCAGGATAGCTTCGGTTCTGAGATGGGAAGATACGGAGTTTCAAGATTATGAAAAAAACTGTGTTTCTTTCAACTTCCGCCAGAAGACTGATGAACGTAATGTTTCTGCTGATAGTGCTGCTGGTCGTGCAGGGTTGCGAAAACCAGGTGCAGACAAAACGTGGCTCCATAAACGGCAGTGTTCGCGATACCATGAATAACGCGATTGCCGGGGCCACTATTACTTCACATCGTTCACTGTTTAAAGCCGAAACAAACGAAGACGGCAGGTTTGAGTTTACCTCACTCGACGTCGGCACGCACCGTCTGTCGGTCGAAAGAAACGGTTATTACCTTGCCTCCCAAACCGTCGAGATTGCATACGGTGAAGTAGTCGATGGCATCGAAATTAAGGTTGAACCCCTCGAACGAATGATTACGCATGCAGTGGCCCTGCGTGAAAACGCCCGGGTGGTAATCGATGTCAGTTGCAAAGAACCCATGTCGGTAGTCATCGGTTATCGCGAAACAGGCGGAGCCAGAATTCAGCTGCCACCCACTGAACTGAGCAGGAGTCACCAGATTGTTCTGAATAACCTTTTTCAGGGTTCACAGTATATTTACGATCTGATGGGCGTCACTGCTGATGGACGCCGCTACGCCGCTGATTCAGGCTCATTTAAGGCCGTTCCGCGTGGCGACCTCGCCGGGGTGCCTGATACAGTCGATTTGCTCAATGTCGGTCAGGGAACCGCAGGCCCGGTATTGACCTGGAACTATTCAGGCGCTGATCCGTTGCAGGGTTTCAGGGTGCTGCGTGCTGAAAACGATGCTTCCCTGGCTCTAATTCTCAATGAAAGCAATGTCTTTGCAGTGCAGAACAGTCTTATCGATGATACGGCAATCCCAGGCAGAATTTATCGTTATGCCATGCAAACCGTCGATCTCGATGGCAATGTATCATCGATGAGTGCAGTCGTCAGCATTATGCCCGGTGGCCGGATCAGTGAAAACCTGCTCTGGAAAAAATCCTGGAGCCCGATCAGCGTCAATGGCGACCTGATTATTCCTGCCGGAAAAACTTTGACAATCGAGGCTGGCTCTGTAATCCGCTTCGCGCCTGTAGATAACGGAAAATCTGGCTACCGGCCGGCGATATGCGAGTTGATTGTTGAAGGAACCCTTCTTGCCGAAGGCTCTGCTGCTGAACCGGTCAGAATGATTTCGGCTTCGTCAGTGCCGACCCGAACCGACTGGGATGGCATACGTATTATCGCTGTCGGCAACCAGGAACCGAGTGTTCTCAAACATCTTGAAATTTCGGGCGCCGAGCGCGGGGTTACTCTTTATGGCTCGCGAGCCGAAGTGCAAAATTTGACCGCCAGATATTGCCAGAGCGGGGTTTCTTTGCAGGCCGCCAGCGGCACCAGCTTGCTCAATCTGAATTTTGCAGAGTGCGATATTGCTTTCTCAGCTGAAAATACCTGGAACTGCAGCGTTGAAAATCTCCAGGTCAAAGACTGCACCGCAGGTTTGAGGCTTGCGGGCAATGGCAATTTTTCCCTGCGTCGCTTTGATGTCAGAGGGATCAAAGAAACCGCAATAGCAATCGCTGACAAACAACTGCCGATCTTGCGGAACGGCTTGATTCAGACCTTGCAGACCGGTTTGACCATCGGGGCCGGCGGCGGCGACTTTCAATATCTGACCATCGATGCCCGAAATGGCATCATTGTAGAAGGTCAGGAAATGCCGCTGATAAAAAACTGCATCATTGTAAACCGGCGCACCACCGGAACTGGTTATGGAATTGAAGATCGTAACCCAGGCACCGGGCGCTCATACCCCTGGAACAATATTTTTGCTTTCCTGCAGGCGACCTTTGGCTGCGACCAGCAGGGCGCTCCGGTGTTAAATCTCGACCCCATGTTCGTAGGTGGCGCCGATGATACCTATGATTACCGTTTAAGACCACTCTCGCCAGTGCTTACCGCCTCTGAGGGTAATGCCGAACCCGGAGCCTATGGCGCTGGCAGTTGAAATTTCTCAGTTTTTGCCCTTGAACTGTCGATAGCCTGAAGATATACGCAGCTTTTCTGGAGGTTTTGCAATGCGAAGGTTCGTCAGTGGAATTCTGGTGGCAGGAGTGTTTTTCTTCTGCGGTTCATCACAGGCTATGGCGCAAAGAACGCCAGGGTTAAAAGAAGTGAATGAGAGAATTCAGGCTCTCAGACAACGATTACAGAACTACCAGAGCCAGCGTGGAACAATTAAGCAGGATCAGGCGACTTGTGAGTCTGCTGATCTGATTGTCGAGACACCTGAGCCCAAGGTTGAAAAAATCGTTGAGGAACTTGAAAACCGTAAGGATGTCGCGGTTACCGTGTTGTTTCATGACCCTGACTGCCAGTTCAGCAGCGAAGACTTTGCAGACGCAGCTGCCATTGAAGATTTATCGGCCGAACCTGATAATAATAAAATCATATTGGCGAATGCCCCACAGGCCGTTCAACAAGTCTCTGAGACCACTTCTGCAGCAGCACCGGGCAATAACCGTCTGGCCCGTTATGAAGAACTTCGCAAACGGGTTTATCTGGCAACCAGAAACGCCAGAACCCAGGCCCATGATATAAACCGCCAGATCGCCCGAATCAACTGAAAAAAAAAGGGAGCTGTCTTGCAACAGCTCTCGAAAGGGATATTGTTGGGTTCTAAGACCTTTCGCAAGGTCGGACTGAAAATAAAAATTTTCAGTTAAGGACTAAGGTTAATTGCCTGAGCGGACTCCCCGAATTTGAATTTGCCTGATTGCCAAGCACGCCACGTATTTCAAAAGAAACTGATCTATCTATGTTTTTATTATAACAGATTGTTGCTAATTCACAAGAGATTTTCTGGCGTGTTTTTTTCGAGTTCCTGAAGCCACGTGTGGGCTGATGCGTCGCTCGGGGCACGCCAATCGCCGCGTGGCGAAAGCGAACCGCCTGAACCGACCTTCGGCGAATCAGGCACGCAGCTTCTTTTGAACTGCGATGCACCAAAAAACCTTTTCAAAAAGACGCCCAGCCATGCTTTTATTTCTGAAAAGCGGTATTTGCCGGCGTTTTGCCATGCCTGCCATGCCAGATAGCATATTTTTGATGGCTTGAAGCCAAAACGGCTCAGATAATAAAGATTAAAATCCTGAAGCTCGTAAGGGCCAACGGTTGCTTCAGTCTGCTGCGGCTGACTGTCAGATGGTATAAGTTCAGGTGAAATGGTGGTCGCGAGAACCTGACCGAGAATGCCGGCAACCGGGTGCCCTGCCTGACTGGTGGCAACATGTTCAATCAGAAAGCGCACCAGTGTCTTTGGAACTGAGGCGTTAACGTTGTAATGCGACATGTGGTCGCCAACTCCATAAGTGCACCAGCCAAGAGCAAGTTCGCTGAGATCGCCTGTTCCGATGACGAGGGCCCCAGACTGGTTTGCCAGCCTGAATAAATGTGAGGTTCGTTCGCCAGCCTGAACATTCTCAAAGGTGATGTCATACTGCTCTTTGCCTTCGGCGAAGGGGTGTTTGAGATCTTTAAGCATCTGCATGCAAGATGGTCTGATGTCAATTTCGCACCCGGTTACTCCCGTTGCCCGCATTAAATCGCCAGCACTGTTGCGGGTCTTATCAGAAGTAGCGAAGCCGGGCATGGTCACTGCCAGAATGTTTTCACGACTGATCTGCAATTTGTCAAAAGTGCGGCACGCTACCAGCAAAGCCAGTGTTGAATCAAGACCGCCAGACACGCCGACAACAACCTTTTTAATGCCGGTTGACAGCAGTCGCGTGCTCAAACCCTGAACTTGAATATTAAAAACTTCTTCACAGCGTTCATGCAGATCTCGCCCGTCTTCTGGAACATAAGGAAACCGCGGAATACTGCGCAACATTGGCAATTCGGCGCTGCACGCATCAGGAACCTCGAAGGTTATGGTTCTATATGATGGCGTGCCGGCATACCTGCTTGAGCAATCCCTGAATGAATTGTTGCGTATTCTCTCAAGCTGCAGTTTTTCAAGGTCGAGATCGCAGATGCATGAAGACCCGTCAGTTGAAAACCTGGTCGATTCTGTCAGCAATGTGCCATTTTCAGCGATGATCAGATGGCCGTCCCAGGCCAGGTCGGTGGTTGACTCGCCCTGACCGGCCGAACTGTAGATATAGCCGCAAATGTTGCGCCCAGACGAAGCCTTGACCAGCAGTCGCCGGTAATCGGCTTTTCCAATGACAATGTTGCTCGCCGAAAGGTTGCAGATCAAAGTCGCACCCGACATTGCTGCCATGGTAGATGGCTGAACCGGTGCCCAGAGATCTTCACAGATTTCAATGCCGATGGTTAAATGCGAAAACTGCGGGCACGAAAACAGCAGATCGGTGCCGATTGCTGCCGAAAAACCGCCGATCATGACTTCGGCGCGGTCAAGCTCAGTGCTGCTGCAAAACTGGCGTTTCTCGTAGAATTCGCGATGGTCTGGCAGCCAGGTTTTCGGAACCAGACCAAGCAATCGACCCCGATGTATGACCGCAGCACAGTTGAACAGTCTGCTGCCCACCATAAGAGGCAAGCCGGTCACAATGAGAGGGTCTAGCTCGCTGCTGGCTTCGATCAGGCAAAGCAGCGCTTCCTGGCAGGCATCAAGAATGGTCTGTTGCTGAAACAGGTCGCCAAGGCTGTAACCACTCAGACTTAGTTCAGGAAAAACAATGACGCCGGCATGCTGAGCGTGAAACTGCCTGACCATGGCTATCTGCCTGCTCGCATTTATATCTGGTCGCGCCAGGGCAACGACCGGGTTGGCGGCCGCGCAACGAAAAAAACCATGCGAAAAAGGATTGTTATAAGCTCTGCTCATCACACATATCTTAATCGCTTGATTACTTTCAGGCAAGTTTAATCAACGCAGGTTAGCCTGGGTATCGTCAATCAGATTTTGCAGGCTGGGCGGGATATAAGTGCGCGAGGGCCCGGGTTGCGGCAGCGTTGCGGGTATCTGGCCCAACTTCAGAATGCGGCCAGCCTTTTCTGGGTCCATGTTGCTGAGAACCTTGCCAGCATGATTCGGCTGCAGACCGGCCATGATATCGTAAATTAACTGGTCGTCAGGAACATCGTCAAAAACTTTGGCAAGTGCTTTACCTTCCATCTGGGCGGCGATACTGCGCACCTGATCAAGGCGATTTTCTTTTTCCATGAAACGAATGAGACTCGACTCAATACTCAGTGTCTCTGAGGCCAGTCGCTGCGATAATTCGTCGATCGCAACCTTGCGCTTTTCAAGATCTTGGTTTTCATCAGACACTTTCTTTTTATCAAGCTCAAGTGTCTCGCGTTGTTTGCGAAGTTCTTCAAGTTCTCTCTGGTGCTGCTCTTTTTGGGTGCGTATCAGAGAACGATAAGAATCTTCGAGTGACTGGGCCCGGCGCTCAAGATCACGACTGCCTTCTGTAATGATGCGGTTAAAGCGTTCCTGTTCCTGGAGCATGAGTTGCTGATAACGTTCTTCTTCTGGCAACTGATGCAGCTGAACGAAATTATAGTAAGGGGCAAGTGGCCAGTATTTGCGGTATTCTTCCGGAATCCGGTAACGGAACGGGTATATTTCGAGAAAATCCAGGGTCATGACGCTTAAAAACACAGCCACACCAAGCGATGCAAGCAGAAAAAGAAAAACGATGCGACTCAATGCCAGAAAAAGTTTCGAAGGCGGCCTGACTTCTGGCTCAGTTGCTGCATCAACCGCTGGGTTTGCAGGTGAGACGACCGGTTGGGGTTCAGTGCTCCCGGGTTGCTTCTGGGTATTTTCAGGCATGCGTGCTTTCCTTTAAACTATTTGTCAGCTTTTCCAAGGCCGTTCAGAATCTGACCGACGAAATTCTTGGTGTCTGCATAGGGCGGCACCCCGCCAAAGCGCTTGACGGTTGCAGGGTCTGTGTTGTAAGCGGCCAGCGCCAGTGGCATGTTGCCCCCGTTTCGCTGCAGCATGCTTGCGAGATGTTGCGTGCCGGCCATAATATTCTGTTCAGGGTCAAACGGGTCATTATACCCCGAATCCTTAAAAATCTGAGGCTGCAACTGCATAAGACCGAGGTTGCCGTTCGGGCCAACTGCCTTTGCATCATTGTTAGAGGCAACGACGATCAATTGTCGCACCACATCAGGCTGTAGCCCGTGCTGCATTGAATATTTCTCGATCAACGCATTGATATCGGTCTTAATATTTTCAGAAAGGTTGCCTGGCCCTGCTGCGATGCCAGTTGTGGCTTCCTGCTTTGTCGCTTCAAGCATGGCATTGGCAAAAGTCTGCTGCTGGCGGTGGTTCTTGCGTGGTGCCATGCCGCTGAAGCTTTTGTTGAGCGTATCGATTTTTTCGAGCAGCCGATGCATGTTCTCAAGCATTTTCACCCTCTACAGGCTCTTTTTTCTGGCGGTTGCCATACTCGTCGAGTCTTTTCTGTTCTTTTTTCAGCTGTTCTTTTTTATAATTTGCCTCATCAGATTCCCGCATTTTTTCATAAGTCTTGCGGGAACGCTGTTTTTCGAGAAGCTCGGCCACAATTTTTTGACGCTGTTTTTCAAGGCGTTCAAGCTCTTCTTCCTGAAACTCCCATGATCTTTGCAGGGTTTTAAGGTATGCCGGATACATCTGTACTTTGACGATGTCGCCGGCCTGCAGGTCGATTGACTGCTGTTCTAGCGCTTCATCATAGTCGTCTTTGTATTTTTTAATAAGCATTCGCACCTCGGCTATCTGGCCATCTTTTTTGGCGAGCCGCCCTTTAACCTCGTTTTCTTCGTGAAGACATATCTGAAGAATCTGTTGCAGTCTGAAGACAAATGCCATGATCAGCCGGCCTGACTAACGATTTTGCTCAGCTCAGCCAGAGTGTCTGAAAAGCCGAATGCCTCGTTGATGCCCTGCTTGATAAAGCTTTCGATGAGGGCATGCTTTTTGATCGCTTCATCAATTTTCGGGTCAGAACCGGTTTTGTAGGCGCCAAGACTTATGGCGTCAGCGTTTTTAGTATAGGTTGCATAAATATTTCGCAGCTTGCCGGCCAGCTCAAAATGGCTTTTTTCAGTGATATCCGGCATCAGACGCGAGATACTGCCAAGAATATCGACGGCCGGGTAAACATTCTGATGTGCCAGTTCGCGACTGAGCAGCAGATGCCCATCAAGAATACCTCTAACCGCATCAGCAACCGGTTCGTCCATGTCTCCGCCTTCAACCAGTACTGTGTAGATGCCAGTTATAGAACCTTTGCGGGCAGTCCCGGCACGTTCAAGCAATTTGGGAAGCAACGAAAAGACCGATGGAGTGTAACCGCGTGTGGTTGGCGGTTCGCCGACTGCCAGCCCGATCTCTCGCTGTGCCAGCGCAAATCTGGTTACTGAATCCATCATCAGCATGACACTTTTTTCTTTATCACGAAAATATTCGGCAATCGCGGTGGCCGTAAAAGCAGCCTTAACCCTAACCAGTGCCGGTTGTTCAGAGGTGGCTACCACCACGATCGAACGACGCATACCCTCTGGTCCGAGGTCTTTTTCGAGAAACTCGCGCACTTCACGGCCTCGTTCACCGACCAGGGCCACCACATTGATGTCGGCCTGCGAAGAACGGCAGATCATACCCATCAACGTGCTTTTGCCAACGCCTGAACCGGCAAAAATACCCATGCGCTGGCCGTTTCCAATTGTCAACAGGCCGTCGAGAACCTTGACCCCTGTCACCAGAGGCTTTTGAATGCGCTTGCGGGTGAGCGGGTTTGGCGGTTCACGATTTATCGGAACCATGGTGATGCCCGCTGACAGGTCGCCCTTATCGTCAATCGGCTTGCCAAGCCCGTCGAGCATGCGACCGAGCAGTTCTTCACCGGCCGGAGCAGTTAAAGGCATGCCGGTCGGTATGACTTCGGCACCCTGACGAATGCCCTCGGTATGCACCAGAGGCATCAAGAGCACGCTGCCGCGCCTGAAACCAACAATTTCGCAAGGCAGGGGCCCCTGTTGCGTTAAAATATGACAGACATCACCTACCGGGTTCTGTGGGCCGGTGGCTTCTATCAACAGACCGACAACCTGGGTTACCCGACCATTGACCCTGATCGGGTCAGTGTTGGCGAGCACCGATGAATAATCTGAAAAAGAAAAGCTCATTTATGTGCCGGCCTGGGTTTTTCTGAATTTTTCCAGCAACGCCTTTTCAAGTTCGCGTGACTGGCTTTCGATAGTGGCGTCGATAGTGCCGACCCCGGTTTCGATTTTGATGCCGCCCGGAGACAGGGTTGTGTCTTCTACGATCCGTAACTCAGTAACCGAGCCAAGGCGGGCCATAAACTGGTCTTTGTGAGCCTCACACATGCTCTTGTCACGCAAATTGATGCGCAAAACAATTTTATCAACCTCAGAGACGCGATTCAACGCCTGATCGATGTTGTGCAGAATAATTTCGGGCTGGGCAACCGGTTCAACCTTGATTACCGCTTTGGCAAATGAAACGATCAGCTTCAGCATTTCTTCTTCAGAAGCCTTGAGAATGCCCATGCGGCTCGTTTGCAGTTCGTTGACCAAGGCTTCTGATTCGAGCATCAGATTGTGCCAGTCGAGCTGTATCTCGTGAAGACCTTCAGCTTCACCGGCACTTCTGCCCTTGTCTTCGCCGGCCTGGTAACCTTCCTGGTGAGCCTTCTCGCGCAGGGAATCAACTTCAAGCCGCGCGGATTTCTTGATCGCTTCAGCTTCGGCGCGGGCTGATTCGCTGATCGAAGACGCTGCTTCCTTGGCCATTTTAAGAGTCCTGGCCGATTCAGCCTCAACTTCCTGGCGACGTTTGATCATTGCCTGGCTGAGCTCTGCTTCCCGGGCAGTCAGATCGCGTTCTTTCTGCTGCATGGTTGATTCCCAGGCCTTGAGTTCGTCTTCAAGTGCTTCAAGTTCAAGCTCTTTGATCTTGATTGCTTCTAAAACTGAAGCGTGTCGAGATTTGCGTGCAGCCTGCGAAAGAAAAGACTCTGGCCGCGCTGTCGCCGCTGGTTTTTCGGCATTCCCGCCGGCGCCTTCGCCATTATCATCATCATCGGCAGTTTCAGATGTTTCGGCCGCCGGCTTGTTCTTGGTTAAAATTTTCTCGCCGCTGCCGGCAAGATGCTCGGGCGACAAGGCCCGGAAAGCCTCTTCGGCGAAAGCGTCCTCAGCCGGATCGATTGGCACTTCAGGCTTGACGATCTTCTGGTGATGTTGAACAAAAACCGGCTTTTCAGAGTCAATTTTGATCTGGCTGGCCTTGAAAATCTTTCCCATTCAGATGTTTCCTTAGATGAGCATGCCGTCATTCGGTCGATTGATGAACATTTCTTTGTTGTTCATGAGTTCTGCCACAACGCCCATGATGCGTTCGCGGGCAGCATCGACATCGGCCTCGCGTGCCGGCCCGATTCTGGTAATTTCGTTCTTCAGGTCGCTCAAACCATTCTGCGACATATTGTTGGCAAGATTTTTGAGAACCGCAGCCGGTGCACCTTTGAGTGAAACGGCCAGGTCTCTGGTTCTGATAAGCTTGAGCAGACGCTGTACACCCCGCTGATCAGCGTAGGCAAGGTCGTCAAACAGCAGAATCTTTTTGCGCAGTTCCGGGACAACCTGCGGGGCCGCCTTGGAAAGCCCGGTTATGATGTTGCGATTGGTTTTTGAATCGCAGTGACGCATAATGTTTGCAAGTATTTCGAGGCCGGTAACCGACCCTAGTTGAGTCTTAGCCAATCAGTTCCTCCTCGCCCGGGCGTGAAATTACGATTTCACCTCTGGCTTCAAGTTTCTTGACCACGGCGACGATACGCTGCTGTGCCTGATCTACATCACGCATGCGCACCGGCCCCATGTATGCCATTTCTTCTTTGAGCATTTCGCCAGCACGTTTCGACATGTTCTTGTAGAATTTTTCTTTGACTTCATCAGTAACTCCTTTGAGGGCCACCGAGAGATCTTTCATGTCGATTTCTTTGAACAGGCGTTGCAGGCTTCGGTCATCAATTAGAACCACATCTTCAAAGACGAACAGGCGCTTCTTGACTTCATCGGCAAGACTTGGCTCCTGAACTTCCATGGTTTCGATGATGTTCTTTTCAGTGGCGCGCTCGACCGCATTCAATACGCCGATAAGCGAATCGATACCACCGACACTGGTGAAATCCTGGCCAATGATCGAAGACAGACGCTCTTCAAGGTAGTTTTCCACTTCCCTGGTGATTTCCGGGCTGGTTCGATCCATCAGAGCCAGTCGCTTGGCGATTTCTACCTGGGTGTCGGGCATCATTGACTGAAGAATGACCGCAGATTTTTCAGGCTGAAGATAAGCCAGAATCAAAGCAACCGTCTGTGGGTGCTCATTCTGGATCAAAGTTGCCAGCTGGGTTGGGTCAGCGGTACGGGCGGCTTCAAAAGGCTGAACCTGTAGCGAAGTGCCCATTTTGGCAAGAATTTCGAGGGCACGACCCGGGCCGATCGTCTTTTCAAGAAGATGCTTGGCATACTCAAGACCACCTTCTGAAAAGAACTTGCGGGCCATCATCAGTTGTTCAAATTCAAAAAGCACCGAAAGCTTTTCTTCGGTAGTTACCTTGCGGGCCTTGGCAATCTCAATGGTCAAAACCTCAATTTCAGCATCAGTCAGCGACTGAAGTATGTATCCACTGGTTTCAGGGCCGAGAAAGATCAGAAGAATAGCCGCCTTGGCCCGCCCCGGAATGTCGAGGATCGGGAGATCTTCGGGCTTTATGGTTACAGAAGTCTTTTCGGCTGCCAAATGGGTTGCTCTCCTTCGCTATTTGTTTAACCACAGCCGAACAACCTGTACGGCATCATCAGGTTTAGTCTCAATAAGGCTTCTAACCCGCTGTTCGAGAAATTCCCGGGCATTGGCCTGCTGGTTGAGGCGTGACAGCTCGTCTTCGCGTTCACGATCACGTTCTGCAACAATCGCTGATAGTCGTTCCAGACCCTCGGTAAGAGACCCGTCGCTTTTCTTCTGAAAGGCTTCACGGTAGATAAACTGCTCTTCGGGAGTCATTTCTTCAAAATCTGACGGCAGACCATCGTTTTCAGAGGCATACTGATAGGCATGCAGGCGCAAATCCTGCACCTTGCGCTTTTTCTCTTCGACATCAGTGATTTCCGGAAAGAAATTCTTGACGTCCTTGAAGCGCCTTTCCCAATCTTTCCATTGCTGTTCGTTCTGCTGGAAAAGCTGTTGTTCGCGTCTCTGTCGCAGTGCTTCAGCTTCCGAGGCTGATTCCTGCAGGCGTTGCTGTTCGCGGGCCAGTGCTCTGGCTCGTGAAACTCTGACAAAGATATAGATCACGCCCAGAAAAACCGGGAATGACATGAGAAGACCAACCACAATCATGAACATTTGCTTCTCCTGCTCTTTCTTCTGGTCAATGGCGGCTTTGGCGCGATCAGCGTCATCATTCTTGAATGGCATTACCATCAGTGAAATCTTGTCACCGCGAATTTTGTCGAAACCAACCGTCTGTTTCGCAATTTCGGTGATCTGGTCGGTAAGAGTGGTCATGCGCCCCGGGTCATCATTTAAAACTACTGAAACAGTCAGACGTCTGATGGTGCCCTGTTCTTTTACAAACTTTTCTTTTGAACGGGTAACTTCATAATTACGAATGGTGCCATCACGTTCATATTTGTTGACTGTGGTATTTTCGGTGCCCGGGTAAGACGGTGCCCCAGGAGGAAGGTTCGAATTCACACCAGGCTCGCCATCTTCGACCAGGTCGCGGCCCTCATATTTTTCGTTCTCAAGTTTTTCTGATAGAACTATGCCGCTGTTCGATCCCTCAACCGGCGGAATTACCACATCACTGACCGCCTCTTTCTGGTCAAAATCCATATCAAGCCTGACGCTCACCAGGGCGCGACCGTAACCAAACATACCTTCAAGAATATGCGTCAATTCTGTGCGAAGATGCTTTTCGCGATCCCGGGTAATCTTGAGCTGGGTGGTCTGGGATTTGTCGAGGGTCATCAACTCGTCGTCTTCTATGACTCTTGTCAGATCCCGGGCTTCGGTGTCAGCGATGCGTACCTTATCTGGTTCAAGACCTTCAACAGCGTTGCAAACCCAGTCTCGAATTGCTCTGATCTGGTTCTGATTAATCTCGGCACCGGGCTTCAGTTGCAGCAAAATAGCTGCTGCCGGCTCTTTCTGATCTTCTTTGAATACTTCTTTTTTCGGCTTAACGATGCTTACGTTGGCCTCTTCGATCGGCCCCATGCGCTTCAGGGTAGTCTCAAGCTCATTCTGCAGACCTCGCACGTAATTCAGGTCAAATTCCTGCTGCGTCGTGCCCGCAAAAATTGAACGTTCGTCGATGAGCTTCTGCCACCCGGCTTTGGCCTGCGGCAGAGATTTTTCCTGGGACAGTTGCAACAGAATGTATGATTTGTCGGTAAGGGGCACGAGAATATCAGTAGAATCTTTGCCCAGCTTGAATTCTATGTTGAGTTCGGTGAGTTTGGCGGTTATTTTGCCGGCATCTTCAATCTTCAGCTGTTCCTCAAAAAGAGCAATAAACTCTTTTTGTGTGCCCCACATTGAAACACTGATAATCCCGACGATTACCAGGATTGCAAAGGCTGCCAGCGCGATCTGCTGCAACCGGGGCAATTTGGCGATAGGTTCCCATAACTGCCGAAGAAATTCTGTCATTGCCTGCTACTCCCTGCTCCGTCGTGCACTGATTTTTTTTCTGGCGAGGTTGGATATTTATTTATAGTACGGCCACGCCATTCTGTAAAGACTAAAAATTAAAAATTCATCCGCATTATTTCCTTGTAAGCTTCAAGCGCTTTACCCCTGACTTCAAGGGTGAGATTCATCGCCGTCTTCGCCTTTTCAGCTGCGATCATCACATCATGCAGGTTTTCAACGCGCCCCAGAACCGCATCCTGTGTGAGCTTTTCCGATTCTTTGCCAAGCTGGTCTACTTCACCGATCGCTGTCTGCAACTGGTCGAGAAATGAATTCCATTGCTCTTTCGCATTGGTCTGCGGCCGCTCGGGTTTCGTTCTGACGCCGTGCATCGGATTGTTTGTATCAATTTTCATTCATTAACCTCTTGAACTGATATTTAATGCTGAGTTAGTCATGTCTTTGGCCGAATTGATGCAGGTAACATTGGCTTCGTAGGCACGGGTCGCGGTAATCATATCAACCATTTCGTGCACAATATTAATGTTCGGTCGTCTGATATACCCCTCTGAGTCTGCATCTGGATGGTTCGGCTCATACTCCATCTTGAAGGGGCTCATGTCTTCCATTATGGCCGTAACCCTGACGCCTTTGCCGGGCTCCTGGGGATTTATGCGATCCATATAAGGGCGCTGCCCGTAAGCATGCCGGGCCTGAAAAATGGCCATCTTGCGTCTGAATGGTTCGCCATCTTCGGTTCGGGTAGTGTTAACGTTCGCAATGTTGTTCGAAATGACATCCATGCGCAGACGTTCTGCCGTCAGCCCTGATGCCGAAATATCAATACCTCTGAAGATAGACATTATGATTTACCTCCCCGTGAGATTATATCATTCAACTGAGCAAACATGGAGGCCAGACGTGTTGAATGAATCTGGTAGGTCATGGTGTTCTTCGCCAGATCGCTCATTTCAACATCGATATCAACATTGTTTTTGTCATTGCGCATCACATGAATGCGATCTTTGATAGTGACCGGGTCAACATTCATGTAGTTACTCTCGCCAATCGGAATATGCCGGTCGTCTTCACGGCGCCCAACGATATCTATCTTGCCGTCGAAAACCTTGGCCATCTGATCTTCAAAAGTGACAATCTGCCGCTTGAAAAGGGGGGTGTTGACGTTGGCAATATTGTTTGAAATAACTGAATGAC
The DNA here is from genome assembly GCA_035352635.1 of Candidatus Rifleibacterium sp. Lineage (GTDB taxonomy): Bacteria > Muiribacteriota > Ozemobacteria > Ozemobacterales > Ozemobacteraceae > Rifleibacterium. The sequence continues at coordinate 24,711 of DAOPYA010000062.1, forward strand.
GCTTCGATGACACATCCAGACCCTTGGTGAGAAGGTTAAAGGTTGCGGTGCCGGTCAGTCTTTCGAACATGTTGGTTCCCCCAGATAATTAATTTCAGAGAATGAATTTTGCCAGATCACGGTCGTGCATCAGAGGGCCGATTACCCGGTCCACTGTTTCACGTGAAATTTCATAACGGCCAGTTAAAGTCTGAGGGGCTGAAAAAGACGCCTCATCCATCAGTTGTTCCATGATGGTGTGCAGTCTTCGTGCCCCGATATTTTCGTGTGCTTCATTAGCTTCACAGGCATAATAGGCGATGCGCTCAACGGCGTCGGCCGTAAAGCTGACTTCAAGATTATCAACAGCCAGCATCGCCTGATATTGTCTTACCAGAGAATTCTTTGGCTCAGTAAGAATGCGTTTAAAGTCTTCGCTGCTGAGTTTGTCAAATTCAACACGCACCGGGAACCGCCCCTGAAGCTCTGGTATCAGGTCAGAAGGCTTGCTGACATTGAAGGCGCCGGCGGCAAAGAAGAGAATGTGGTCGGTTTTAACCATGCCATACTTGGTCATGACGCTTGTGCCCTCTACCAGAGGCAACAGATCGCGCTGCACGCCTTCCCGTGATACATCCGGGCCGGTATTGCTGACAAATGATGACGCAACTTTGTCAATCTCGTCGATGAAGATGGCGCCGCTTTCCTGAGCCAGCATAACGGCTTCTTTCTGCAAATCTTCGGGTTCCATAAGCTGATTAAGAGCTTCAGCAAAGAATATTTCGCGTGCCTGGGCTACCGAAACCTTCTTGCGGCGATTGCGACCAGGCAGAATATTGCCAAGCATGCTCTGAATGTTCTGCATGTTGATGCCCATTTCCTCAAAACCGCCCTGAGAGGAGAAAACTTCGACAACCGGAGTTTGTTGTTCGTTCACTTCGATTTCTACCTCCTTTTCGTCTAATCGGCCGGATTTGAGTTCTTCAGAGATTATTTGCCTGGTTGATGACTCGTTATCAGTCTCTTCAATACCTATCGGCAGATTGCCAGGATTTTCTGAGAGGTTTTCGAAACCACTCAGGGGAGCCAGAGTTGACTATCAGCATAATTTAAGATTGTGTCGAACGGTTTTATA
>DAOPYA010000063.1:0-25117 GCA_035352635.1 Candidatus Rifleibacterium sp.
CCGAAGCTTGATGAAGAGCTGGCAGAGTCGGTTAACGCCTTTACGATTTTCTCAGTGGCGGTCGATAATGTCGAAATTCTGCGTCTGGCACCCCCCGAAATGCCTTTTGAGCGTAATTTTCTGATCATACGCAAAACCTTTGCGGTGCCAGAGCGCTACCCCAGAAAATGCGGCCTGGCCGTAGACAAACCCTTGTAAATAAGGGTTAAATCGTTGTGTACCCTCTGACGATGCTTTTGCTTATTGTGATTGACTCGAAAAATATAATCTGTTATACTCACCAGACTAATTTCAATCCCGGAGGAAGTTCAAATGGGTGCATGTCCAAAAAATAGAGTTTCAAAACTCAGAGGCAGAAAACGCAGAACGCATTACAAAGCAGCTCCTGTTGCTCTGGCAAAGTGCTCACAGTGCTTTGAACTTAAAAGAGCCCACAGAGTTTGCCCGGCCTGCGGTTATTATGGCAAAAAAGTTAAGGTTCTCGAAGTCGAAAAAGAATAATACCGGTAAATAGCGAATGAAAATCGCCGTTGATGTCATGGGCGGGGACTTCGCCCCCCAGGAACTGGTATCAGGTGCTCGATTGTATCTTAACTCTGGCGGCAAAGCCAGTTTGATACTGATCGGCAAAGAATCGGCCATTCGCGAGATCATGCCTGATCTTCCCGCCGGATGTGAAATTTATGACACATCCGAGGTGGTAGAGATGGGTGAGGCGCCGCTGCAAGCTCTTCGTAAAAAGAAGAATGCTTCTATAGCAGTGGCGGCTCGTCTTGTTCGCGAAGGCAAAGCAGACGCGCTGTTGTCGGCCGGCAGTACCGGCGCCCAGATGGCGGCCTCTCTTCTTGAGATCGGCCGGATACCAGGCGTTGAGCGGCCGGCTATTGCTGTTATGATGCCGAGTTCTGAAGACTATGGTGTTCTGTTGCTTGATGTTGGCGCCAATGTTGACAGTCGCGGCCCGCATCTGCTTCAGCATGCCCTGATGGGTACCGCTTATTACGAGAAGGTTTGCGGGGTCAAAAACCCGAGACTTGGCCTTCTCAGCATCGGCGAAGAAGAATCTAAGGGTAACGAACTAACCAAAAGCGTTTACGGGGCTCTCAAACAGAGTTCTTTGAATTTTATTGGCAACGTCGAAGCTGACCACCTTTTTTATGGCAAAGCCCATGTGGTGGTTTGCGATGGTTTCGTCGGTAACGTTTTGCTCAAAGCCTGCGAGAGCATTTCAGAATTGATCCAGGGTGCTCTTTTCAAGGCAGCCAGGGGCGCAGAAATTCCCCCTGATAAGCTGATGGCGCTCAAAACCGGCCTGAAAAAATTCAGCCCGGATGCTCCTGAATACAGTGCTGCCCCGCTTCTTGGCATAAATGGCGTTTCAATTGTCTGCCACGGCAAATCAAAAGCTCCGGTGATTGCGAATGCTTTGACCCTGGCTGCCAATTGTGCTTCAACCGGCGTTATCAAGCTGATGCACAGTCAGGTCGCAAAAGAAGGCCAGATGGCTGAGCCGGTTGCCCAGTCTAAATGACCCTTCCGGGCCTGACCCGCCAATATTTTCAAGGGAGATCTTCTATATTATGATAGAAACCAGAATTACCAAGCTTCTTGGCATTAAATATCCCATTTTTCAAGGCGGCATGGCCTGGGTAAGTTCAGCAGAGCTGGTGGCGGCGGTCAGTAACGCCGGTGGTCTGGGCGTTTTCGGTTCTGGTTCTCTTGACCCTGAACTGGTTCGCAGCGAGATTCACAAAATCAAAAGTTTGACCGATAAACCCTATGGCGTAAATATCATGTTGATGATGCCTTCGGCCCCGGGCGTGGTTGAGGTCTGCCTCCAGGAAAAAGTCCCGGTTATCACTACTGGTGCCGGCAACCCCGGGCCGCTGGTTAAGCGCTTTAAAGATGCCGGAATCAAGGTTATTCCGGTTGTGTCTTCGGTCGCCCTTGCCAAACGCCTTGAACGCTCTGGCGTTGACGCTCTGATTGCCGAAGGAACAGAATCTGGCGGCCATGTAGGCGAAATCACTACTATGGTTCTGGTTCCGCAGGTAGTTGATGCGGTTGCCATACCGGTAATTGCTGCCGGCGGCATCGCCGATGGCCGTGGCGTCGCCGCTGCCTTCGCTCTGGGTGCTGAAGCCGTTCAGATGGGTACCAGATTCATTCTGGCCCGCGAATGTCATGCGCACCCGAACTATAAAGAGTCAGTTCTGAAAGCTAAAGATCGTGATACGGTTACCACTGGCATTACTCTTGGGCACCCGGTGCGGGTCATTCGTAACAAACTCACAAAAGAATACCTCGAAAAAGAATTTAAGGGGGCGACAGCTGAAGAGCTTGAAGAGCTTGGCCGCGGTCGCCTGAAAATGTCGGTTGTTGACGGTAACACCGAAGAAGGCTCTGTAATGGCCGGCCAGATCAGTGGCATGCTGCATCGTGAAGAAACTGCTGCCGAGATCATTCAAAGTGTTGAAGCAGACTATTATAAGGTTTTTGAGCGTCTCGAGCAGTTCAGACCAGTTAAAAAAAACTGACCCGACGCTGATGATGAAACCCGCTGTGGCCCATGCTATGCTTGCCGTTGCTTTTTAAGATATGCGGCAATTGCCTTCAGGAGGGCATCAGGTTCACGGAAATTCAGACTTGACAAGTCCACACTAAAAGCGGTAATAACAGCCACCTGAATATTTTTCAGAAATTTTTTCGCGAGGTTAGCATGAACAGTTCAGAAAATAAAGCAGCAGAAAAGCCGGTTGCCATTATTACCGGTTCTGCCCGGGGCATTGGCCTTGAAATAGCCCGCACCCTCGGGGAAGCCGGTTACCGGATCATGCTCTCAGACATCAACGAAGAGGGGTTGGCCCGCGCAAAAGCAGAACTTGAGGCCGCCCATCAGACTGTTTCGGTTTGCAAAGCCGATGTTTCAAAAGCAGATGATGCCGAAAAACTCACCGAAACAACTCTGGCAACCTTCGGGCGTATTGATGTGCTGGTTAACAACGCCGGTATCACCAGAGACGGTTTGCTGATGCGCATGGATGAAGACGCCTGGGACCTGGTGCTTAAAATCAATCTCAAGGGCACTTTTCTAATGTCGAAAGCGGTTGTCAGGACCATGCTCAAGCAGAAGAGCGGTTCGGTCATCAATATCGCTTCAGTCATCGGGCTGATGGGTAACGCCGGTCAGGCGAACTACGCCGCAAGCAAAGCCGGTATTATCGGTTTTACCAAGAGTTTCGCCAAGGAATTCGGTCGCAAAGGTATCAGATCGAATGCCATCGCTCCCGGGTTTATTAATTCTGAAATGACCGCAGTGCTTGCTGATAAAGTCAAAGAGCAGATGCTCGCTCAGATACCCCTCAACAGTTTTGGAAATCCCCGCGACGTGGCTAACGCCGTGGTTTTTCTGGCCTCAGACAAGGCATCGTATATCACAGGGCAGGTACTGACCGTCGATGGCGGAATGGTAATGTCCTGACCCGTTCTCAAATTCTCAGGAGGAATTATTAAATGAGTAACTATTTTGAAGAAATCAAAAGAATCGTAGTTGACAAGCTCCAGGTTGATGAAAAGCAGGTAACTCTTGAAGCCAGCTTTATTGATGATCTTGGCGCAGACAGCCTTGATACCGTAGAACTGGTAATGGATCTCGAAGAACATTTTGAGATTGAAATTCCTGATGAAGATGCCGAAAAACTCAAAACCGTAAAAGACGCTGTTGATTACATTCAAAACAAAAAAGGCTAAGAGCAATTAACGCTGTGCCGGCCGGTTTTGCTTTTAAAACCGGCCGGCAAGTGTCATCGGAGACTTCAGTGAAATCACTGCCCAGACTGATAATCGGAAACCTTCATCCGAAATACCCATTGATGCAGGGCGGCATGGCAATCCGCGTTTCAACTGGCAAACTCGCTGGTGCTGTGGCCCGAGAAGGTGGCATTGGCCTGATTGCAGCTTCCGGCATGGAAGTGGAAGAAGTTCTCGGTGAGATCAAGATCGCCCGGAGCATTGCCAATGGCGGTATTGTTGGCATAAATACCATGGTTGCCGCATCATGCTTCCCCAGGGTTATGCGGGCAGCTGCTGAAGCTGGTATTGACGCTTTGATCGCCGGAGCTGGTTTTTCGCGTGATATTTTTGATATCGGCCGTGACCATGGTATTCCGGTTGTTCCGATCGTTTCGAGTGATCGTGTGGCCGTATTAGCCGAAAAGCTCGGTGCTTCCGCTGTGGTGGTCGAAGGTTGCGAAGCCGGTGGCCATCTTGGTACTGAACGCCCTGCAAGAAGCATTTTTCCTGAAGTAAAGGCTGCCGTCAATATTCCGGTGCTGCTGGCCGGTGGTATCATCGATCGCCAGGATATAATTGATGCCTTTGAATTCGGCGCTGATGGCGTTCAGGTTGGCACCCGTTTTGCTGCCAGCTTCGAAGCTAATGTAGCCAAGGCTTTTCATGATACCTATCTTAAGGCCAAAAAAGGCGATGTCTTTAGAATAAAGAGCCCCGTGGGGCTGTGGGGTAATGCCCTGCCAACGCCGTATACAGACAAACTGGCTGCCGGCACTGCCTCGCCTCGGGTTTGTGGCGGTTGCCTCAAGAAATGCTCCCATAGCTTCTGTATTATTCAGGCGCTGATTGAAGCCAGGGCTGGCAATCTTGAAGAAGGTCTGGTTTTTTCTGGTGAACAGGTTTATCGAATCGACAAGATCATGTCGGTCGCAGAAATTTTTGCAATGTTTTTCCAGGGGCTTGAGAATCGCGATTAAAGCGTGGTTGTTGACTCAGGGCCAGAACTCTGGTACAACCCTTGGGTAAGTTTTTTTAGCATGACTCAGGAGGACCACAAATCATGAAACGCGTTTTTGTCACCGGTATTGGGGCGGTTACCCCGATTGGCATAGGAATTGACAACTTCGCAGACAGCCTCAGACAAGGGAAGAGCGGCGTAAGCACGATTTCCTGTTTTGATCCTTCACTGCACACTGTGCAGATTGCCGGTCAGATAAAGGATTTTGACCCTGAGCAGTTCATGCAGAAAAAAGAATCCCGCCGCCACGACCGCTATTCTCAGTTTGCCATGGCAGCAACCTCGATGGCCGTCAATATGGCCGGCCTCAGAGAAAGAAACTTTGACCCCTTCAGGGTCGGAGTTACCGTTTCGACCGGTATCGGTGGCATACATACCTTTGAAGAAGAATTTGAAACTTATAAAGCCAGCGGTCCTGGCCGGGTCAGCCCATTTCTTGTGCCGATGATGATCTGTAATATTTCGGCCGGCTGCATTGCCATGGAATATGGCTTCAATGGCCCTAATTATTGCGTTGTCTCTGCGTGCGCTTCAGGCTTGCATGGCATTGGCGAGGCTTTTCTAAAAATCATTCATGACGAGTGCGATATTATGGTCTGCGGTGGTGCCGAATCAGCGATTACGCCACTGACGGTCGCCGGTTTCGCTAAAATGAAAGCCCTTTCAACCCGTAACAACGAGCCAGAAAGAGCATCACGCCCTTTCGATAAAGACCGTGATGGCTTCGTAATGGGCGAAGGCGCCGGAGTACTGGTCATTGAGAGCGAAGAAAGCGCCCGCCGTCGCGGTGCCAGGGTTCTTGCCGAAATTAAGGGCTATGGCGCCACCGCCGATGCTTACCATCTTACTGCCCCGCACCCAGATGGTGAGGGCGGGTTTCGCGCCATGAAGAAAGCCGTCGATTTCATGAAATTTCCGATTGAGCGCGTAAATTATGTTAATGCCCACGGAACTAGCACCCCAATTGGCGATCTGGCCGAGATGAAGGCGATTCGCCGTGTTTTCGGTGAGCAAATCAAAAATGTTACCATTAACTCCACCAAATCAATGATTGGCCATCTGCTTGGAGCAGCTGGCGCGGTTGGGTCAGTGGCTGCCATTCTGCAGATGCAGCAAGGCTTTATTCACCCGACTATCAACCTCGAAAATGTCGACCCCGAACTGGCCGATCTAGATCTGGCACCGCTCACCGCCAAAGACAAAAAGATTGACGGCGCTATCGTTAATTCATTCGGCTTCGGTGGCCAGAATGCCAGCATCCTATTTTCTCAGCCCGAGTAAGCATCAGCAATTCTCGGGGAGTTTTGTAACTCACGTCAGAAGCCACTTGTGCTTAATAAGTTGTCTTTAATAAATGCAGCTTCAGCCTATCAGGGGGTTGCCTATGGCTTTTGACCGAGAATTGCTAAGTAAACATTGATTTTCTTGTCTCTCTGCCCGTGATTATATTATTTGAATGACCTCTAAAAGCTGCCATCTGGCAGCTTTTTATTCGGGTGTACAAGGCAATCATTTTTGCATACGGCAATTTAATTTGCATGTTATTGGTATTTTATTTATAATTTTGACAGGAAGAGGTTGTTGGGTTATTCACATAGACAAAGGAGAGGCTCAATATGGAAATACTTAGAGTCGCATCATCATCGAATCCGAAATCTGTTGCCGGAGCCATTGCCGCAGTACTTGAACAGGATAAACAGGTAGAGTTGCTTGCAGTGGGTGCCGGTGCCGTCAATCAGGCGGTCAAGTCTATTGCCGTGACCAGAGGTTATGTTGCCCCCAAAGGCATCGAGTTATATACCATGATCGCCTTTGCAAAAATCGAAATTGATGGAAACGAAAAAACAGCAATCAAATTTCTTGTCGAAGTTCGCTGAATCTGGCTTCGCCCTGATTTTATTTCGCCTCGTCAACACCGGCAGTTTTTTAGTAATGGCGGTGTGCTTCTGTATTCTGTTGAATACGGCCAGGCTCGAGGCTTCAATTAACGCCGGAAAAATCTATCAGCTGCAGCAGCGGCTGATAGATAACCCGCGCGACATTGAGGCCCACCTGAATCTCGCCATGGAATACAGTCTGGCGAATAATTTCATTAAAGCTGTCGAGGCTTATTTCGTTTTGTTGCGCATTGATCCTGAAAACTTTCATGCCTACAACAATCTGGGTATTCTTTACAAGAAGAGCGGCCAGTACCGCGACAGTCTGCATTGTTATAAGCAGGCTGAACGAATAAATCCTGATTCTTACTGGGTTCCGTACAATATGGGTCTGTGCTACGAAGCGATGGGCCGCATGCAGGAAGCCCGCGAAAGTTATGGGCGGGCTTTGTCGCTCAACCCTTCGTTTGCTCAGGCTTTGCAGCGATTGAAGGCTATGACCGAAGGCGGGGAAGCCGTGCCGGCGCTTCCGGGCCTTGAAGAGTCGCAGATTTATCTCGTCGATTCATCGGCAGCGCAGCCCAAACCCTATGGTGGCAATGAGCCAGATGCTGTCGTTACGCCCACCCCAGAGAAACCCTCACAAAAAACGCCGCCCCGCGACACTGCCCTCGAAAAGCCCTTGCAGCAGCCCGATAAAGTTTCTGAACGTCTCGCCAAAGCCAAAGAGAAAGAAAAAGAAAATAAATCAGTGCGCACCAGCCTTAAAGGGCCGGGCGCCGCCATATTCAATCAGGCCATGGAAGCCCTCGACGCCAACAAGATTGAGCGTGCTGTCGAACTCTACGTCAGCTGCATAATTGCTGAACGTGATCTGCTTGCAGAACCTGAAAACGGCCTGATCCGCAAAGGGCTTGAATATTTAAAAGACCGGCCGAACCGCATGCCCGATGGAATTTTTTATCGCGGCCTTCTCATCTATATTGCAGGCAATATAGAACTCGCGGTACCTGATTTAAAAAGCTATCTCGCCAGTGCCACCAGCAACAAAAAAACCGCAAACTCCCAGTTTATTGCCGAAGCTGACCGAATTATCGAACGCTATGAGGCTGATAAAGCCGCTCGCGCCGCTAAAGCCAAAGAGCAGTCTGATGCGGTTGCTGCGGCCCGGGCTGCCGCCGCCTCAGAAGCTCTTGCGGCCAGCACTGCCCCCGCCGGCGCTTCTGATTCTCAGGTTATCGATCGACCACGCGCCAGCGACTTTGTATTGAAGCGAATGAGCGTTGAACAGATAATTGAAGAAGCCGACCGCTTGAGTCGTGAAAGTCGCCTGACCGATGCGGTAGCGGTTCTAGAAACCGGTCTTGTTGCCGACCCTGAAAACCTTCAGCTCCTGATGAAAAGCGCCAATGCCTACACCGATATGTTGCTGCTCAAAGGTGACCAGGAAGCCGGAAAAATGGCTCTGGCACGCTTCGAAAAGATTTTTGCCCGGGCACCCGAGAATTCCCGCGAATGGGCTGTTTCTCAAGAAATGATCGCCGAACTCAAAAAGCGGGTTCGCTGACTACCAGCGCACTGTGTAGCCCGCCTGTAACTGGTCATCCCAGCCATAAACCCGGTAGGTTCGCAAATTGCGATACCACGCAAATTCCAACGTAAAAGTCTCATTGGGGGCTACCCTTACTCCCAAAACCATGTCCAGGGTGTCTTTGTCGTCGCCGCCCTGAACCTCACCGGCTATTTCGCCAAGCACCGAAACATGCTCAGTCGCTTCATAACTCATGCCCAGCCGGTAAATAAAGCGGTCATCCTCTTCTTCTGAATCAATTATGGTTCCAAGCTCAAGGTTGCCGGTGGCCCGGTCAGTTTCGCTCGTGGTTACGCAACCAAAAATTTTAAGTTCGTCACTGTTTGTCGAACCGGCTGGCAGCATCTTGTCAGGGTTCCCCGTGGTAATCGTAGTTACCGCGCCATAGGCAAACCGGTAATAGCTGTGGTCTCGCAGATAAGTTGCTTTCCATGCGAGTTTCATGTTGCCAAGCCCCGTGTTACTGTCGGAATAGCCCCCGAAAGTGCGCGGTGCATCGAGGCTCCAGTCGTGAACCGGCACGGTCGCCGACCATTCGGCCCATTTCCCTGACCAGTTGACTGATGATTCAAAAGTTGATACCGAGCCGCTTTCGGTTGAATGAAACCCGGTGCCGAGATTCGAAGTAAGCTTGTGATACTTGTAACGCGAACTGAAGATAACCTGGTTCGGCGCGAACTTGTCGGCAGTCGTGCCGATGAAGAATCCGCCAAGACCATCGCTGTTCAAGGCGTTTCTTGGCGAAGACTTCAGAACCCCGACCGGTTTGGCCGGCGCCTGGTTGTAATTGCCGAGCGAATAAATTTCATAATCTGGAAATGCCGAATTGTATGTTTTGGCAGCTGATGCACTGGCAGCTGTCATCAGCAGGGCGACCAACAGCAGAATTGCAACTGTTGCTGGCTTCTGGCACTGCCGGGCAAAGACTCTTCGTTCAGTTTTATTAAAGGTTGGCAACAAAGTCTTTTAGCCTTTCTGAATGCGGGAAAGCTTCTGGCCCAGCAGCAAGGGCTTCGAGAAGCTTTACAGCTTCCTTGCGGTTGGTGCTGCTGTTCTTTTGCAGATAAATCAGAACGTTGATCTGTGCCTGGTAGAACTCATGCTCACGCCTGGTGGGCTCGATTCTCGTTACCGCCTGAAACTCTGCGAGCGCCTTGCGGTGCTCACCGGCAAACATGTAGACCAGGCCGAGATTTGAATGCGCATCGGCATCCATCGGGTCGACTTCGAGCATGCGTTGCCAGATCTTTTCACTGCGCTTGAGAATATTGAATTCGGGGTCGGGCTTGAGGGCGCCTTTGATCTTGCGCCATTGTTCAACAGCCTTGTCGGCCTGACCGCCCAGCCAGTAGAGATTGCCGAGTGCCAGTCTGGCGAGTGGGTCCTTCGGATGACTGACGGTGGCGTTCGCATAGGCCTCAAAGGCATCTTTAAAATTGCCCTGCACCGTATGCATGAAGCCAAGATTGAGTAACAGATCGAGATTGGTGGGGGCAGTTTCCCTGACTTTTTTCAGCTCGGCCATGGCATCAGCAGTGAAGCCCTTCTCGGCGGCTTCAAGAGCTTTTATTATCTGGCCATCAGCAGGGTCAACCTGGCGTGTTACTGGCTTTTCGGTGACCTTGATCGAGTATTTGTCGGCTTTAAGATCGGCCGGCAGCGAATACTTGCCGCTGCGGTCGCCCAGGCCCTGTAACTTGTTGACCATCCATTGTTTTTCTTTGCTGGTCATGGTCTGGGCGGTGACTTCCTTGCGGATCGGCGCAATCGGCGTCGGTGTCGATACCGAACCGAATCGTTCGAGCTGTTTCAGAACCCACATTTTGTCATCAAGGGTCATGGTGTTTCTGCCATATTCGGCAATGGCGGTTTCTTCGCTGGTGCTTGGCTTAACCGAAACTTTTTTGTCAGCATCGCTGACTTTTCTTACCAGTTGGCCCTTTACTTCCAGAGCGTCTTCAACTGATGGGTATTGGGCCGGTGCCATCATTCTGGTAATTTCCCACAGCTTTTTGCGGGCGTGACGTTTAATCGATGAATCGGCCGGTGCCTTGGCATACAGGGTTTCATAAATGTCTCTTGCCGGTCTGAGGCGATTAAGCCTGATGCGGGTCATGCCGAGTAGTGCCATGCATTTAAAGAAGTCTGGTTTCAGGCGCAATGCCGCCAGGGCGTAGCTCTCGGCCGGTTCAAATCTTTTTTCTTCAAAGGCCAGCAGGCCAAGGTAATAGCGAGGTTCGGCATCTTTTTCGCTGAGAGCCTGCGCCCGATCGAAATATTCGCGGGCTTTTTCAGGTTTGCCGAGTTTGTGGTGCATTTTCCCCAGGCTCATCTGCAGCGGGAAATAATCTGATTTGAGCTTTTCAGCCCTTTCCCAGGCTGCCAGAGCCGGAACATTCAGGCCCGCCATCGCATACATTTCCCCAAGGGCGTAATGTGGTTCGAAGCGCTCGGGGGCGAGTCTCTGGCATTCAAGATATTTTTCTTTCGCCCTGGTAACGAGGCCCTGAGCGCGGAATGCCGCTGCTTCAGCCATGAGCTTTTCGATTGGTGCCGGTGACTTGATTTCGGGAACCGGTAGTTCGGCATGTCGTTCGTGCGCCAGTTTGAGTTTGGCATGCAGATCGACGACGACCTTGTTCAGCACCGATTTTTCGGTCAGTTTGCTGCGCAAGGTTTCAAGGGTAGCAATTGCCTCTTCGGCATTCTGGGTTTTGGCCAGGCTGATTGCCTTGAAGAGAAGTGCTTTGTGGTGGGTCGGGTTGAGGGCGATGACCGAGTTAAAAGCAGCTATTGCTGCCGGGTAATTCTGATTGATGTAATTTGCCAATCCCAGATTGTAGCGGGCCAGCAGGTAGTTCGGCTTGATTTCGAGCGCTCTGGCAAATGCATCGATTGCTTTGAGCACTTCACCGGTTTTAAAATGAACCCAGCCGAGAGTGTGATTGAACTCGGCACGCAGACCGTCGATGCTGAGTGCTTTGTTGATGTATTTGAGGGCAATATCGAGGTTCTCGACCCTGGTAGCCATGATGTAGGCAAGGCCGTTCAGGGCCTCTGCGTGATCAGGTTGCACGGCGATGGCGTCGGCAAAACATTTGGCCGCATCGTCGATTCGTCCCATTTCAGAGTAACATTGGCCAAGAATGGCATGAATTTCGGCGATATCAGGGTGCTGCGAGCGCAAATACAGCAATCGTCGCACCGCTTCGGCAATGTTTCGCATCTGAACCAGCTGCTTAACCTCGCGAAGTTTTGGAAAAACATCTTCGAGCCTGGTTTCAGCAGCTTTGCCGCCGATGCCGGGCATATCCTTAACATATTCCTCAACCTCGACCATTGGCTGTTCTTGCTTGACCGCCGCAATTTCGACCGGGTTATCACGTCTGGTAATCTGATCCATCAGAAAGGTGATGGTTTTGATGGCCTTTTTGGCCTGTTCACTCTTCGGCGGGCTGTCTTTGAGAACCTGGCGCATCTGCTCGAGAGCTTCTTCGAGATTATTCTTCTCGGCCAGCAGAATCGCACGCGTGTAGCGCCCCTGCACAAAATCCGGTTTGAGTTCAAGCGCCCGTTCGATGTTGCTGATAGCGGTGCTGGTTTCCTTCTTACGCCCATTGGCAATGGCCAGCACATAGAGGGAACGGGCGATCTCGTCTTTGAGCTTGCGCGTTTTCAGCTCGGCTTCGACGGCCGCGTCGCTTTTGCCGGCGTCAAGAAGCTGGCTGGCGTTGGTCGAAAGATCTTTGAGAATGGTTTCCCTGATGAGAATCGATTGTTCAATGGCAACCGTTGCCTGATGATAGACCTTAAGCTGCAAAAAGCATGTGCCAAGCCTGAACCAGTTATCAGCCGAACCCGGAGACAGCTTGGTTGCCTTTTCAAACGAAAGCAGTGCGGTTCTATAATCTTTTCGTTTCTGGGTCAGCACTCCATGCATAAATGAAGCCTGGGCCAGGTTGCTGCGCAGGGCTGCCATTTTTCTGGCGGTGGCAACCGCTTTGTCATTCAGTTCTTTAGCACGTTGATCCTGAAAAATATCACGGTATTCAACCAGCTTTTTCTCGAGGGCTTCGATAAGTCTGGAAGCGTAATCTTCAGCTTCAGTGCTGTGATTGAACTCATAACTGAGGCCGGCAATATGAAAAAGGGCGCGTTCATGTGACGGATTCAGCTTGAGGCATTGTCTGAAAGCCAGATAGGCGTCTTTGCGACGGTTGGCCTTGAGATTCGCGTAACCAAGCAGAAAATAATTCTGCGCGTCGCCGCCATGCAGACGAACTGCTCGTGACAGCTTTTCTGCCGCAGCTTCGTAACTTTTCTCGGCGAGCAGTTTGCTGCCTTCGGTCACGAGTTCCTGGGCGGTGCTGTTCTGTTTCTTGACGCGTTCCCGATCTTGACTGGCAAGAATTTCGCGGTTGCGGCCGTCAAGCGAGAGAACAATCAGATCCTGGGCACGCCGACCCGCCGGGTGATCTTTTGGAGCGTCCTTGATAATGCCCCGGCCGACGCTCATCGCTTCGTCCCATTTCCCGCCTGAATACAGGCTTTCCATGCGACTCAGTGACTGCGAAATGCTTTCCTCGAAAATAAAATCCATCGCCGCTGGCAGATTTGCCGGCAGAAACAGAAGCACCAGGAGGATCGTTGCCTTTATTATTCTCTTTATCATGATTCAGGAATAATATCGGCAGATGCTTTGCCTGACCTGAATGAAAAATCACCGCGTCAGTTGATCGATCATGGTCTCAATTTCACGAAAACCTTTGTAGACATCGTGAAAGCCAGGTGAAAATTTCAGCCCGGTTCGCAGTTCTTCAAGTGCTTCACTTTTTTTTCCGGTTCGCTGCAAAAAACGGGCGAACTCAAGCCGAAATTGCTCAGAAGCCGGGTCAAGCCGCAGAGCTTCGCGGTAATAGCCTGTGGCAGCGGCTGCGTCATTGCCGGCTGCCAGGCGGGCCAGATTGACCAGAAAAATCGGTTCGCCAGGGTTCAGGGCGGCGGCCCGTTGCAACATTTTTGTGGCATTTTCAAGGTTGCCCTGTTGCATAAAGGCGGTCGCCAGAAGCGAATGCGCCGCCGGGTTTCGCGCTTCAAAATTTATAACATTTTGAAGAGCTTGAATTGCCAGTTCAGGGTGGTTACCTGCCAGGGCTTCGCCTGCGACCTGCATCTGTTGTTGAAGATAAAACGAGGCTGGTGCCAATAGAACGATCAGCACGGCCAGCAGGCGCAAAATCACGGCCGCGCGGCGCTTGACCGGTCTGACAACTGCCGCCCCGGCCGTTGCAGAAAACGACATGATTGCCCCGGCGCTCATGGCTATAATTGCGGCGGTTGGCAGTATTCTCGATGAAAAACCGCTCAGATTCTGAATCAAAAGCGTTACAAAAACCCCCGTAAAACATGCCACATCTGGGTTGGATGCTCGTTTCTCAATAGCTGACTTCAAGAGCAGCAACGCGAATAATGCCAGAATGCCGGCCGAAAGAAAACCTGTTTCAATCATGCTGTGCAGAAACTCATTGTGAGCATTCATCGGGTAATCGCCGCCAACGATGCGGTATCGTGGGTAAACCTGATTAAAACTATGCAGGCCGTGCCCGGCGACCGGCATGCGATCAAGTGCCCCAAATATGCCTTTATTGATCAGGGTGCGTTGCGCAAAAGTCATGTCGGCGGGGTTGCCGATGCTGAAAAGGCGCATCTTGAAAGGCCCGGCAAAAAACACCAGCAGCAAAACCGCCACGACTGCTAACAGCAGGCGTCGCCCCTGCGAATCAGTCTGGCAGCCATTTTTGAAAAAGATAAGGGCACCGGCAGCGAGACCGCATGCCAGACCTATCCAGCCCCCACGGCTCAAGGTAGTGATGATCGCGATTCCAGCGCCGGTGAGCGCCAGGGCGGCCAAAACTCTGCTCATGGAACCCCTTGCTGCAAAGAGCGCCCCGAGGGTCAACAGCATTATGGTTGCCAGAAAGGCCGCAAAAATGTTGGGGTCAGTAAAGATGCCGGCACACCTGGTGCGAAACAGCTCGCGGGAAGCCGGGTCGAGCCAGGTTGACGGGATCGGCGGCGCTTCAATGTATTCATTGATGGCCATGATGCCGTTCAGCAGGCCGGCCCAGAGCGCTGCCTGGTAAAATATGAGATACTGCCGCGAAACGGTCAGTGCGGTTGCGGTGCCCAGGCAGAGCATCGCCAGCCCCGCCGCCTTCACAAAGACCGGCCACGAAACAGCCGGGTCAACCGAAATAAACACGCTGCGCCCGGCGAGAAACAGCCAGGTCAGCAGCAGCACCAGCAGCGCTCGAAAAGAGGCATTCGGCCGCAGTTTTCCACTCTGCAGCATCATGGCAACGTAAAGAGCCGCCGCCGCACCCGCCAGTTCAATAAGCAGCGTCGCGTGCAGCTCGCTGATCATGTATATGAAAGGCAGAATAAAAAGCACCAGCCAGGCAGTGAACCTGGCTGGAATGCTATTGGAATTTTCGGTTGCCGGCTTCAATCACTGCCCTTGCTGATATCGGCGGTTGCGGTCGCGCCATCAGCTCTTGCCGCTTCGAGTTTTGGTTTGTCTGACTTTTCGAGTATGATCCACTGGTTGGCCAGTTCGCTCATGGTGAGAATGCACTGGCGGTAGTTCTGATAGGCGGCATCGCTGAGAAACTCATCAGCCCTGGCGATGAAGCGATCAGCGTAGATGAGTTGCCGGTCATTCTGGTTGATATTCGACATGAAGGTCAGATCTGGCGAAACATGCTGATATTGCTTGTTCCAGGTAACCCAGTCAAAATTCTCGGGCAATTCGAAAACGATCGTCTGCTGGTTTTCTTCGGTCCCCCAGTATTGCATCGGGTAGGTTCTGGTGGCCAGGCTGGCTGAGCCCGAATCGTAATTGACCCAGTAATTGGTAAAGGTCATGATCTTGTCAGAAGCCATCTGTGCTGCTTCTGGGATTGTGTATTTGAGGGTCAGAACCGCCGGCCCGTTCAGGTCGTTCATGTCTGAAAGCCCAAAGCTCTGAAGAACTGCGCGAGGGTGAACGCCTTTGACCCGACGTTCAGCGTAGTTCTGCTTTTCTTTTTCCTTGATCGACTTCAGTTCTCTGATACCGGCTTCATAAGGCCCGCGGTAGAGCAGCGATTCCTGAACATCCATGGAGCCATTGGCGAGAATCTTAACCATGACCGTGCGGTCAAAGCGGTTCCATTCTGAGGTCTGCCGCGGCAGGGTTTCGGTGAAGAACTTGCCGTTCTCGGCATCGTGAAAGGTGGCGGTGGTTCCCTGAAGATACACTGGTATAAAAGAAAACGGCAGATAGATCGAGCCGCCATCGGTGTAGACGGGTTGGTCGTCGATGATGATTTTGAGCAAGGTGCTGTCGACCAGGGCCAGAGTGCTGTGATCTTTGGCGGTCACCAGTTCTCGGCGGTCTGAACAGAAGCCCGGGTAAGATTTGATTCCGATTTTTTTGAGGGCAAAGTGCAGCAATGCCAGATTTGACTGGGTATTGCCGTATTTTTTCTGCAGGGTTACATCGATGGGAACCGGCTTAAAACTGCCCATCTGTGGGATGCCCATGCCAACGTCGCGAATATCGCGGTTGATGCTCTCGTAGATTTTGCAGGCCTTCTGAAAGCTGGTCATGTTGTCGGTGAGCTTCGCCCGGGCGATAAAATCAGCCAGAAGCTTATCAGAGGGCTTGGCTTCGTCATAGGCTGCGGCAAGCTTGCTTGAAATTTTAGCCCAGTCATAGGGCTGATAAAGCACCACCCTCGGAAAAATGCGACTGCGTGGCAGCATGTTCTGCTCTGGAATAAAGCCCTTCGGGTCAGAAAAGATCCATTTCCAGGACTTTTTGCCACCCTGCGATTTTTCGAGGAATTTTGGCGGGTTCTCGGCTGGCCACTGCATCTGAACTTTGTTGATCTGCATGCCTGCGGGAAAAGTTACCGAGAGTTCTTCGTGCAGAACCGGTTCGCGCTCGCCAAAGGTATTCGACATGGAGAATGGCTGAATTTCATCAACCCCTGAAAGCTCTCTGACAAAGCAATAGTCGATGATACTGCCGATATCGACCTTCTTCAGGGCCATTTTGAATTTTTTGAGCCGCGCAAATTCTGGGGTTCCGGAGAGGAGCGACTCATCGGAAACCGCATCGTCTGTGACGTGGTAAACCTGCCCCTCGGGCGAATAGGTATGGGCAAATTCGAGATCGCATTTTTCGCGTTCAGTGTAATAATAGAATGACTGGTTGGCCACGTCGAGACCCGGTTCTTTGAGAATCTGAACAATTTCGCGGGTTTTGACTACCAGCTTGTCGTCTGAGAGGTATTCAAGATCGTTGAGCCGGTAGAGTGTGACGTAATCAGCATCTTTGAACAGCGAGGGGTCGGGAAGGTTCTTGAGAATGCCTTCGGCAACCGGTTCGGTGATGCTGGCAATATTGTCGATTTCGTCGCCTTTGCGAATTTTTGATATCAGAATGTGGGCAACTTCACTTTCGGTGAAGTTGCGACTGCCTTTGTTTAATTCTTCAAAAGTGATATTGCCTTTTTCGATTGCCTTGAGATGGCCAACGATTTCTTCGCCTTCGTTCAAATAAAGCACATCAGCGTTAACTGCAAAAATGGTGGCGAGAGTCAGAATGATGGTCAGCGCGAGTTTTTTCATTCTCTTTCTCCTTCAGGTTCGACCGTTTGGCTTGATGAGGCTGAATCAGCCTGGGGTGTTGCTGATGCCGTTGAACTGATGGGTTCGCTGGGCTTTTCCTCAAGGAAAATTTTCTGTTTTGATGCGTGGGCGATTTTTTCGAGGTCGCCTTTGAAGGCCTGATAATCGGCCACCGGCACTACCCGGCGCGGAAAAGCGATTTTGCGGGTGATGTTGATGGTATCGCCCTGCTGGTCATAGATTATTTCGAACTCAACGTATGGACTCTGCACCCGCAGAGCCGGGGGCAGAAATTTAACATTGTAACTGGCCGGCAGCTTGATTTCTACGCTGTCGGTGCGCAGTCGTGAAGTGCTGTATTGAATGTTGTAGCGTCGCTTTTCAAGGCTGACTTCTGAGAACGACATTTCGAAATAGGGCACCGAAAAAATCATGTAGCGCCCAGATTTAGTGGCAAAACGATTCAGGGTATAAGCTGATTGCGCCTTGAATTGGGTGTCGAAGTCGAGCGGGTCGGTGTGAGTGGCCAGTTCGAGCACGTAGTCAGCGGTCAGGGCAGAAACCGATTCGCGTATCTCTTTTTCGTATTCTTCGGGTTTGAGGTTGCGGGCCGATGCGCGAAAACTAGCTTCAGATGAGCCATTCTGTGTGGATGCAAAACGAATTTTCGTGGTGCCGTCAGCCTGAAGCTCAATCTCTCTGGTTATGTGAACGGCATTGTCTTCGGGGGGCGGCAGCGGAACCTGGTTGCGACTGCCGAGCATCGTATTGTCAGCAATCGTATCATGGTCATCAGAACGGAAATAGGGATAGCGATAATCGGTGGCGGTAGAATCAAGATAAAAAATCCGGCCGTCAAGGTGAACTTCGGTAATGCAGTGATTATCGTCGAAGATCGAAATGTCGCGAACCGCTTTTCCGGAGTCGTTGGTTCTGACGCCGACGGGGTAAGCCTCGACGCCAATGTGCTTCAGCATGGTTGCCAGGAGCATGCCCTTGTCAGTGCAGTCGCCATAGCGGTTTTTAAGAGTGTCTTCGGCCGGGTGACCAACCTGGTTGCTGGCGAGGTTGCCTTTGATCGATATGTAACGGATCTCTTTCTGGCAGAAGAGGTAGAGGCGGGCGATCTTTTCGTTGAGATCTTTTGCGCCCTCAATAAGCTCATCGACCTTTTTCTTGACCAGGTCGGTCAGCTGAAAGCGCTTTTCGAACATCGGTTTCAGCTTGTTATGCACGTAAGTGAAATCTTTATGCAGGCTGAAATAAACCGCCGGCACGATATCGCGGTAGGGTGGCATTGCCGGTTCTGAAATGACTGGCGGCAGGTCGGCCATTTTCCAGGTGTAGATAACAGAGTCAACCGCATCAATCTTTTCGGGTTTGCTCATTTCAGGGGGGCAGTTGTAGGCAACAAAGTGCAGGTCTTTGCCGTGTGGCACGCTGACCCGCAGAATTGATTCGCCAACCGGAGCGCTCCATTGAAAGTAATTGCGACCCTGAAAGAGGTTCGGATCAAAGGGGTTGTATTCTTCGGTTTCATAGCAGTAGTCAACAATGCAGCCTGTTGAAACTTCCGGAACCGTGAAACTCAGTTCCTGATACTGGTCGAAATAAACGCTGCCCGAAGTGCCTTTTGAAATCTTGATCTGCTCAGGCTTCAGGTTGTGTACTGTGCCATCGGGTTGAAGACAACGGGCGTGCAGAACCCTTACCCGTTCGCGGTTCGGGTCGAAACTCAGCGAGACTTCGGCTTCCCAGAGGGCTTCTTCTTTGGCGATATATGAAATACTGCGATATCTCGAAAGATTGGTGCCATCGGCGCGATGCTGAAAATTGCCTTCTTCGCTGACCAGAATAGACTGGGCGTCAGGGTATTTTTTCTGCAATTCAAGAGCTTTGGGCATGAAGGCCGCCAGATCGGCACTGTCGGTGGCCATTTCTTCCTTGTTCTGTTGTCGGGCACTGAAACTGATGTTTTTTATGCCGTCTCTCATTATCTCGGCACTGGTTGAGCCAGTCTGGATAAGAAGTTTGTCGTCCTGGTAACCCAGAGAATCGACGTCGCGGGTCGACCCGTCTGAAAGGGTTATCACTGCTGAGTTCCCCGTGTTGGCCAATGTCAGAAAACAAAGGAAACACATCAGGGTAGTAGTTAGAGTCTTTTTCAAAGTGTGCCTCCGGCAGATTTGTATGCTGCAATTATAGTGATAAATGCCTCAGATTAAAAGCAAAATCTCGGGGTATTGAAGCCTGCTCTAATCTTTTGTTGCGCTTGCGACCTGCCAAAGGCAATATAAAAGAAAGAGGCGTTGCCGTATGGCAACGCCTCTGTAAGGTCGTCAATCAGTTATTTGGCCGCATTGACCGGGTTACCGGCTTCGACCCAACCCTGGATTCCTTCGGGGTATTCGATCAGGTTTGAGTAGCCAAGCGATTTAAGATGGGTGTAAAGGTTGTGACTGGCCGGGCATTTAAGATTTGCGCAGTAGGTAACGACCAGAGCATCTTTATTGGGCAGCAACTTTGCAATTTCTTCGGGTTTTGATTCAGAGTTCAACGACAGGGCGCCGGGCAATCTCTTGCCATCGTCGAATTTGCCGCTGCGTGCGTCAAGAATGGTAATAGGCTGGCCACTGCCTATCAAAGCTTTGAGGCCGGCGGTGTTAAGGGTTGCCGGAGCTTCTTCTTTGCCTTCGACCGCTGCCGGGGCAGCTGCTTTTTCTGATTTATCAGTCGGAGCGCAGGTGCCATCAGTGCAACCATCGACAGCCGGGGCTGCCGGTGCAGCATTTACGGCTTTTTCTTCAGTGTGGCCAGCAGAACAACTGCTGCAGCCTTCTTCTGAATAAAGAGTTACACCAAAAGAGGTAATCAAAGCTATTGCAAGGAACAGAAATTTACTTTTCATTTTTTTTCTCCTGAATTGATATTAATTCTATATCATCTAAATTGATATTACACCATATTGGTTTAATGTCAAACTAATTTGTTATTTTCCGAAAAGATATTTCATTGGAATTTCAAGGCGGGCTGCCCAGGCGGCTTCGCTGTGGGTGGCCTCTTCGTCAAACCAGGCCAGCAGATTTTCGCCTTCGACAAAGCCACGCTCTTTCAATAACTCGGTCATCGTGAAGAAGCTTTCGGCGATCGGTGGCTCAAATTCACCAGTGTCAAGATAGATTTTTGTGTCGAGTGGCAGTTCGTCGGCATTGCGCACCTGGGCAAACATTTTATCACCAGTTTGCTCAAAAGCGCTCGACAGGCAGCCTGCCATGGCAAATTCCTGAGGGTAGGCCAGCAGCATCTGCAGCGACATCAGACCACCCATCGAAGAACCCATGATCGCGTTGTCAAAGCGGTCGCCCGAAACATTAAAACGGCTTTCGATAAAAGGCTTGACCTCTTCGACCACAAAACGGGCATAGGCCTTTCCAAGGCGGGTAAACAGATTCAATTCCTTCATTCTGTCGGGTGAATTGGGTATGCCTACCACAATGCATGGCCTTATTTCATCGGCTTCAAGCAGTCGGCTCACTGTTTCATCAACTTTCCAGTCAACGCCGGCAAAGGAAGTGGCCGGTTCAAAGAGGTTCTGGCAGTCATGCATGTAAATGACCCCGTATGGTTCTGCTTTTTCAGAGTAAGATTCCGGAAGCCATATCTGTATCTGGCGTTGGTACTTGAGGTCGCGGCACCGCAAACCGTTGTATCTCAGCAGTTTGCCCTTGACGGGGTCAGATTCGAGAACCTGGTGGTCAAGCCAGTCGTGAATCGTCACATTAATGGTTCGGTTGCCTGTGGCCTTGATTACCAGATTGTCGGGCGGAATCTTCTTTCGGTCAGTAATTGCCTGGGTTTTCCAGCTGCCGCGTGTCAATTTGCACTCGAGAATGCTGCCCGGGCTTACCGCAATCTGCATGTTATATATGCCTGAACTGTCCATTTCCAGCTGTTTGCTGTCAGGTTTCCAGTTGCCAAGCTGGGGCAGGTTGCCACTGATATAAAGCTTTTCGCCCTCAGGCAATTCGGCCTTTACTTTAATTTTAAGGTTAATCGTTACTCTTGCTGACTTTTCCTGTGCTTTGATCTTCATGGTGTTTTCTTTCAAAAAATTAAGCCGCCCGGTGACCCGGGCGGCAGTTTGTCAGAGGGCGCCTGCCATCAGTTCGGCAACTTTGCGGTTAAACCCGGCCGGATCAGGCAATTGGCCGCCTTCAGCCAGCAGGGCCTGCCCGTAGAGCAGGTCTGCATATTCTTCAAGCCGTGGGTTCTTGTTGTCGCGGGCAAAAAGCTCATGCATTTTGTTCAGCAGCGGGTGCCCGGGGTTCAGTTCAAGAGTGCGCTTAACCTGCGGAACATCTTTTCCTGAAGCACGCAGCAGCGCTTCGAGATGTGGCGTCATTTCGCCTTCTTCGCTCACCAGGCAGGCTGCCGAACTGCTCATGCGGCCCGAGAGCTTGACGGCCTTGATATGTTTGTCGAGTTTGTTTTGAATAAGCTCAAGAAGTGATTTCCACTCTTCTTCTTTCTTCTTGAGAGTTTCGGTGGTTTTTTTTCGCTCTTCTTCTGAACCAAGTTCGAGGCTGCCCCGTGCCGCAGATTTGATCTTCTTTTCTTTGTGTTCGGTGCAGTATTGAACCCAGACTTCATCAACCGGGTCAGTGAGCAGCAGCACTTCATAGCCCTTTTCGCGGAAAGCCTCAAGGTGCGGGCTGTTTTCGATTACTTCGCGTGATTCGCCGGTCAGGTAGAAAATTTTATCCTGCTCGGGCTTCATGCGTTCAAGATACTCGGCCATCGTGTAATAGTCGCTGCTCGATGCCGTGCTCTGAAACAGGCAGCAATCGAAAAGTTTGTCACTGTTGCCGGGTTCTTTGAACAGGCCTTCCTTGATCACCGAACCGAATTGCTTCCAGAACTCAAGGTATTTCTGCCGGTCATCAGCCAGTAATTTTTTCAGAGAGTCGAGCACCTTGCGGGTAACAGTTTTGCGAATTGTCTGTATCTGGCGGTCGTGCTGCAGTATTTCCCGCGAAATATTCAGCGAAAGATTTTCTGAATCAACAACCCCCTTAACAAAACGCAGGTAATCCGGAATCAGTTCTTCACAGTCATTCATGATGAAGACACGCTTGACATAAAGGCTGATGCCGCGCTTTGCGTTGGGCATGAACAGGTCAAAACCCGGTTTTTCGGGGATGAACAGCAAAGAACTGAATTCATTCGAAGTGCCTTCGGCCTTGAATGAAAGCCATTTCAGGGGGCTATTCCAGTCGTGGCTGATATGCTTGTAGAATTCTCGGTATTCATCTTCGCTGACATCTTTTTCAGGGCGCAGCCAGATTGCTTTCATTGAATTGAGCGTTTCATCTTCAATCACCGTCTGCTCTTTGGCACCTTCTTTGGGCTTGCCATTCTCGTCACGCTCGATAGAAGTGCGCTCTACCTGCATCTTGATCGGGTAGCCAACAAAGTCTGAATACTTTTTAACCACTTCGCGCAGCACCCATTCCTGGGTAAAATCCTGAAAATCTTCGTCATCTTTTTCTTCAGGCTTCAAATAAAGAACTACACTGGTGCCACAGGTCTCGCGACTGCTGTCGGAAAGGGTGTAGCTGCCTTCGCCACTCGAAGACCATATCCAGGCTTCGGTTTCGCCTGCTTTGCGGCTGATCAGCTCGACCTTGTCGGCAACCATGAAGCTCGAATAAAAGCCGACGCCAAACTGCCCGATCAGTTCAGGGGTTCCTTCTTTCTTTTCACTGGCTTTCTTGAGCAGGTCAGCAAATTCAGCAGTGCCTGATTTGGCTATCGTGCCGATGTAATTGATGATCTCATCATGCGTCATGCCCACACCATTGTCTGATATAGTCAGGGTGCGGTTTTTGCTGTCAGCCGACAGTCTGATATGAAGATCTTCGGTGTATTTGCGCAGGTTTTCGTTGGTCAGCGAAGCGAATCTGAGCTTGTCAAGAGCATCTGAAGCATTAGAAATCAGTTCGCGCAAAAAGATTTCCTTGTGCGAATAGACCGAATGAATCATCAGGTCGAGAAGTTGTCGGGCCTCGGTTTTAAATTCGTGAGTAGTGGTTGAACTGGTCATCGTCTATTAACTCCTTGCGCAGCAATAATATTTCCGGCACATATTTAAACAAGATTTTCCAAAAAGTGCAATACCCAGTTGCATCAGACGCTTGGGGCGCTAAAAATACTGGGTTTCAATTGATCGAACACCCGGTACCACGCCCGAATATTTCGAACTCTGCAAAAACTGGGTCGGAGCGATCCGGTGGGCCGCCCTGACAATCTTGTTCAACACAGAGTTTGCCCAGACACGACCGCCACGAGACACTTTCGGTCGTGCCCTTTCCAGGCCTGTTTATGACCTGGCAGCCGAAATTTTATTTAAGCGGTAACCAATAATTGTCAGAACCTGCACCAGTTGCAATGTTGCATCTGACAATTTTATCGGGCACGCCACAACGCTCTTACAGCGCCGAAACTTAACGACGGCGTGGGCCGCGTGGGCCGCGTGGGCCGCCCGGGCCGGTAGAATTGCGGTGCCCTTGCGAGCGTGGCTGGCTTTCAGGGCGCTGGGGAGAAGCTTGCAAAACGGGTTTTGGAAAAACCTCCGGTTCTATGCCGCGACCCTGCCTGATCAGGTTCTGATGAAACGAATCGATCAGCAGCAACAACATATCCTGGCCGTGTTCATGGTCGGTTAATTCGCTGAGCAGGCCATGATAGCGCTTCATTCGCTCTTTAACGGCGGTTGAAGCATCACGCAGACCACCCTCAAGATGGGCGGCCAGTTTCTCTGAGAGTCGTGCTCTGACATGCTCTTCGGTTGGCAGTGGCCGTTCTTCGAGCGAAATGCCAGCCCGCCGGGCAAACTTCTTCAGATCGACCGCTTCAATCTGGTTGACCAGACTGATGGCGACACCTCGGTTGCCGGCTCTCGCGGTTCGGCCAGCCCGATGAATGTATTGATCGGTGTCTTTATGCATGTCATAAATAATTACATACTCGAGATTGCTGATGTCGATACCCCGGGCAGCGATGTCAGTGGCCACCAGAAACCTCAGCGTTTTAGCCTTGAGCTTCGCCATTACGATTTCACGGGCATTCTGGCTCAGGTCACCGCTTATCTGGTCAGCATCATAGCCAAATCGCTTCAGAATAGCCGCTACATACTCAACTTCATTGCGGGTATTGCAGAATATAATGGCATTGTGTGGGTCTTCAAGCTCAATGACCCGCATAAGAGCGCGATCTTTCTGCATCGGATCAACCACGTAATAAAGGTGATCCATCTCTGAGACATGCACGCCATCACCGCTGAAGGTTAAAAATTCGGGGTTTTTAAGAAACCTTACCGCCAGACGCTTGACACTGTCGGGCATCGTCGCCGAAAACATTGCTGAACAACGGCGGGCTGGCAAAAATTCGCCGATTCTGACCATGTCCTGATAAAAGCCCATCGACAGCATTTCATCGGCTTCGTCGAAAATCAGATACTTCAGGGTTCTTAGATTCAGTGACCCGCGAATCAGGTGGTCGAGAAGGCGGCCGGGAGTGCCGATTATCACACTGGTGCCATTTTTAAAGGCATCGAGCTGGGGTTTGTATGAGGTTCCGCCATAAACAGGTACTGCGCTGATCGGCATTTCTGTGGTCAAAAGTTGGAATTCACTGAAAACCTGCTGTGCCAGTTCGCGGGTTGGCACCAGAATCAATGCCTGGCAGCCGCTGATGTCATCCCTGAGGCGCTCGCATAAAGGCAGAAGAAATGCTGCGGTTTTGCCGCTGCCGGTTCTAGATTGAACAATTACATCCCGGTTCGCGAGAAGATAGGGTGCAACCCCTGCTTGAACCGGCATCAATTCCTTCCAGCCGTGGCGGCCGATTGCTTCCTGCAATGGGGCGCTGAAATCCTGGATTGCCGACGGAGGGAGCACCTCGACAAAACTGCCTGGTGCTTCGTGTTGTAACTGTTCGTTTTCTGATTCCTGGGTCATGTCTGCTACCTTTCGTTCTTCGTCATTTATGTTTTTGCTATTCTAAAAGTGTTTAGGCCGTCTGTCAAAGTTTTATAAGTATGGTCAGCTATTCTCGGTCAAAAATCATAGATTTCTATAATAAAATTGCGAGGCGAGAAGACGG
>DAOPYA010000064.1:0-24622 GCA_035352635.1 Candidatus Rifleibacterium sp.
CCTGGTATGCAATGGGACGCCGCCGGTTGATGGCAAGCCTTCGCTGATGAGTTTTAACGAAGTAACGACGTTGTTTCACGAATTTGGCCACGGCACTCAGGGCATGCTGACCGTCATCGATGAGGCTGAAGCTGCCGGCATCAACGGTGTAGAATGGGATGCGGTCGAACTGGCGAGTCAGTTCATGGAAAACTGGTGTTACAACCGCCCTACCCTTCTCGGTATGGCCCGGCATTACGAAAGCGGCGCGACCCTGCCCGACGCCCTTTTCGAGAAACTCAGGGCTGCCAAAAATTTCAGGGCCGGTGCTGCCATGCTTCGCCAGCTTGAATTCGGCAAAACCGACATCTATCTGCATCATTACTACGACGTCAACGGCAGTGAATCGCCTTTCGCCGCAGCACGGCGCATTGCTGCCGAAACCGGCGTCATGGCGCCTTACGAGCACGAAAGGTTTCTCTGCGGTTTCTCGCACATCTTCTCGGGTGGGTATTCAGCGGGCTATTACAGCTACAAATGGGCCGAAGTTCTCAGCGCTGATGCCTTCGCAGCCTTTGAGGAAGCAGGTATCGAAAACGAAGAGGCCGTCAGGCGGCTCGGTCGCAAGTATCGCGATACGGTTCTTGCGCTTGGCGGCAGCAAACATCCGACTGAAGTTTACCGGATGTTTCGTGGACGTGATGCTTCAACCGATGCTCTATTGAGGCATTCCGGGCTTAAATAAATGTTCTTTCCCCTGCACGATCAGAATAATGAAGCGGTAAAAACAGTTCCGATGGTCAGTTACACGATCATCGGGCTGTGCCTGCTCGTGCATCTTTACACAGTCATTCTGGGTATCGGCGAAACAGGTCAGATGAAGCAGATACATTTCATCTACCGTCACGGGCTGGTTCCCCAGGCTTTTTTCAGCGGCCAAAGTCAATACCAGATCGGTGCTCAAAACCTGGGCATTGAAACGCCGGCAGCGAAACGTCTTGGCAAAGGCGAGGCAAACGAACTGGCAAGGTTACAGTCCGAAATACTGACAGTGCGATCATCGGCATTCTGGGTATGGCTGATGCCCTTGACCTGTATGTTTCTGCATGCCAGCTGGATGCATATTCTCACCAACATGTGGTTTTTCTGGATCTTTGCCGATAACGTTGAAGAAAAAATGGGCCTGCCACTGTTTGTAGGTTTTTACCTGATTGTGGGCGTTTTTTCAAGTATGGCGCACGCTCTTATTCAGAGTGCTTCAGGAGTTCCGATGATCGGTGCGAGCGGCGCCGTAAGTGGCGTCATGGGTGCCTATCTGGTTCTGTTTCCGCGCAACAAGATCACCAGTTATTTTTGCCCGATCTGGTTTTTTATCAGACGTATCGATGTGCCGGCCATCGTGGTTCTTGGCTGTTACCTGCTTCTGAACATGCTGCAGTTGTCGCAGTCGGGGAAGTTTGGCGCCAACGTGGCTTTTGATGCCCACATATTCGGGTTTCTCGGCGGGCTGGCCCTGGGAACTCTTTTTCGGCGCTCGGGTCGTGCCTAAGGCTTTTCGCCCTGCCTGATATTCATCAGACAATAAATAACAATGTTCGAAAAAACGATCGGAGCCAGGCATATCTCTGAAACAAAAGAGAGAACCTGAATCACGATAATTGCGATAATAGCTGGCAACACCGGCATAAAGAAGGTCATGATCTCGGTTGAAGTGCCGGTGATGATCATCATGATGAAGGTTGCAAAAATAAAGAGAGAGGCGAGCCTGAGGCGGTCGTTCATAAAGTATTTTTCAGAAATGACGAATGGGTCTTTGCCTGGCAGCAGAATTGAAGCCGGCTCAACCAGCAGATACTTGAAATAGACCGAAGCCATAATCAGCATGCCGACCACAACTGCAGCGAGAGTGCCGAGTGAAAAAATGATGCCGTCGCGCCCAAGAATGCCGGCAGCCAGAAAAATCACGCCACCGCAGAACAGTGCGATCATCAGCCACAAACTCAGCAACAGATGCTTTTTAATAGAATTGTCAAAAACCGGTTTAAAAAGTGTGGCGACTTTGTCAGTCAGGTGTTCTTTATCGACTTCACGGCCATGAATATAGTCTTCAACCATCAGTGCCATGAGAATCTTCCATTCAACAAGCATTCCCAGGGATTTATAAGCATAATATGGCACGAAACCAACCAAAAACATAAACGCGACCGGCGGAAAAAGAGCCATAAAAAAGCCGCCAACCCCTGACAGAATAATAAAGCCCAGTGCCCATTTCATAAATAGCACCATGGTGGTTTTTGAAAAAAGATAAACGTGTTTTTGATAAAGCCGCATGGTAACGTCAAAAATCTCGCTGACCGCTGCATCTTTGCCAGGCAGCATGGTAAAAGCCTGCTGAGGCACAACCGAGCAAAGACTGCCTTCGACTCTGCCGAAATCTGATCTCAACAATGACAAAGTTTTTGAATCAAGGGCAGAACGATTATTGAAATAATCGAAGGCGAAGGCTGCCAGAACTGCTTCACGGCGTGCTATCAAACTGTTTTTTTCGAGAATCAGCAATTGTTCTTCAGAAACCCGCTTTGTCGCTTCTTCGATGCCTTTAATAGCTGTTTCGCCAGATGAGGTCGCCTGAAGAATCAGTTTTTCGACCGTTTTCAATTCTCTATCGAGCAGGTCGAGCGACTCAATGGTGCGCGAATCCACAAGCTTTAATTCATGGCAGTGGCTTGCCAGACTGAGAAGGGCTGCGCGTTCTGACTGCGGAGTGCGCTCAAAAACAACCTTTTCTACCGGAGCCTCATCACCCTTGGTTTTTGCCTTGATCAGGTTGATAACTCCTGCAAAAGCAACATCGAGGCTGTTTTCAAAAAATGAATCCCGATTGCGGTCAAGAACAATCTGTTTCTCGACATCTCTGAGCAGGGCTGCTGCACCCGGTATTTTCTGGGTGGCATAAGATTGCAGAGCCGCGAATGCTTTATCACGCAGTCTTGGGTTCGGGTCGCGAATCAGTTTTTCGATAATACCGACAGCCAGTGGCTCTTTGACCTGCTGAAGAATATAAACAACACTATGTTTGAACGACTCGCGGCCCCGGCTCAGCATTTTTTTCAGCTCAACGATCAGATCGATCTTTGAGGTTTTTCGGAGGGCAAGAACGGCATTGCCAACCACGCGACTGTTCTTGTCTTCGAGCATCGGCACTAAATAGTCACAGGCACGTGCCATATCGATCACAGCCAGAGCTTCGATCGCATTGGCTCTGATTCTTTCATCCTGATGGTTAAGAAGCACTCGAACCCGGTTAAAGCAAGGAGCGATGTTTAAATCTCTGACCAGGTTAAGCATCAAAGCGAGCAAAAAATAATCTTCTTCAGTCTCAAAAGCCTTGATGAAATGTTCCTGAAATTCGGCAAGATTATTCTGATTGAAATGGGTCAGAGCAAGATAGCGATTGGCCGTCTCTGGGCTGGCAAGAAATTCATGCAACTCCATGCCATCGATGGGTTCAACGACCAAAGGCGCTGCTGCGACCTGCGGCAAAGCCTGAACCGCTTCAAGCTTATCGAGAATTACTGCTGCCGCCGGGTTTCCGGCATCTTTTTCGACTCTGATGGCATGCAAAGCTCTTGCACGAATCCCCGGGTCATTATCGGACTGGGCAATTGTTGCCAGAGCCACCAGTGACTGGGGCGATTTGATGCGCGTAAAGGCAAAAACAGCCGAGGCCCTTGCCCATGGCCTCTCATCAACCGCCATAGCTTTCAGCAGGTTGAACAGTGAGGGCCCGCCAACGCCCTGAAGGGCCTTTAAGACATTGGCTTTAACGCGGTTGTCGTCATCAGACATGACCGAGACAACATGGCGCAACGCTTCTTCGCCACCAATCAGAGCGAGGGCTTCAACTGTATTCGAGCGCACCCTCGCGTCTTCGTTCTTCAAAAAAGGTGCGATAACCTTGATATCTTCAGGATTGCGAAAATGACCAACGCCGATGATCAGGCTGGCGCGAATTTGAACGATAGGCTCGCGGCTCAGAGCGTCGAGCAGCAGAAATCGGCCGGTGGGCGTTTTTTCGACGAGCACCTTTTTGAGACCGGCGAACCTGGCGTGCGGGTCTTCTGAATTGAAAAGTTTTTCGATATCAACAGCCGAGAATTTGTCTGGTTCTGGCTCTGAAGGCTGGGCGATTTGCTGCAGATGCTCAAGAGCTTTGCGGGCAAAATATCGGGTTTCCTGGTCAGGGTCTGAGCCGGCAATGGCTGTGATCCGGGGGATCATAGCCACAAGGTTGCCCCGGGCAGCCAACACAATACCCTGCTGTCGCTCTTTTGCTACAGAAGATTCGAGTCGAAGCGAAATATTGTGCGCTTCCTGGCTCATGCCTAGCGGTCAGTGCCAGGAATTATGCTGTTTAATGGTATAGATTCAGGTGCAGGGACCTGAATAATCGAAGCATTTTTTTGCAGGTATGATTGCTGCATGCGGCCGACACTGAGTATTTCAAGGCTGCGGGCAAAAAACCCGGCAAAAAGCACCAGCATGATTACCAGAAACATCAAAAACACTGAGAAGCCTTTTCTATTCATGATCTGCTCCTGTGCGCCAGAGAACCCTGATCTTGTCGCTGCCGTTGCGAATCTGGGTTGAAAAAGTGCGGTCGTCAACCTTTTCGAACCCCCAGACCCTGGCCCCGCTCTCGAGCCTGATAACCCGGGTGCCGATGGCAATGCTCTTGCCGCCGTCGAGAACTTTAATAGCCCGGTCGTCGCTGAAGCGCACGCCCTTTTCATCTGCCGAAACAACATTCTGACAGAGACGCAACTCCCGGGTCATCAGACCATAAAAGTTGCTGAGAGTGGCCGCATCTTTTAGAGCAAACTGCTGGTGGCGATCTTGCTGCACAACCGATTGCATGGCCGGGTAAAGATATGTCATGGTGATGCTGAGCAAGGCGATGACAATCATTAATTCGATCAGGGTAAAACCGGAACTCTTCATTGGGTTTTTACCTCCATCTGGTAGATGACCCCGAAGCGGCCACCCTTAAGATTCTGCAGAGTGACTACCACTTTGCCGGGTTCGGTTTGCGGCAGCAATTCAATTTTCCAGTCCTGGTTCTCGACCAGAGCAGCCAGGCTTTCAGCGCTCAGGTCAGCGGGGGCCGTTCCGTGGTCGATTTCGTATTTTATCTGGTTTTTGCAACTTTCGAGAAGATAAATAGCGCTGGTATTGTGCTGTAATCTGCGAATTACGTTGCGTTGTATATCTGAGAGGTTAAAAAGAGCCGAGAGCACAATCGAGGCAAGCATTATGGTCAGCGACATTTCCATGAGGGTCATACCGGTTCTTGTTTTCATGATCATATACTCCAGACTGCCCAGTAGTATGAGCCAAAGGCTCCGGAAGTCACCAGCAGCACGAAGAGACCGGTGAGAAGCAGTGCGACCAGCATCATCTTATTCGAGATATTTCTGAGCAGGCTGTATGAATGGCGGTAATTGCTTTCGGAAGCATACTCGATGCGCTCGGCGAGGGTCTCTGCATCCTGGGTGCCTTCGGCAAAGTTTTGCAGAACCGGGCTGAAAGAAAAGGCTCCGGCCGGCGTTTCGCCATCACCAAGTGATTTAGCCACGAGCGCCAGTGAGGCGGCATCGAAGTCAGAAGCCAGTTCTGCCGCGTTGGCAACTGCCTTAACCAGTGGCTGGCCAGCCTGAAGATACAGGCTGATGACGCCCTGGATTCTGCCGGTTTCCTGAAGACGCAGTGCTTCGCTGAATCTGGCAAGTCTGGCAAGCAGTGACCGGCTGTCGATTTTTACGATGGCCATCGATCTGAACATGCCGATGAAGGCAATAAGCATCAGCAGCGGTATTGGGAGCGCCATGGGCCACATGCCGGGTTCGGCGAAGTATAACGCCCGAAGAGCCAGAGGCAGAGGTTCTGCAGAGGCTGACGAGCTGAGATAAACCTGTTGAAACAGGCCAAAATTAAGTTGCAGCAGGTTGGCGAGCAGCAGGCCTACCACGACTGTCGGGTAGAAGAGAGCAGATTTAAGGTTGTCGCGAACCCGTTCAAGGTTGACGAGAAAGCCGGTATAGATCTCGAGAATTCTGAGGAGCCTGCCATCGCCAAGCAGTGGCATCAGCCTGGCGAGCACCGGATCAAAACCCGCCATTTCACGGCAGATCTCTTCGACCGGGTGGCCCTGCGACAATTTCTGGGCCAGGTTCTTCGCCCACAATGCAGCCTGGTTATCAAGCGAAGCGCCGAGGTGGCTGAGGGCTTCAGGGAGGGGCTGGCCGCTGCGTAGCGATACAGAGAGCAACTGACAGAAAACTATGGTTTCGCGACGATTCTGCTGATCGCTCATGAAATTGCCCCCATCATAATGGTGATCATCGACTGAAAAACCGTGTAGGTGATCAGCCCAAAACCAAGGCCCAGCATCAGAACACTGAAGATTTCAAGCATGCGACCGGAGCGTTCTAAGGCGCAGTTAACTTGACTTTCGAGCATCTGAGCACCCTGCTCAAGAATGAGAGAATTCTCGTCATGACCTGCCGACAGCTGAACAAACCAGGCCATCGCACTGTCAAGACCGGCTTCACGACAGGCCGGGATAATTTCTTCACCGTTGTTTATCGCCCGGGCAAAAGCTTTAAGCTTAACCCCCAGTCGCGGAAAATTATGAGGTGCTGCCATGACTTCGAGCACTTTAAAGCGATCAGCAGCGGGCACAGCCTTCAAAAGCCGCAACAGATTCAGCTCGTCAAAGCTTTTATAAGCGCCAAAAAACGTTTTGCTGACGAAAAATACGACAGCCATCAGAACAACAAAAACCGCCGGGGCCGCAAAAAGAATAGCGAGAATATCGTGCTCAAAAAAAACCTTAAACACCCAGCTTTGCACACCCTGTGGTTCTATGCCGCTGCCCATCATTATCTCACGAAACTGCGGCAACACAAACATTGCCAGAAAGAAAACAACCAGCATCCCAAATACTAAAATCTGAGCCGGGTAATAAAGATGCTCCAAAACTGCAAAAGCTGAGGTCTTGTTAAAGCGCCAACCGCTGAGCAGGCGACCCTTGAGGTCTTCAGTCAGTGGCGAGGCCAGAATATAACGGGCCCGCGGCGAAAACGCCTTCATTTCTGAGCGGGCAAAAACATCGGAGGCAGAATTACCGGCCGCCATAAGTTCGGCGGCACGAGCGGCGGCAACCTTGACTTTTCTGTCTTCTGCGGTGATCGCAATCTGTCGTAGCGCCTGCGGCAACGGCATGGCATCACACAACAACAGGCCAAGATGCAGCATAGAGACCTCGCGCTGCTCGAAAGTACTGGCAAAAGCATAAAAACTGGCAGGATTCATAAGCATTTCCTCAATTCATGCCCGTCAAAACTGGCAAAATCAACTTTGGGCATTATTTTGCCCTGCTGGCATTGCAGATCAAGATGAAGAACCCCTTTGAGGCCCGAAAGAACAAGCTGATCATCGCCGCCCATCTGCCTGATACGATCAAGAGCCTCATCAATCGAACCGGCATGAAAGGTTGCCATGACCAGATGCCCTGAAAGACCAGCCTGCAAAGCTTCTTTTATACATTTCAGATCACGGATTTCACCCAGGGCGATCACATTAGGGTCCTGGCGCAACAGGTGTTTAAATGCAGCTGCCAGGTCTTTCTCGCGGAGTTGATCGAGAGAAGACTGACAGATACCCGGAATCACAGCTTCAACCGGGTCTTCTACGGTTACCAGGCGCAGCCCGTTGTCGCCAGCCGACAACTCAGAGAGAGTTGCGTACATGGCGGTGGTCTTGCCGCTGCCCACCGGCCCGGAAATAATATACAAACCCCGGCCCGACCTGATCTGAGAGAGCCAGGTGGCAGCAATGTCAGGGTTCCAGCCAAGGTCGGCGACCCGGGCAAAGCGCAGGGCGGTGATTATTCGTAGTGAGACCCGCTCGCCGCCGCTGGCCGGAAATGTCGAAATTCGCACCGAAAAAGAACCCTGACGAAAGGCGCCTTCCTGGGCCGTATCGGTAACGTGCGACAAACAACCAGCCAGATGCTTCAGCCGTGCAGTAACTCTTGCATGATCGGCATGTGAGAGTTCCAGGGCAGGTCTGACTTCGCCGGCCAGCCTGAAAGTCACCTTAACCTGCCCTGAACTGACTGGTTCGAGATGAACATCAGTAAAATTGTTATCAGCAGCGGTTTTTAGCAAAACATCAACGGCCCTGACGTATGGCAGACCCCTGAAATTAAGACACCTGGAAAAAATCGCCATGCCATTTGCAACCGAAAGCGGGCCTGGCTGATCGTAGACCAGATGAAATTCATCGTATTCACCCAGCAACCGTGCTGCAAGAGCCGCAACCCGCCCGGCACCGGCTCCGCATTTAAGCACCACCGGTGACCCGGTTCTCAGATGCAGAAAAACCTTGCCGGCTTCATTGCCTACAGACGCAACATTGGCCCAGGCAATTTCGCGCGGCGAACTGCCCGCCCCGACCGCAATTCCTTCGGCGTCGAGCCGAAAAGAAGTATGACCAAAAAGCTTTTTAAGTGGCCCGGGCTGGTAACAGACCGGCATCAGGCCGAATCCGTCACTGGAGCCAGAAGTGGTTTCAAGATCGCTCATACTGACAATTTACCATTTAACGCGGATTTTTAAAACCTTAAAATCACTCATAGAATGATTTTATCAGTCGCCGGCATTTGACCGGGAAATGCTGAAAATCAGTTGAAGCCGGGTGCGGGTTCTGGTAAAATCGCTGTTATGGTATTACTGAAAAACCTGAACCAAGAGTGTGCCGTTCGACCTGTTTCAAGGGCAATTCCGGCCCATATAGCCTGCCGGCTTCTTGGCAACAGCATCAAGCCCTGTCACCTTGATACTCTGTGTCGCCCATGCAGCAAATCCGGTGTCTGGCTATTTTATTCGGGGCTGCTGCTGGCTGGTTGCAGTCTTTTTTTTGTGGTTTTCTGGTTTTTGCGGGTCACCAGGCTTTCAAGGCTGCTTGGCCCACTGGCCGCCCTGCTGCTGCCGCCGTTAAACTGGCTTGCCCAGTGTTTTGCAGCTGCTTACAACTTTTATAGAAAATTGCCGTTCTGACGTTCGCATGACTACCAACAGTAATTTGCCCCCAAAAAGAGCCTTCTTCTTTAATTTTTCCGGGCGGAATCTGCCTGACTACTCACGCAAGGATTTCGACACCATGCAGGTCACCGATGGCGTGGTGATGCAGACCGGCTTTCAATTACCATTTCCTGACGATGGTTCGGTCGGTATCGATCTGGGTGGTGCCACAGTATTTTCGGCCTTCGCCGACGCGCATGTGCATTTTACCCAGACCGGCATCACTCTTCTCGGCTGCCGTCTTGAAGACGCCACTTCCATATCGGCTATACTGGCCATGTTGCGCAATGAGGCCGCCAGTCATGAATATGTACTCGGCTGGAACATGCAGGAGTCAAAATTGCGCGAAAAACGCTTGCCGACGCGTGATGAGCTTGACCAGGTCAGCAAATCGGCATTTATCTGGCTGGCGCGTGCCGATCTGCATTCGGCGGTGGTCAATACCCGGGCGCTTGAGTGGGCCAGAAGCATTTTTCCGGCGCTGGCAGTCAAAGATGGCCTGATAAGGGGCGAAGAATACAATTTTCTCTCGTATAAGCTGAACAGCCTGCTGCCTCGCGATTTTAAACGCAAAGGGCTTGAGCTGGCGGCTCAGGAATGTTTCAAAAATGGCGTCGCAACGGTTCACGCGCTCGAAGGTTCAGAAGAATCCGAAGTTGAAACGGTTGCCGCCGCCGACTACTTTGCCGGCAGCCCGTTGCATGGCGTTATTTATCATCAATCCGGCAACCCGGCCCTGCCGCTCAAACGAAAATGGAACCGAATGGGCGGCTGCCTGCTTGTCGATGGGTCAATCGGCACCCGGACAGCAGCAATGCACGAACCCTACGCCGACGCGGCTACAAGCGGCTCTCAATATCTCAAGGCTGATGATATTGAACGCCTGCTGACTACAGCTGCTAACAATCGTCTGCAACTGGCTCTGCACGCGATTGGCGACCAGGCAATCGAAACCGTGACCGCCTGTTATACATGGGCCGGCGAAAAATTCGGGCGCCCTGCCCTGCCCCATCGCATTGAACACTTTATTCTGCCTTCTGATAAAGCCATCATGGCGGCCCGCGACACCAGCACCATGATCTGCATTCAGCCAGTCTTCGATCATTTTTGGGGCGGCAGCACCGGTCTCTACGCGCAACGTCTCGGCAAACAGCGGGCAGCCGGGTGTAACCCCTTTAAAACCATTCTCGACATGGGAGTCAGCCTGGCATGCGGCTCTGACAGCCCCGTTACCCCCATAAACCCGCTGCTTGGCATTCATGCCCTGGTTAACCATACCAACCCTGACGAACGTATTGATTTGAACTCAGCACTGTCGCTCTTTATAAGTGAACCGCACAAGTTCAGCGGTGAAACAGCGCAGCGCGGTCATCTTCGCCCCGGAAAACTCGCCGACTTCGTCTGCCTCGGCGAAGACCCGTTCATGGTTCCGCCATCAAGAATCAAGGATATCAGGGTTAGCAGCCTGTATATTTCGGGTAGCAAGGTTTTTTAATCAAACCTGCAAAAACCAGATAGAACAACAAACTGCCTCAACTGGCGGCCAAAAGAAATAGAAACGGGCTGCAACACCCACAGGTGCTGCAGCCCGCCTTTTCGGCAGTAATTTAAGAACGGCTCATTCAGCCTTGCTTTCCCATTCCTGCACCCGGGCGACTGTTTTGGCAAGCAGGTCTGTAACCTTCTTCTCACTGGTGCTTTCTACGGTAATGTTTACAAACGGGCGATCAGGGTCTGGCAGAATAAGCACCCATTCATCGTTGGCAAGCATGATCTTAACACCATCGATGAGGCGGGTTTCTTTATCTTTGGCGAATTCCATGGCGTAACGCATAACCTTGCCTTTTTCTTCCCAGGGGCAGGGAATGCGGGTAGTTCGCGCAAAAAATTCGGGAACGCTGTCAACGATTTCGGAAAGTGGCTTTTTCAGCCTGGAAACGTATTCAAGCAATTTAATGGTGGCAAAAATGCCATCAAAGGCAGCCTGA
This sequence comes from Candidatus Rifleibacterium sp., assembly GCA_035352635.1. Lineage (GTDB taxonomy): Bacteria > Muiribacteriota > Ozemobacteria > Ozemobacterales > Ozemobacteraceae > Rifleibacterium. Next base: position 11,114 of record DAOPYA010000064.1, read on the forward strand.
AAGTCGGGGAAAATAATACCGCCAAATTCGTCAAGGCTGCAGACGACCTTGTCATTCAGGGCGGCATCCATAAGGGCACGGGCATTGGTTTTGGTGCGAATGATGCTGCCACCAAATTTGTCTGCCAGTTTTTCGAGTTCATGAGTGGTGGTTACCGGCACAGCCAGGCGGGCGCCAGGGTTCAGCTCGATAATCATTTTGGCCCAGACTACCAGGGCTTCTTCACCGAGAATAACCCGGCCCTGATTATCTACAAAAGTAATGCGTTCTGCTCCATCGCCCATGATGATGCCAAGGTCGGCACCCAGCGATTTTACGATTGAAGAGACACTGGCCTGAGAATGTTCGGGTTTGATAGTCAGAACCCTCGCTTCGTCGTGGTAGGCGTTCAGAGCGATAACTTCGCAGTTCAACTTGCCGAGGAAAGTATCAAAAATGCCGCTGCCGCCGCTGAAAGCGTGATCGATGACCACTTTAAGGCGACGTTGTTTGATCGCTTCAACATCGATGCGGCGCAGCAGTTCTTCGCTGTAATTTTCGGGAACCCGCGGTGGAAAAGTAATTTCGCCGACTTCATTAATAGCAACCCTGCGGAAATCTTCACGGTTGAAGAGACGCTCAATCGTCTTTTTCTGTGCCACTGAAATGTCGCGGCCTTCGACGTCGAAAACCCTTATTTCGAGCTGGTTGGGATTATCGCTGGCAACTTTGACATGAACGCCGCCCCCGCGCATAAATGCACCTGGCTTGTAACGCGATACTGGCGCCGGGGTGACCCGCAGATCGGCAACATTTATACCAGTTGAACTCAAGCCGCAGATAATGGCACGGTTGATCATACGACTGATCTTATGTGAATCGCGTGAGACAATAACGCTGGATTCTTTAGGCAGGGTGGTTCCGAAGGCGGCACCAATTTTCGAAGCCATTTCCGGGGTGATTTCGATATTGGCGAGACCCGAAATACCAAAATCATTAAACAGGTTTTTAGTCCATTTGTCGCTCCAGATGATACTGGCATAAACGGTTGAACCATCTTCGACCTGCTTCTTGGGCCAGATTTTTACGTTTTCGCGAATAACGGCGCCCTTGCCAATGCGACACTCTTCGCTGATAATGGCGCCGGCTTCGACTTCGACCCTTTCTTCGATATGGGTTTCGCTGCTGATCACCGACTCATCAATGCGTGAATTTTCGCCGACATGAACGCCATCCCAGAGGGTGGCCTTTTTGATGCGGGTATTTTTGCAGATAACGCAGCCATCGCCGAGCACGCAGTTTTCAAGTTCGACACCGTCTTCGATAACGCAGTTCTGGCCAATGATTACCCCACCCTTGAACTTAACCTTGGCAGAGATGTTGCTGTTCTTGCCGATCCAGACGTCGCGACCGATAATATTCAGGCGTTCGCCCGGAATATTAAGTTTAACTTCGCCGTTAAGAACGTTCTGGTGGGCAAGCATATATTCTTCGAGATTGCCGATGTCTTTCCAGTAGCCTTCAGCGATGTAGCCATAGAGTGGCAGGCCTTCCTTGAGCATCAGGGGGAACAGATTCTTGCTGAAATCGAATTCAGTTTTGGCTGGTATGTATTTAAAAATTTCGGGTTCAAGAATATAAATGCCCGTGTTGATGGTATCTGAGAACACTTCGCCCCAGCTTGGCTTTTCGAGGAATCTGATGATCTTGCCATCGTCAGCGGTAATTACCACGCCGTATTCGAGCGGGTTGTTTACCCTGGTCAACACCATGGTGGCCATCGCTTTCTTTTCCTGGTGGAATCTGATGGCTTCTGAAAGATCAAAATCAGTCAGCACGTCACCGGAAATAATTATAAAAGGCTCATCTTTAAGCTTTTCTTCGGTATTCTTAACGCTACCGGCCGTGCCGAAATCGGCGGTTGCCATCTGGTATTCCATCTCGATGTCAAAATCAGCACCGTCACCAAAAAACTTAGTGATTACTTCGGGCTGAAAGTAGAGTATTGAACAGATTTTCTTAAAATCATACTGTTTGAGCAAATTAACAATATGCTCCATCATCGGCAAATTTGCCAACGGCACCATCGGTTTGGGAATATTGCATGTAATCGGACGCAAGCGCGTACCAAAACCACCGGCCATGATAACTGCTTTCATTTTCTTTCCTCACTCATTCCATTCCTGCCCGGAAATATTAACCCGGATAGTGTCATTCTAGAGGCGAGATGATGCCAAGTCAACCCCGTTAAAACCTTCGACCGATGTTTTTTTGAAAAGGTCGAGATATCTGGACATCATGTCGTGCCAGTCAGCAGTAGCAACCATGTGACGGCGGGCGGCTTCACCCATTGAGCGCAACTGGGTGGCAGGCATATCAAGAGCCAAATGCAAGGCAGCCTTTAATGAATCGGTATTTCGATGTTTAAAAAAGAAACCCTGTTTTCGGTCTGCGAACATTTCAGACATACCGCCAGTAGCCGGGATAACCGGAACCACGCCCGAAGCCATCGCTTCAAGAACCACGTAGGCATAGGCTTCATGAGAAGTTACCGCGAAGGCAAAGAGATCGAGGGCTGAATAGACCGTTTCGATGTCATTGCGAAAATCCATGATATGAAAGCGCTTTTCGACCCCGAGTTCGGCAGCTATACGCTTCAGATGTGCGGTGTATCCAGGCTGGTATTCGCGCCCGACATATAGCAGATGCACATTATCTCTGGCCCGCCCCGGGCCATCGCCTTCAAACAAAGCCCTGAGCAGAATTTCTGAACCCTTTTCGGGGTGAATGCGGCCGGATGAGCCGATGAGAAGATCATCAGTGCCGAGGCCGAGTGGCCCACGCACCGAGGCGCGGCGCGCATGGTCGGGGCGGTATTTTTCGATATCGACCCCACTTTTAATGCAGACGACCCTGGCGGCGTCGATGCCCCAGAATTTGCGAATCTTGTCGCGCACGTAATCTGCATTCGGCACCACGGCACTGAGTTGCCCGAACATAAGACGGTGCAGCGGGTCAATGCGCCAATGATTGCCAACCCCGATCCGGTAAAAGAGAAAAAGTTTCGGGTGCCGGCGGGCCATGAGTCTTGCAAAATGCAGCGGGTACATCATCTGGGTTCTAAATGCGATTACGGCTGCGGGGTTGAGTTCTTTGAGCATCTGGTAACAGGCTGGCCAGGCTTTCAGGTCATATTTAACGGTGGCGGGAAATGGCCAGAGTTGTAAACCACGTGCACGACACTGCTGGTCAAGCAGCGAACCGCTGGGAGCGGCAACTTTGACTGGGTAACCGCGGCTTTGCAGGTCGCCGGCAAAGCGCAGGCCAAAAAGTTCAAGCCCCGAGCAGCTTTCATAGGGAAGCAGCATGATAACAGGTTTTTGTGTCATTCAAGCATTCTCGATACCGGGTTGATCGGCGCCCCACTTTCTTAAAATAGCAACGTGCAAAATTCGATTTAATTGAGATTAATTTACCATCACGCTGCCGTTGTCGTGAAGAAATAATTGATAACTGCATAAATGATGCTACCCCAGACAGGCTACTTAACCGACCCGACCCTGCTTTTTTCATAATGCACTTTTGAAACCTGCCAAAAGAAAATAGAGTCTGTTCGACGGCCCGGCATATCAGTTGGGCCTGTTTATGATTTATCAGGGGGAGTTTTAATTATGCAGTTATCAATCAATCAGCTGGGAAAGCGGTGACAGCAACAGGGCAGCAGCGGCTTAACCTGACTGTGGCTTTAAAAACCTTGCCAGTTTGAAGGCTGGCTGCAGGCCGACTCGCCTTGCGGTAGCAAGTGAAGGAGCATTATCGGCAGAAACAGAATAAAACAGTCTCCGGTGCCGACTGCGCAGGGCCAGAACCGCCTGACGCAGCAGTTCTGGTGCAAGACCACGCCCGCGCACTGCCGGTTTCAGCTCAATGTACACTTCAGAAAAATTCTGACTGTGCCGGATGGTTTTTACATAACCCTGAACCTGCCCATCGGCAAGCAAAAAGACCGACAACTGGTCGGCCAGAGTCGCATCGACAGCGGCACTCGCTGCAAGTGGTCTGGCGAACCTGATTTCAATATTAAACCCTGTCGGCAGAGAGTTACCGTTACTGACAGCGTAATCATTAACTTCGGCATCGACAAAATTCAGCAACGCAGGTTGTGGCAACAATTGGCGGGCGAACAACCTGGCAACTGGCTCCGGAACAAGCAACTGAGATTCGACGTCTGGTAGACGGCCGAGGGCTTCGATGGCGCCGTGTGGGTCACCGAGAAGACGGGCCAGGTTCCAGTCACCGCTGGCCGATTCGGCTGCCATAAACAGCCAACCGCCGTTTTGCAGCGCATTGCCCGGGCAGACCGAAACCAGCGAGGGCTGGCGGCGCAGGCGATCAATTTCATCCACAAACAGCAGCTCATTCTGGCGAAAAAAATCGGTAATTTCGTGGTTGACGCTCATCGCCGGGCTTTTTTATGGGGGGGTGGCGACCGGCGGGGGCGGTCTTCAGGGGCTTGTCTGGCCGGGGGGCGACCGCCCTGAATCTGATTGCGGCCCTGCATGCGTTCAGAGTGCTTTCTAGCTACCTTGATCTGGTTTCCGTGCTGATCGAGACCTGTGTAGAACATGGCAGTCCCCATGCTGCCGGGAGTTGGCGTGAATTCTTGAAGCTGCTCGTGCGCGAGATGCAGTTCGTTGATCATTCGGGCCAGTAACTGGTCTGCATCGCCGCTGCCCGGGAAAGCGGTCATCAGGTATGGCACGAGAAAAAGCCTTTTGCCGGCCCGTTCGCAGGAAGCGTAGAATTTTCGGGCAAAGGCCGCAAAATCAGCATTTTCACCCTTGCGCATCAGGCCTAGAACTTTTTTGTCAAAGTGTTCAGGGGCCACTTTGAGCTGACCTGAAATATGATTAAAAATAATGTATTCAAAGAGATCCCACTCTTCGGGCCTGATCAGGTCGTAGCGCAAGCCCGAGCCAAGAAAAACTCTGCGGATACCGGGAACGGCGACTGCCGCCTTCAGCAATTCCGCCAACGGCCTCAGAGTCGTTAAAACGTTGCGGCAGACCACCGGGTGAGTGCACATATTGCGTTCACAACCGCCGGCACGGCATTCCCAGCCGTACATGTTGACTGCCGGCCCGCCAATATCAGGCACTATGCCCTTAAAATCAGGGTGTTCGGCAAAAGAAGCCAGTTCAGCCAGAATGCTGGCGGGGGTTCTCGATCTGATTGTGCGGCCCTGATGCAATGAGAGAGCGCAAAAACTGCAAGCTCCGAGGCAACCACGATGCGACTGCACCGAAAACTGCACCGGTTCAAGGCCTGGCACAGGGTTTTCATAAATCGGGTGGCTACGACGGTTATATGGCAACTGCCCAATAATCGTCGTCTCAGCGAGATAGTCGGCCGCCGACGGCGGAAAACAGATAATATCGCCTTTTGGATGTTGCTGAACGAGAGATTTTCCGCCTGGTCTGACTGAGCTGTCGGTTATGCGGGTCATGTTCATGAACGCCTCGGCATTTTGCCGGCATTCATCGACCGAAGGCAGCAGCAGAAAATTTTCGGTCAACCATTCGCGCCAGCTGTCATGCTTAACTCGCATGGCAGTCTGAGGTATCTGCGGAATGGCAGGCTGCCGGCCAGCCTTGTACCAATCGACCACTTTTTCAATTACCGGCTCGGCCATGCCATAAACGAGTATATCAGCCGGAGTATCAACAAGAATTGGGTCGCGCAGGCGGTCTTCCCAGAAATCGTAATGGGCAAACCGTCTAAGAGACGCTTCAATACCACCAATCACCAGGCCGGCATCGCGAAAAAGCTGGCGAATTTTTTGAACGTAAATCTGCAGGGCACGTTTGGGCCTCAACCCAGGCTCACCATCGGGCGACAGGCGGTCACGGCCACGGGGCATGCGGCTGGCGGTGTAGTTGGCAACCATGCTGTCCATCGCCCCGGGAACAACCGCAAAAAACAACTCGGGCCGGCCCCAGACGAGAAAATCGCTGTCACTGTTCCAGTCTGGTTGGGCAATCACGGCAACTTTAAGACCAAGACGCTGCAACAACCGGGTAATAACAGCTGCCGGAAAAGCCGGGTGATCAACATAGGCATCACCCGAGACGACAATTACATCAAAAACGTTTGTGGCAGAGCGATCTGGCAGATATTTTCTGCCCCTGAAAGCCAGAGCCGGATATGCATACCAGGGCAATCAATGCCTCCGAGATTCTACCAGGTGGTCGGCGGGACCAGCACCTGAATACATGAAAACCTGGCCTTGTCAACCATATACAACGGCGGAACCAGATATTTGCCATTCAGCACAATAGCAGACGATGACCCGCCATCAAGAAAAATCACATCGCGAACCCCGGCAAAAATCTCATCCTTGATAAAGGTTCTGGCGACCATGTAAAAATTAAAGCCATTGGCAAAGACAAGAAAATAAAGGTTTCGAGCTTCGTCCTGCGCCACAACGGTTTTGCAACTGGTCTGATCTTCTTTGCGAAAGCGAAAGCGCTGTCGATCATAGGCTTCCATGTGAACGTCTTCGCGATTGCGAAGAATCCAGCCACCACCGCCCAGCAGATTATCAATAACCGAGTCAAAAACGATTGACCGGTTGAACCAGGCTTCGGTGCGTTTGTATGGGTCAAACAAATCCTGGGCCTGGAAACTGGTCTCGCCAATATACCAGAACTGGCGCTTCTTTGCGCCTCTGAACGAAGCAATGAAGCAGCGTGACAATCGCCCCGGAATCTGTATGATCTCTGGCGGCAGCGTGGCTTCTGAGACAACCTGACCCAGAACGCCGCGTGGTGAATAAAAGGTTCCGTTGATCGAAGCCACCAGAGCATCTACGGCTCCAGATTCTTCGCCTTCCTTGCGGCACTTCTCGTGGGTTTCGAGCAGACCTTCGTTGCCGGTCCAGGTGTGAACCTTAATCAGCAGTTTACCCTGTTTGATCTTAATACCACGATAACCTTTGCCGTCGATTATTTCGAGGCCATCAGGCAGTTTGCCAAAATCGCTGACCGGCAGTTTGACGGCAAACTGACTCAGCAGGCCACGAATTTCGCTTTTCAGGCCCCCTTGCAGTTCTATGGCAAAACCGGCAACGGCATTCAAGGTCAGAGCGGCAACAAAAAAGGTTTTCAGCAGATAGTTTTGCATTTGCGGTCACGAAATCCTGAGAATGAAGGTAGGTCTATTACTGAAATACTCCAGCAAGGTCAGAAAGGTCAATGGCAAAGTAGGTATTTGTTTTATCTGAGCCATTCTGGGCTGCAAATCCGATTCTGACGATCATCGGCAAACGCTTCAGAAGAAGAACCTGGCTGCGAATCTCGATGCCGTTATCTGAATACCAGTGGAAATTTCCCTGATTGGTGACATCGCCGGTTTCCCAGAACAGTTCGGCAACCATAAATTCGTTATAAATAAAACTCATGAACTTTGGAAACTGAAAACGAACTGGTCGGCCAAGATGCAGCGCAAAAGCCCGCAACCGGTCTCCTGATTTGAAGGCCGAGTCAAAACCACGCATGAAGTCTTCACCACCCAGGCTGAGATCGTCAGGGCGACGGATCTGGTTTTCTTTGTCGTCTTCGGCAATCCAGGTTCGGCAGGTCAGAACCATGTCGCGAACGGGAAGATGCTCTGTCCAGCGCAGCGAAGTGCTGTCATAGTTCATTTCACCATCGAGAATCTCATTGCCACGCTTATACGAAGCAGTTATAGTGCGACCCAACCGCGGAAAGACTTCCCAGTATGGTTCAGTGCGAATAGCACGATGATTTATCCGGCCATAGAACGAGTGGTCACGCCCGACTGACGGAAACGGCCCGGGGCTGTTTTCGGGAATCTCGGCAATTTGCCGCTGAGTAAGATCGACGCCTAGAGAAAGCGTAGTAGAGAGATTAAGCGGGTACGCGACATCAAGAACCTTCGCACTGCTGCGTTCGAAATAATCATTGTCGAGATAACTTTTTTTGCGGGTATGATCGATGATCGAACCAGTAACTTTGAACAGGCCGAATCTTTGCATATACACACTGTTATAACCCCAGTTCTTGCTTGCAAACCCGTAGGTTGGTGCGAGAACAATGCTGCTGCGATCAAGGCGGTCAGTGCGGTAATTGTAAATACCAAATACAGCGCCATCTTCGTCTTCGCTCAGCAAAGGCTTCCAGTAGCTGGTATGGTATTCGCTACGGTATTTCTTGGTCTTCTCAGGTCTGAATTCGTTTTTAACAACCGGAACCGCGTCTGCCAGCTCAATTGTTTCGCACGCCATCGAATCGGGCAGCGAAGTTTTCCAGAAACCGCCCTTGTCAAGGGTGACGACTTCGATGCGATCTTCGACCGGGTTTATATCCCAGACCCCGCCGGGCAGCTGAGAGTGCTTTTCGAGTTTTTTTCCGGTTCGATCAATCGAAAACAGCTGGGTGGTCGAAAAATCTTTTTCAGCGGCAAACCAGAGCAGGTCATCGTGACAGACGAGCGACCTGATATCGCCGTGCGAGGCGAGAATTTCATGGGGTTGCTTTTCTTCGTCGTCTTTAACAATTGAGACCACGACCAGGCGCTTTTTAAAATCAGTGGTTTCGCAGGTATAATAAAGCTCGCGGCAGGAATTGCTCAAAGCCAGATCGAGGGGTCTCACGTCAGGCCCAAAATCGAATTCAACCTGGGTCGAATTTTTGAACTCAGGATCAACCGACATAACGCGGGTTACGCCGCCTTTGATCGAAGTGTAAAATATTCTTCCGAATTTGCGGCCGAGCGGCTTAAAGCTGCCGGCTTCGTTGGAAAGACACTTCTCACGACCTTCGGGAGTGACCGACCACAGCCCGAGACGCCGCTGGCGATGCTGATTGACCTGGTAGCGGCCGATAATAATTTCGCGTGACATTTCATCGACCATCAGCAGCGGGTGAACGTTTTTCAGCAGCATTTTGACCCGACCATTGCCTTTTTTGTAGAAGAGGTCATAAGTTTCGGTGCTGTAGCGGCGCGACGAAACCCAGATTTTTTCGTCGGGGCCGAGTTGCCGCAATGAACGAAAAAATTTGCCGCCAGCTTCGAGATCTTCGATGGTGAACTCTTGAGCGGCTGCCTTTTCTTTGAGTTCGCTGCAACGTTCACAAACGTATTCGCGGTATTTTCGGTAGGCTTCATTAAGGTTGACGCCGTAATGAGCGCGAAAAAGCTTATCGAATGAGGCTGGCTTTCTGAATATGCTTTTCATAAGTTCAAGAGCTGCGCCCTTTTTATAGGTTTTTTCCCAGAATTCGAGCATGCTGTGGGCCTGAAAGGTCATTTCTTCGCGGGTTAGAGTTGGCTGACTGAGAATCGTGCTCAACTGATCGATAGAATAAAGGCGGTCATGGCGGGCCATATCGAGCAGACGACTGAAATGAATCGAGTCAAGTTCAAACGCGTAGCTGAGTGCCATGCCATCCATGAACCATTGCGGCACAGCAAAAATAGCGAGTTGCCGGCGCCATGAATTGCTCGAAGCGGCGAGGGTTCGCAAGATCATAATAGTCGATAAGCGCATGGCAAAACGCTTTTCAAGGGAATAAGCCCGGGTCGAGAGCACCCCGATTTCTTCAAACATGCCAAGGTTGATCCAGTCGAAGTCTGAATCAGCTGAACTGCTGATGCGGTCATCGTGGTCATTGAGAATAACGGTGGCCTCATAATTTTTCTGATCTGGAAACACCTGAACGAGCTGGGCATGCACCGCAGCAAACCCGGCAAGAATTCTCGGCACAGCTTTTTCGGCTGAATTCGGGAAATAAAGCCGGACACCCTGGGTGGCAACTATCTGATAATCGCCGAGATTGCGATAGACATCATCGAGTTCTACGGCACTGACCGACTGAGCAAACAGGCACAACACAGCAAACACCATCAGATTTAGATATTTAACTGGCATTTTTCCCCTCTTGGCTTAACCTTCTGCAACCTTGAAATTACGACGCTGTCGGAAATTTTTGCGTACCAGCATCTCGATCTGCGGGAATTCAATCTTTATAGTGTTTTTGCCGCAGATCTTTTCCCAGCCTTTGATCAGGCCGGGTGTCAAACTTATTCTGAAACGGGTCGGTGATTTCAGCGTTACCTTTCCGCCACCTGGAATCTGAATTTTAATGGTAAAAGGTGATTGCCCGGGGCTTTTCTGAAGGACCCCCAGCAACTGTCGGTAGGTATCGCGATCAGCTGATGCCGATGGCACCAGAAACGAAATTTTTGAAAACCCCTCGGCGTTGAAATCGTCGAGGAGCAGCACTTTTTCGACATTGGCTTTAATCGTGCCCTCGATCAGCTGTGTCTGAACTATTAGAAAGAGCGGTTCATCGATCTTGAGTGCCTGGTGATATTCTTCGTAGGCACGTGGAAAAATGGTCACGTCGAAGGTGGTATTTTCGGCTTCAATGGTCAAAAATGCCATGGTATCACCTTTTTTGGTGAGGTGACGCTTAAAACCAGTGAGAATGCCGGCAACCCGGCAGGTCTGACCATCGGCAGCCTCGGCGAGACTGGCGAGAGAATGAGTAGAAAAGACTTTGCCAAGCGGGGCCACGGCGCTGAATGGGTCGCCGGTCAGATAAAAGCCGAAAACCTCTTTTTCAGCGGTCAAAAGCTCTTTTTCTGAGAGTTCTGGTATATCGGGCGCCTTGGTCTCGGCTTCGGTCATAACGCGTTCATCACCACCAAGAAGGTCAAAAAAAGTTGCCTGCCCGGCGAGACGGTCTTTCATGGCTGACTGGCCGGTTTTAAGCGCTTCGACAGCCATTGCCACCAGCTGGCTTTTTTTCAGGCCGAAAGAATCGAGAGCACCGGCCTTGATAAGCGCATCGATAACCCGGGCATTGGCCTGGCGGGTATCGACTCTTCTGGTGAGGTCGCCGAGTGACTTGAACGGGCCATTTTTCTCGCGCTGCTCGACGATTGACTCAACGGCTCCTTCTCCGACGCCTTTGATGCCGCTCAGACCGAAGCGAATATTTCCTTTGTCGACCTTAAAAAGGCCGACAGAAATGTTTATATCAGGCGGCAGAATCTCGATACCCATGGTGCGGCATTCATCTACATACTCGGCGATTTTATCGGTATCGTTAATTTCTGATGAAAGCACGGCCGCCATAAATTCAACAGGGTAATGGGCCTTAAGATAAGCGGTTCTGAAAGTCACCACCGCGTAAGCAGCTGAATGTGACTTATTAAAGCCATATTCGGCAAACCCGGCCATCAGATCAAAAATCGACTGGGCGAGTTCCTGGTTTACACCACGGCCAACCGCGCCCTTTACAAAAAGCTTGCCCATTTTTTCCATGACTTCAGCAATCTTTTTGCCCATGGCTTTGCGCAACGCATCGGCTTCAGCCATGGTAAACCCGGCGAGCACGTTCGCGGTCTGCATGACTTGTTCCTGGTAGAGAAAGACGCCATAGGTGTCTTTTAGAACCGGTTCAAGGTCAGGATGGGGGTAAGCCATATCTTTGCGGCCGTGTTTGCGCTCAACGAAGTCATCGACCATGCCCGACTTCAGCGGCCCCGGTCGATACATGGCCAGCAGAGCGATTATGTCTTCAAACACCGATGGCTTGAGCCGGGCAATCAGATTGCGCATCCCCGACGATTCAAGCTGAAAAATACCAAGGGTCAGAGCCTGCTGCAGCAGCTGATAGACCTTCGGGTCATCGATCGGTGCTTTTTCGAGATCAACATCGATGCCACGACTCTCTTTGACGTTCTTGAGAGCGCGTTGCAGAATCGTCAGGGTTTTCAGACCCAGAAAATCCATTTTGAGAAGACCGATGCTCTCGATGGCGTTCTTCTCATATTGCGACATGATGTTCTTGTCTTTGTCAATGCAGAGTGGCACGATATCCATCAGATCGATGGCCGAAATAACAATGCCGCAGGCATGTACACCGGTATGCCTGACCAGCCCATCAACTGTGCCGGCGATTCTTAAAAGACGTTTTTGCTGCTCGGTGCCGTGTTCGATGATTTCTTTGAGCTCAGGAACATCGTTAACCACAGCCTTTAAATGGATGCCTGGTTTATCGGGAATGAGCTTGGCAATACGATCAACTTCTGACAGTTCCATACCCATGACCCTGCCGATATCGCGGATCGCCATCTTGGCGAGAATAAAATTAAAAGTAACGATTTGAGAAACCCGGTCGTGACCGTATTTTTCTTTAACGTAATCGATTACCTTCTGGCGCCCGTCATCGCTAAAATCAACGTCGATATCAGGCATGCTGATGCGGTCAGGGTTCAAAAAGCGCTCGAAAAGCAAACCATATTTGAGCGGGTCGATATCGGTGATACCGAGCAGATAGGCAACGATTGACCCGGCGGCAGAACCTCGGCCTGGGCCTACAGGAACGCCCATTTCCCGGGCAGCGCGAATGAAATCCCAGACGATGAGAAAATAGTCGCAAAAACCCATGCGCTTGATAACCGAAAGTTCAAATTCAAGGCGCTTTTCGACAACCTCGCCAGGGCTATCGCTGCCATAACGCCATGGGTAGCCCTGCAGACAAAGCTCGGTCAGATAGCTTTCGGAGGTTTTTCCATCGGGTTTTGAGAATTTGGGCAGAATCGACTTGCCGAGTGTGAGTTGAACATTGCAGCGCTCGGCGATGCGCAGGGTATTCGAAATGGCATCGGGCCATTCGGCGAACAGTTCGGTCATCTCCTGGGGGGATTTCAGGTAAAATTCTTTGGTTTCGAAGCGCCAGCGATCTGGGTCGTCGATACGGGCGTTGGTGTTGAGGCAGAGAAGCGCGTCTTGCGCCTCCCAGTCGAGGGGGTTAACATAATGACTGTCATTGGTAGCAACGATCGGGCAATCACAGGCGCGGGCGACTTCAACCAACTCTCTGAGGATACGAATCTGCTTTTCGATGCCATGGTTTTGAATCTCGACATAAAAGTTCTCTTTGCCGAGAATTTTCTGGTATCTGCGAATTGCAGCCATAGCGGCTTCGCGGTCATCTTTGAGCAGGTCAACCGGAATTTCGCCGGCCAGACAGGCACCAAGACCTATCAGGCCTTCTTTATGCTGTTCGAGCAGCTCAAAATCGATGCGAGGTTTGTAATAAAACCCTTTGGTATAACCGATTGTCGAAAGTTTAACCAGATTTCGATAACCATCAAGGTTACGGGCGAGCAGAACCAGGTGGTACAGGGGTTGCTCACGCTTTAAATCGGTATGTGACCCGGCGGTCAGGTAAGCTTCAAAGCCAATTATGGGTTTAACGCCCTTTTTGATGGCAGACTGGTACAACTCTATGGCGCCAAACATGTTGCCATGGTCAGTCAGGGCAATAGCCGGCATACGGAAACGCCGGGCCGCATCGACAATGGCTTTAACCGGCGCTGCACCGTCGAGCAGACTGTAATGGCTATGTACATGCAGATGAACAAAATTGGTATGAAACATGGCAGACAAATTATAACGCAAAACCGACCGGGTTAATATTTTTTTTTGCTTAC
>DAOPYA010000065.1:0-24439 GCA_035352635.1 Candidatus Rifleibacterium sp.
GCGGGCAGGTAGCATCGACGATTTCGAGGCCCTGGGCGGCAATTTCTTTGATCTGGCCGGCGGGCATGCCGTGCGCCCTGATAATGATGGTGCCGTTTTTGACGCTGTGCCAGTCTTTGACGGTGCCAACGCCGTTCTGGCGGAGGTAATCGACGGCCTGGGGGTTATGAATCAGGGGGCCACTGGTGAAAACGCGGCCCGGTGCCTTGGCTGCGGTTTGCATGGCGATTTGCATGGCGCGTTTGACACCCATGCAGAAGCCTGAAGTGCGGGCGAGAATAATTTTGGGCATTAGAGATCTCCGGGGGCGGCCGGGCTTGAAGCCTTGGCATCACCGAAAACATGAGCGAGGGTCGCGGCCATTTCTTTTTTCATGCTGATTGAGCCTTGATTGTGAACCCGAGAGAAACTGATCAGCTGCCCTTCGCGGTCAAACATCGCTTCAGCGGCGAACAGGGTGCGGGCCGGTTCGAGAAACAACCCGTAGCGCATGTCGTGCAGCACAACGCGTTGCCGGCCGTCTTCGAGGCGCTCGCTGGTGGTATGGAGCATGTTCATGGCAAACCAGTTGAAAAGGCGGCCGTTCTCGTGGTCAAGGGCACGGGTTACCAGTTCGTTGCGATCGGGTTCGGTTGTGACAACTTCGGTCAAGGGACTGACTGAAGACTTCTTCAGGTAGGTGATCATGAAACGATTCTCTGCATCACGCCCGACAACCCGGTAGACCACCGTATTCAGAAAGGTGGGCATGGCCCTGACTTCGACCGGCACAAAGCCCCGGGCGCGGAAAAGCTCGCTGCCGCGCTCAATCAATGTTTGCGAGGTGTTCCAGCCGGCAAAGGCGTAGATGCTTGTGGCGACAAGAGCGATGACCGCGAGCGCGTGCAGGCGGTTGGCGGCTCCACGGCCATAGAGGCCGAATACGGTCACTACCAGAAGCGGCAGTGAATAAACCGGGTCAATGATTGGCAGGGCGTCAATGGCGTAGCGACCGTTGTTGAATGGCCAGGCGAGACTTGTGCCGTAAGCTGTGCACCAGTCGATGATCGGGTGGGTAATCAACGCCAGAAAGGTCAGGCCGACCCAATGCCGCTTTTTGCTGTTTCCACCCGCCAGTCTGTGCCCGAGAAGGCCAAGCGGCACTGCAAGGAGCGTCAGCACCAGAAAGGCGTGCGTCGGCCCGCGATGATATTTGAGCGAAGCCCATTGGCCCCAGTAACCTGAAATAACGTCGAAGTCAGGTAAAAGCCCAACTATAAAACCATATAAAGCGGCCCGGCGACCAAGTTGCCGGCCAAAACCTGCCTGGGCAACGGTTGAACCGAGAAGCCCCTGTGTGACTATGTCCATGTTTGATATCCTGTTAATTAATGCTGTCGTATTGCATGCTATATAAGAGCGCTGCGAGTATTTGTAATTGATTCGACGGCGTGGCCGATCTGTGAAATATTCAATGAGCTTTTATATAACCATATTAGAATTCTGTTAAACCAACCTGTCAACTATACCACAACTGCAACCCTTTGTTCCCGCAGTAGTCACCTGCAAACAGAAAACACTTCTGGTGTAATTATTGAATCTTGCAAAAACAAAGTAGAGTCTGTTCGACGGCCCGGCCTATCAGCCGGGTTGCTTTTTCTACAGCGATTCCTCACTTCGTTCGTCACAAGCTTCCGAAAAAGCAATCCCGTCTTCTCTCCGGGCCTGTTTATGGTTTATTAGAGTGAGCTTTAATTATGCAGTCATCAATAAGCGGGATTTCTGGCTTAAGAGGTTCGCTGGCAAGGGGACATGGCTTGCCTGGTTGGCGGTTACGGCTTTGTTTTTGCAGTTTTTTCGAGTTTCTGGCGGTTTGTTGCTTTTCGGATGGCCATGTTGAGTTCGGTTTTTGTGTAGCCAAGCTTCTTCATCAGAGTTTCGAGATATTGCTGCTCTTCGGGTGAAACTTCGCCGTCGGCCATGGCCATGCTGACTGCGGCATCGAACAATTCAATGGACTCTTTAGGGGTTTCGGGTTCGGGAATAAAAAGCTCGCCCCGCCGCATCGACTCAACTATGCCATTAAGAATGTTTTCGGGCATTGCGAAGCGGGCGGCATAATTTTTAAGCAGGTTCATCTCGGCCGGGTCGACCTTGCCATCGGCGAGCAGCATGCGGGCTGCCATCGTTACCATATCACGGCCTGATCTGACGCTTTTCAGTTCAGCCTGTTCTCTTTTGACTTCTACTACGACTTTTTCCATCAGTTGCTTTTTGCGGGCAATGATGTCGATGTATTCCTGGCTCTTTTCGTTGATAGTCTTTTCGAGAATCCACTCGGCGCCGTCATTGAGAATGGTGTTGCAGTAATTGCAGCTGATGGCGAAGTTCGAGGTCAGAGGGCCACCGCACTTGCGGCAGTGGGCGCTGCTGAGGGTATTGTTAATGTTGGTTTTCATGCCCTTCTGGCGTACGAGCACGAGAACGTCGCGGCGTGGTCGGCTGAAACGATGCAGTGCCGGTTCGCGGCCTTCGGGGGTGATTTCGACCGGTATGCCGCTCCAGACCAGCAGCACATAAAGGCGTTCGATTTTGTCAGTGAAGGTAATTGCCTTGAGAGTTGCCGACGCAAACGAGACGTTTTCCATGTAAGAGTAGTTTTTAACGCCCTTGAGAGCGAAGTTGAAGAATTCGCAGGCTTTTTCGGTGGCGAAACGCAGCATGGGTTCCATGATGCGCTTGCGCTCGACCAGTCTGATCATCCAGAAAATAACCGCCGTGCGGTCTTCGACCTGCTGAATGGTGAACCCTGGGTCTGAGGCGACGAGATCGTTCCAGCCAGGTACCAGGCGGGGGTTGGCGTATTCCCATTCGCAGGCCTGGGTGATTTGCGAGAGCACCCAGTCGTAATGCCCAGAACGAATAAATGAAGAGCAGACGGGGCAGACGGTGGCCTGGCCGATTTCGATGGGATTGCCGCAGTTCGGGCAGCTGCCTTCGAGCAGGCCAGGTTTCTGCAATGTTTTGGCTGATGGGCGGCGAATGAATGACCAGAACTCGCTGATCGCCTGATTCTGGTTTTCGGCATTGAGGGTCTCGCCTGTAACAATATCGATTGCGGTTTCAACCGCTTCGGCGGTTACCATAACGTGCACTTCGTCGAAACTGCCGTCAGAGGTGACGCGGGCGATCTGAATCGTCTGAATGTTAACTTTGGGGCAGCTGAACTTGACCCCGGCTTCTTTTTGCTCATCGACCCGGCAGCGAAACTGCTCGTAAAGCGCGTCAGAAACCATTGGCTGGATGGTTTCGATCTTGTGATCGTAGCAGGCCTGGTGAATCTTTTCGAAGGCAACGCGGAACTTGTCTATGAAAGCTTCGGGGCTGAATTTCGGGTCACGCTGTTTTATTGCTGCAATTGCCCGCTTCATTTCGCCTTTTTCCTGAATTTCGAGCATCGATGAGAGAACGCCGCGCGGGCGGTTGGTCGGCTGCAGCGCTTCTGGTTCGGCAACTGGGATTCCGAGGCTGGTTTCTTTAACTTGTGCCCAGCTGTCGGCCAGGGCTTCGATTTCGGGGCCGATAATCGACCACAGGTCTTTTTTAAGCAGGTTGCCCGTGGGGGCGGTTTTTTTCTGCTGCGTGCTGCTCAGGCGCGAAAGAATTCTGACTTCGCGGCCGGCATAGCGGCTCTGCAGAGCGTTGTTGGCCCTGATGGCAAACAGATGGCACATCGGCAGCATCAGAATGAAAATGGCCGGTTTTTGCAGAAAGTACCAGCTGCCCGCAATCAGCATCAGACTGATCAGCGTGAGGGCACCGTTCCCGATGCGGTTCTGATGCCAGAAAAAGACTGGTGTGACGAAGGCCGGCAATACGAACAGCGATTCTAACGGTGCGATAAAAAAGTAGAAAAAGCAGAAGAACAGCGAAGCGCCATAAGTCAGATAAACAATGGGTTCGAGGCGTTCTATTGCTCTGATAATTACAAAGCCGATAATGATAAAAAATGACAGAAATGAAACATCGGGCGAAAAATAATGCGCGTACGACTGGGCCGGCCCTTTCAGGCCAAACACTGAAACCATGGTTGGCACGACGAATTCGTCAGTGATCGGGCCAAAAAAATAGGCCATGATTGCCGCCATCGTCAGCGTCATGACAAAAAAAACGTAGAACGATTCTTTTTCTATTTTCATTTATAACTGATCCTGGCTTCTGTAAGCTATATAAGAGCGCGTCTTCTCTCCAGGCCTTGCATTGAAACATTCAATGAGCTTTTGTATAGTTCGGTTGCTGCGTCAGAAAGATTCAGCCGAAGCTGGCCGGGTTCTCTTTGACGACGCGCAACCCCGCGCTCAATCATTTTTCCAGCCGCAATATTCTTCGCAGGCGCAACACTCGAATTTTGGCATATTCCCAGCCATTTCGTTCTCCTGTAATTTTTTATCTTTTAGCCTCTTAAATATGAAATATACCACAATCGGCAAATTGAGTGGCCAGCCATCTTAACTTGCCCGTTTAAATTCAGAACCAGGCGAATTTGAGGTGGGTCGGGCTTTGCAAGATTTTGTGGCAGATAAACAGGAACCCTGACATTGCCAGGGTGGGGGGATAATGTTATGTTGCTCTGAAGTCATGAAGGGAAAATCATTCAGCTATGTTTGTTGCCCCGGAAATTTTTGAGGATCTCGAGTTTTATCAGTGCCGAAATTCTGGTGCGAAACCGGTTTTTAAATTCATTGATTATTGCCGGACTGACGGGGGGCGCGAATACCTGAAAAAACTTTTTAAAAGCAGCCCGGCAAAGCCGTCTGAGATCATCGGGCTGCAGAATATTTCCAGATTTTTAGGTGAAGAATTAGGCACGGCTGAAATCGAACTGCCGGGCAAATTGCATGCTGAATGCGAAGAATATCTGGGTTCGAATTATGTGGCTTTTGACCTTTCCGGGTCGGTCTGCCCTTTTTTCAAAGGTATCTACCGGCGTGCGCGTCACCCGGCCCTTTTTGCGTTCATTCAGAGGGGTATAAGACTGGTGTTGTCGTCTACATCAATGATTGCAGGTATTTTTTCTGAACTGAGGCGCAAGAATCCTCCCGAAGCTGCGGCCCATCTGTTCGAAGAATACCTGACAGTCTATCTCGAAGCCGGTCTCGACAGAATTGATGCCGGGGTGGCGGGGGCACGCGCCTACCGGGTTTTTGCAGTAGACTACCTGCTGCGTGAACAACACCGTGACAAAATTCAAAAACTGTTTGCCCTGATTGGCAAATTCGACGGGCATCTCAGCATGGGAAGGGCTACTACATTAAATGGTTTTGCCTACCCACGGGTCTCTGCCGATGGCCCGAAAACGCTGGAAATTGCCGGCCTGTATCACCCATTTCTGGAAAACCCTGTCAAAAATGATTTTAATCTTGAACAAGACCGAAATTTCATGTTTCTGACCGGTCCGAACATGGCTGGCAAAACAACATATCTCAAAGCTCTCGGTATCTCTCTGATTCTGGCACATGTCGGAATGGGCGTGCCGGTTGCGGCCATGACTTTCACGCCGTTCGACCATCTCTTTTTTCAGCTGACCGTGCAGGACGACTTGCGTCGCGGCATCAGCAGCTTTTTTCAGGAGATCAGTCAGGTGAAGCAAATTACAGAAATCATTGATGCGGGGAACCGTGTCTTTGTGGTTATCGACGAAATTTTTAAGGGCACCAACGTCAGCGATGCCCTTGAATGCTCTAAGATCGTCATCAACGGTTTTGCTGGTCTGCGTCAACATTGTTTTGTGATCTCATCGCACCTTTACGAACTTGAAACGGCGATCTCGCATAACCTCAATATAGTTTTTGCTCAGTTTGAAACCCATGTTCACGAAACCGGACTTGAGTTTCCGCATCGCCTTATACCTGGCGTTTCGAACACCAGAATCGGCACGAAATTACTTGAAGCCGCCGGTCTTACCAGGTATTTCAGCTGTTCGTAACAATATCTGTCAGCTTCATTAAATTAAATCTTCAGGGGTCAATATTCATCGCAAAATGACCCCATTATTCCGGGCACAAAAATTTTAACGATTATTCCGGTGTTGGCGATTTCGTCTGCGCTGATTTGCGGGTTATGTGCCCATACTATCTGGTTAACGACGAATTGAAAACCCTGACGAAAATTCTGTCGCCGGCGGCAACCGCGCTTTGAATTCGCTTTTAATATAATCATAAACCATACTTGCAAGTATACTTGCAAAAGAGTGGCGCATCGATTATATTTATTTTAGGGTAGCAGTGCAGGAGGGTGATTATGCCTCAGATTTCTTTGTATATTGATGAGTTGACCCTGAAGCGGCTTGAGAAGGCCGCCAGACTGCAGCGTTTGTCAATTTCGAAATGGGTGGCGCAACAGATTCGCACCAGCCTTGAGAACTCTTATCCGGCTGATTTTGCCGGACTGTTTGGCTCGATTACTGATGAAACATTTGTCAGGCCTGCCCAACCAGAATTCGCAGACGATAGCAAAAGAGAAGAATTTTAATGTACTGCCTCGATACCAATACCTGCATTTATTTTTTGAATGGCCGGTTTGATTCAATCAGAGAGAGAATTCTTGCAACCCCGCCCGGTAAAATAGCTATACCTGCCATCGTAAAAGCAGAGCTGCTTCTTGGTGCATATAAAAGCAGCAAAAAAACAGAGAACACCAGAAAGGTCGAGAGGTTTCTTGAGCCGTTCGCCATTCTTCCGTTTGCTGACCCGGAAACCCATGTCTATGCCGGGATTCGCGCCGAACTTGAAAGATCCGGAAAATGTGTCGGGCCAAATGACCTGATGATTGCGGCCATTGTCAGACATAACAATGCGACACTGGTTACCAATAACCTTAAAGAATTCAGGCAGATAAAAGACCTCAAACTCGAAAACTGGGCCGTCTGAGCTGCCGCATAATAAGTGGCTTTTGCTCAATTTGAAGTTTTGCTTCAGTCGAAGCTGGCCGGGGGTTCTTTGACGACGCGCAAGGCAGCAGGCTCTGGCGGAAAAACCTCGTCGAGTTTTATTTCGAGACCCTCTACGATTGCTACGTTGATTTTATCGGTGTCGCCGTAGATTTCGGGTTTGCCGAACTTTTTGTCGGCACCAGGAAGGTAAACAGTGACAATGCGGTTCGCCGGGTCGACGACCCAGAATTCTCTGACCCCGTGCCGCTCATAGAGCGAGCGTTTCTGAATGCAGTCGCGTGACGCGGTAGAGGGCGAAAGTATTTCGATAATCAGGTCAGGAGCACCGCGGCAGCCGCGATCATCAAGTTTTTGTTCGTCGCAGACCACAAGAAGATCAGGTTGAATCACCGTGTCGATTTCGTCATCTGCCTCGTTGCCGCGTGGCAGGCGAACGTCGAAGGGGGCAGAATAAACCTGGCATGGCCGGCCCCGAAAAAAAGAAACAAACTGAAAGGCAAGCTCACGCGATATTTCTGCATGCTGCCGCGACGGCCCGGTCATGTTATAAGGCACGCCTTCGATTATTTCCCTGCGCTGATCGTCTCTCCAGCCGCAATAGTCTCCGTAGGTGTAATACTCGGGTTTTGGCAGACCGGCCATTTCGCTCTCCTGTTTACAAACTTGCTGAATCAGTAAGTTCAATATACCACAACTTCAACTCTCTGCCTCACCGCAATCGCCTGCAGGGTGAACATTAGCTCCAGTTGCTTTCGGCAGTTTGGAAGGTTTTGCGGATAGCGGCGATCTTGTGGGTCAGGCGCTCGATTTCGTGGCGACCGTCGAATGATTCGTCGAGCTCGAGTCTGGTGCGCAGGTTGATTAAAAAACCGCACAGATGCTGCTTTTCTTCGATAAAATTTTCTTTGAACTCGATGATCTCGGCTTTCTGCTGTTCAATGCGCCGGCGGTAACTGCCGGTACTGGTTTTTATCTCGCTTCTGAAAGCCTGGTCTTTTACCGACCCCGAAATTTCATCGAGCCGCGTGACGTCTTCGGCGAGTATGCGGTCAAGCTGTAGCAGACGCTCCCGGCTTCTAACATAGGTGTCGCGCATCAGCAGAAATTCGCGCAGAATGTCGGCCAGTGGCTCAAGATATGAGTGCACGCCCTTGCGCACCAGAAAATCCACCGTCTGCTGAAAATCTTTTTTGACCTCTTTTGCTTCATGCCAACTGTAAAGGCCGGTCAGCATTTTGAAACGATGCAGCATTCTTTTGCCGCCCGGATGCCGCGAAACCCACAGCAGCAAAACGGCCGGCAGAGCACCACTGGCAAATAATGAGGTAAGGAGCGTCTGCAACTTTTCAAGGTTTTCGCGGTCGATGCTGTCCTGCAGTTCTTGTGCCTTTCGTCTGGCTTCCTGGTTATATGGGTCTACTTTTATGGCCTGCTGATAGGCCTGCAAAGCCTTCTGTTGGTCGCCGGAAGCAAGATAGCGGTCACCATGAGTTATTAAAGAGTCGGCGCTCATTTCGCAACCACTCAGACAGATTGCCAGAACTGCTGCCAGTGCCACTATGGCTAACACCCTAAAAGTGCTTCTGACACAATGAACAGCTGCTTCTTTATATGTCTGCTTCATACCGGACCTCCCGCAGATGAATAAATGCTTCATCTGATTAGTTCCGGAAATCCGCCTGCTTTTTTCAAAAAAACGCGCCTGAATATTTTTTTGCAAAAATGAAAAAATCTGAAAGTTTTCCGGAACTTAAAAAGTGTGAGCGACAAAAAATGCAAAATCGGGAGGCCATTATGAAGAAACTCGATAAAAGTGCTTCAAGTTCTGACAGTGAATTCAAAAAGCTCCCCAAGCGCCTGCAGAAACTCATTCTGCGCAACTACGGCGAGCAGGAAACCTACGAATACGACAACCTGCCAGGCGACAACCACTATGGTTACAGCTTCGACAGCTACTGAACCTGAAAAATTAACCAGTCAGATGTTACTGGCTTTTGTGAGGGTTCAAAAATTTCAAAACTACTGGTTGATGGTTTTAGCTCTGCTAGCTGAACAGAACGCGAAACGGAAAACTTTTTATAAAAAATGAAAAAATGTTCGGGTTTTCCGGAATTGAAAAAAATGAACGCGAAAAAAAGTCAGAAACTCTCGATTCAGAAAGGAGTCCTCTTATGTTTAAACGCCTGTGGAACCTCTTAACCGGAATTCTGAGTTCAACCCTGCGTCTCTTTGAAGCCGCCAACCCCAAGGCGCTCATCGAAGCCGAAAAAATCAACCTGCGCAACCAGCTCGCCCGCTTCAACCAGGGCCTCGCCGAACAGGCCGGGCACGTTTACCGCCTGTCACACCAGGCACAGGAATGCTGCGACCAGGAACAGAAACTGATTACCCGCATCAGAGCCTTGCTGAAAGCCGGCGAACAGGCACAGGCAGCCCGCCTGGCGCTGCAGTTGAGCACCCTGCAGCGCGAAATCAATGACCTGCGCACCCGCTGCCGCGTTGCTGAAGAAACTTATCAGGGCCTCGAAAAGGCCCGTGATCGCGCCGTAACCGACGCCAATGCCCGCCTCGAAAAGCTCGAACAGATGGTTTCACAGACCGAGATCATCACGGCCCAGAACGAACTTATCGAAATGGCCGGCAAGCTCAACCTTTCGCTTGGCAATACCCATCAGTCGCTCGATGCCGCCGGCGAAACCATCGAAAAAACACACCAGCTGGCTCTCGGCCGCGCCCGGGTGGTGCGCGGTGAAGTCGGCCGCCAGCTGCAGGATCTTGCTGCCGAGGAGTCAGAACGCAAGTTCCTCGAAGAACGCGCCCTGGCCGAATTCATGGCCGCCAACGACCTGGTCGTTCCGCTCGAAAGACCGAAACAACCGTCGATACTGCCCGTTAGAGTCGAAACCCGCTGACACCGGTCGCTTAACGCCAGCTGCAAATGGTTTCTTAATTGCACTGCTGATTTGCCCGTCATTCAAGCGTTCATGCCCGTAACGGTTATAGACGGAATCTCATCGATAAGGTCTTAGAACATAAGGGGGAAAAAATCATGAAAGCAAGTTTCATTACCTGTGCTGATGTTAACGACAATGCCGGTCTGGTTACCGGGTTCCTGCGCCTCGAAATGCCGCGCGCCGCCGTCGAAAAAGCCAGACCGCCGGTGCACCTCTCGATCATTATCGACGCAAGTGGCTCTATGGAAGGCAGAAGCATCGAACTGGTCAAACAGGCTGCCGGCAGCCTTCTGCAGTGGCTGACCCGCCGCGACCATATTTCTGTCGTTACCTTCTCTGAGGCTGCCCGGCTGGTGCTTCCGCACGTGCAGCTTACCGACAAGCCATCGGCCCTCGAAAAAATCAGACAAATCACCGCAGACGGCGGCACCAACCTCAGCGGTGGCCTGCTCGAAGGCCTGAACGACATCGCCCTGAACTACCGCCAGAACGAACTGCATTACGTTATTCTGCTCACCGACGGCCAGGCCAACGTCGGCGTCACCGACCCTGGGCAGCTCGCCAGAATCACCGCCTCGTTTCTTGAAAAGGGCATTCACACCACGACTTTCGGCTTTGGCAATGGCTTTAACGAAGACCTGCTGACGAAGCTAGCGGGTTCTGGCGGTGGCCGTTTTGCCTACATCGACGGACACGAGGCGATTCAGACCGCTTTCCAGAACGAATTCAGCGCTCTCAATAATGTGGTGATCCAGAACCTCGCCGTTAACTTCGCAGCCGCACCGGGCGTCAGGCTCGCCGAAGTCTTTGGCGGCTACCCGGGCGACCGCACCGACAGCACGTTCAGCCTGCAGCTGGGCGACGGCATGGCCGAAGATACAAGACACCTGCTGTTCAATCTCAGCGCCGAAACTGGCGCAGGGAAACTGGCGGCCGTGCTTGGCAGCCTGACCTGCCGGGGCCTTGATGCCGCCGACAGTTTTCAGCCGGTTGTTTGCGAAGTTAAGGTCAAAATGCCCGCAATAAACCAGCCGGCCTGGAAAACCGCCGAAGTGAAACAGGAACTCTGGCTGCAACAGTGCCTGCAGATCAAGCAGCAGGCACTGGCACTGGCCGATGCCAAAGACTTTGCGGCCGCCGGGGCACTGGTGCTCGAACATGCACGCCGCCTTGACGCAATCAGCCACTCGCGACCAGAGCTTGTGTCTGAGCAGCAGAATCTGTTTGCCATGGCCGACAAGATAAAAGCTGGTGCTTACGATGCCAGTTTCCGTAAGCAGACGGTGTTTCAGGCCGCGCAGGTAATGCAGAACCAGGGGCAGTATTGCCGCGATGCCTCGATCGAAGTTCTCACGGCCGCTTTTGTGCCCGGAAAAGACGAGCAGCCGGCAGAATTTGCGGCAATGATCAAGCGCAAACTGCAGGAAGCGAATTTCCCCTACGATTCGGCCGGCCGGGTGCTGACCGTGCTTGCCGAGCTGGTAGGCAACGCCCTGAAACATGGCTGCGCCGGTCGACCCGCCGGAAAAGTCGAAGCGTCGGTGACCCTTGCCGAAACCTACGCTCAGATCAATGTCAGCGACGATGGCCCCGGCTTCGACCCGGAAGCGACTCTCAAAAAGCTTCTCGCCCGCAGTGCCAGCTTTGAACCCGGTTCGCGTGGCCTGCTGCTGACGACCGGCATCTGCAGCCGCCTCGTCTTCAGCGACAGCGGGCGTCAGGTCGAGGCCGTGGTGATGAAAGACAGCGGCAGCGTCAAAGCTTTTGCGGGCAAGGCCCCCGAAGGGGTGCGCCTGATCGGAAAAATCGCGGTGCTGGCCATCAGCGAAGGCATCGACATGTTCAACTATAAAAGCATCAAGGAACGCATTGACCACCTGCTCGACAACTCCTACGTGAACCTGGTTATCGACTGTATCGGCATCACCCACATCGACAGTGCCGGCCTGTCATTCTTTATAATTGCCATGCAACGCGTAATGAGAAAAGGCGGCCGGCTTGCTCTCGCCAATCTCAACTCTTACCTGTCAGGCGTGATTCGTATCGTTGCATTGCAGGACATCCTGCCAATCTTCGACACCGTCGATGATGCACTGGCCAGTATGGGCTCGACAAAGACCTTCACCGTCGATATCTCCGACGACCAGAGTCAGCCTAATTGAGCTTCTACGCCGGGCTCGGCAAATGAATGAAAAACAGGCGAAAACATAGACTGACGCAAAGGTGAGGAGAAAATATGACACACAAAACCAGCCCAGACCAGGAAATAGACGTTTACGCGCGCGACCTGAGAATGATCAGGGCCGCCGGCAGTGTTTCAGGAAAATACCAGATCCGTCGCCGACAGACGCCAGAAGCTGAAACGGCGGTGTTCGACGTCACTGGCGGCACAAAGCCCTATGAAGTTGCCGTTAACCCTGCCTGGCAGTGCCGCCCGACCTGCACCTGCCCCGATGCTTCACGCCGGGCGCAGGAACAGAACGGTGGTTTCTGCAAGCACATCATTGCCGTTCTGCTGCAAAACCAGGAGTTCAGACATCAGCTGATCGAGCTGTTTCTGTAAAAAATAACGTTCAATACAGGCTGGTCAGGCCTGTCTCTGCCCGTGCAAAGCTGTCACGCAGCCGGGATTGCCGCGTGACAGCCCCGGGCCTTTTTATTGCCCGACTGATGGCCGCGCCGGTGAAGTAAGTTGTTTTTATTTTTTCAGGATGCAATTAAAGCCGCATAAGGGAGAAAAAAAGATGGCTGCCAGGAAAAAAACTGCAACGGTTCCGATAATTCCGGAAGGCTACACTTACAGCGAACTGCGCCCCCTCATAGAAACAACCCTGCGCGCCGGCATCTCGGTGCTGCTGCGCGGCCACCCCGGCGTCGGCAAATCTTCGCTGGCGCAGGAACTCGCAATCTCCATGAACCTTGAACTGATCGATATCAGACTGGCGCAACGCGACCCGGCCGAGCTCTGCGGTGTCTATTTTCCTGATCATGAACGGCAGGTTCTCGAGCTTTTCCCGCCGGCCTGGGTTAAGCAGGCCATGCAGACGCCATGCCTGGTATTTCTCGACGAGATTAATGCCGCCGTTACCCGGCTGCACCAGGCCGCCGCTTACCAGATCGTGCTTGAACACAGGGTTGGTCAGTTCCGCTTTCACCCCGAAACCGTCGTGCTCGGCGCCGGCAACCTCGAAGAAGACAACGCCATTGTTTCGTCGCTGTCGTCGGCTCTTTGCAACCGCTTTGCCCATTTCATCATGCGCCCGGAGGTTCGAGACTGGCTGAACTGGGGCGCCGGGCACGGCATTGACGAGACGATTCTGGCCTATATCGGCACCGAAGGTCACGACGCCCTTTACGACAATAATGGTGAGTTCGCCTTTCCGACGCCGCGTTCGTGGGAAATGGCCAGCCGGGTTCTGTGCCAGGCCGCAGACTGCGATCGCAAACGTGCTGTTTCCGCCTGTGTCGGGCCATCGGCCGCAGACCGCTTTTTTACTTTTCACAAAATTTTCGGGCAGATCGATGTAGAAGGAGTGGTCGAGCGGGGCCTTAAAATCGACTTCACCAGAGGCAAGAAGGCCGAGCCATCGTTCATTTTTGCGGCGATCTTCGCCGTATCGGCCAACGTCTGCCGTCGCGATAGTCTGACACCGGTTCAGGTGGCCAATATTGTCGCTTTTCTCGGTTCGGCCGGTCTTGACCCGGAATATCGCATTCTCTTTCTGCGGCAGCTCAAACGCCGCAGGGCAAGTGTAAAGCTGTCACGGTTGCCATATTCACGACCACCGTTGCAGAACTGAAAGGTGTTTTACAGGTTGACTTTCTTGGGCTCTATTGCCTACAATCCTCATCGAAAGTTAAACATGTGAGAGGGAAAGAGATGAAAACTTCATTTCCTGTATCTGCAAGAAAAGCAATTATGCTACTTGCTTTAATGCTTATCATAACTGTTTTCACAGCCTGTGATAAAAACATCAACGGAATGTTCAGCGGCAGTTCTGGAAATATTGCCCCCTCAACGAGGGAAGGCATAATTCTGACAAAAGAAGAAGCCGACAAGATGCTGGCAACTGATCTAGACATCGACGGCGACGGTAGTATTGCCACAAATTCTTATTGGTTTACTTCTCAGATGTTTCCAGCAGCAAACAATAGTATTAAAGCCTCTGTCAGAGCTAGTTCATCACCTAATGGGAAAACGATTCTGTTTTTCACAAGACTGAATAATCAATGGATAAACTTCACTTCTGACCTGCGTCTGGCCCTTGAAAATGAAGGCTACGAAGTTCTTGTTCAAAATAATGACCAACCTCTGCAGGATCTTTCAGACATTGATGTTCTGGCTATTATAGATAGTCTTGGCACTCCGTTTGTCAGCCCAAATGACAGACCTCTTTCATTGCAGGATAAAACGAAAATTCTTAATTTTATTGCCTTTGGCAAAGGCTTCTTTTTCTCCGGCGATTGGGTTTTCTCTGAACTCTCAAAATATAATGACATCGCTGGAATGTTCGATGCGACCTTGTCACCTAACGTGATTGATTACATGCCTGTTTATGAAAATGGTTACGTTTCTCCATATTTTCTTCCTTATGATTGGAACGCTTATGTCTTTGACTTCATAAATTTTTATCAAACATACCCTTCCCAGCCGATTTTTAAGAGGGCACCACTTTATGGCTACTCTTCCTTTTCCAACGCTGATCATGCCATATTTAAAAACGTTAACCAGGTGTTATTGCTTGGTTCCAGTCATATAAGACCAAAAGGCCTCCAGATTGAGGCAGGGGTAAAGACTCATCCAACTACGAGCAGTCCCCGTGATTATCCTATTACTCCAGAAGGCTACCCTTTGATTGTTGCCAAAAATTACGGCGCTGGTCGTGTTGTTATTAGTTGCGATAGTAACTGCTTTGCAAATGATGGCTTTGCAAAAGCAGAACTTGCTGGCACTGAGAACAGAATTTTTGCAATGAATGTATTCAATTGGCTGGCAAAAACAGCCTCTGTTGAAGGTGCTCTGGAAATTTTAACACCAAATGATAACGACATTTTTGAGTCGGGGCAATTGATAAACTTTACTGGCTCTCAAATTGGCAACATTACCAATATTGAATGGGTGAGTAGTATTGACGGTGTTTTTGCGGCTGACACGCTATCTGTTACAAAATCAAATCTTTCACCAGGAACTCACACGATCATCTTGCAAGGAATTATTGGCGGGTTACCCGCTTCAATAAGATCAAGCGCTCGATCACAAATTCGCGCAGCAGCGATTGGTGATCTTGTCTCAGCCTCAATTACAATCACCGTCGAAGAACCCAAGCCTATTATAAAAATTATTAGTCTCGATTTTATTTCTGGTTCAGGGCTAGACAATAGAAATCGTCTCTATGACCGCAAAGAAACATTCAAAAGCGCTCCCATCGGTCAAAAATTTCTTGAGCCAACTCAATGGGAAGGAACTATGAATTCGATAACGGGAGTGGTGACTGAATCTATAATTTGAAATTGAGTCGACAACATCCCAACGTCGTTTGTAGTTTTAATTTGGAAATAAATTGGGCCTTCAAACTTTCTGGTGATTTAATTGGAACCCAAAGAACTCCAAAAACTGGCGATTTCCATAAAATCTATACGACATGGGAGAAACCGCTTTGCGATGGCATTTATAAGGTTGGCGTTCCAACGACAGGCGGGTATTTTTACGCTGAGGCAACCCCGACGGAGTATTTGGAGATCATTGATTTCTCATGTCAGTTCTTAAAAGGATTTGGGTCTACCAAAACAATTGATGATGTGTTGGCCACAAATATTGATAAAACATACAATTACTTGGGTTCCATCGGGTACAAATATTCCGTCAAAGAAACTACTACTCCGCTTCGACGCGGGATTGATCGATTATTGGCCGACCCGGATAAAGACGGCTGGTGTCTGGAATGGAGTCATTTGTTAAAGGCTATCAACAAAGCTCATGGTGTCAACGTAAAAGAGGTTACTGGCTATTTAAAGCCCGGTATTACAAACGCTGCATTAATAGCAAATGGCGCTAATTACGTTGCCGTAGGAGGGGTTCACTCCACTGATCTATTGCCCCCTCCTGGAGATGTGTGGTGGGCATTTCTTAATCATAGGTATGTTGTTAATGCCAATGACAATTCATTTGATCCAACATTTGGTAAAGCGGATTCAAATTACATGGGCTATTTTGAACAAGTGTTCGACTTTTTGGATCTGATAACAACTATACCTGACCCAACATCTCTCAATTATGTTGATTTTAGTTTTGAAGACTAAGCGGTGAAAAATAATGAAAAATAATTTCAGAATCCTGGTTGCGTTTTTTATTTTACATAGTCTCTCTGTTTCTTTCTGTTTGGCTTCCAATCTGCTTAACTACCCGGTAGATAACCCATCAAAGGAAATTTTAAATATAAGATTGAATCCTAGCGATTTTTCAAGTAACTCCGTTTTTTGCGGTCAAAATACCATAAGACATCCAGGCTATGCTGGCTGGATTCGGGTTGCGGCACCACAAACATGGGATGATTATACGCCAGGTCTAGCTGAATCATGGAAAGAGGGGGCAGCCTACTACACATGCCAATATGGATTTTTCCAAGTCTCGAATGAAGCTCAATTTGGTGTGGAAAACACAATTGAAGCGCGCTTGGGCGGCGACAGTGATCCTGTTACAAAGCAGAATTTAACAGGCTTCAGCGGGCAAGTCATAGGGGATAGAACGGTTACTTGGCATTCGGAAATGGAAAAACAGTATGGCACTTTCGATAAAGGCCCCAATAATCAGCCATTTCCAAATGAATATGCCGGTTTAGCTTTTGCCAAAGAAAGATATGCTTTTGCAATTCATGCAAGTGCCAAAAAAGCTGAAGGGCAAATTGATAGAACCATTATGGAAGCCCTCGGTGAAAAAGTGCTTAAGAAAATCAATGTCAGTAATTCCTTCTTTTCTTTAGAAGAATCATTATCACAACTGATTACTCACCAGGGCATTTTGCATAGCTTACAGGTTAAAGTTGAGAAATTTTCAAAGCATTACCTTAAGGGTGAATATAACACCGCTCTAAACAACATGAATTCATTTATAAATGAGCTTGCCGCCCAAAGGGGTAAGCACGTCTCAGAGCATGCCTATCAGACCTTAAAGACGCTTGCCGACACAATAGTCACC
Organism: Candidatus Rifleibacterium sp.; assembly: GCA_035352635.1. Classification (GTDB taxonomy): domain Bacteria; phylum Muiribacteriota; class Ozemobacteria; order Ozemobacterales; family Ozemobacteraceae; genus Rifleibacterium. The sequence continues at coordinate 17,081 of DAOPYA010000065.1, forward strand.
AACACCACTTCCTTATTATAGTTTTTAACCTGCCCAACTCCCGGAAAGCCCTTGTGGGCTTTCCGCAGACACAACAATGCCAGGCCGCTGCGGCCGAGTTTTCATTTCCTGTCATCCGCCAGCCTTGCCATGTCACAGTGCCACCAGCCACTCATCGCTGTGCAGTCCGGACATTGGGTCGTGTGCCGAAACCGTTTTTAAACCAGTTGGTTCTGACCAAATGGCGCAATCCACCAGCCGGCCCCCAGGCGGCCTCCTGAAAAAAACTCCAGCAAACAAATTTGTTATAAATAACCGGCAGTGTTATGATGATCTGGTAATAAAAACAAGAGGAACTGAAAGACATTATCAAACTTGAGAGCCCATGCTGCTTTTCTGACTATTCTGCTGGTGTTTAGCTATTTTGTCGGACTATCCGCAACAGCCGACACAAACAGCCTCCCTGAATCCGTTGCTGAGCTGCTATCCGGTAAAACCACCGATTTTACCGGCGTTGCAAATCAGATTCCAGAACATCAGCTCCCAACCGCCCTTGCCGCCGCAAAACTACTCAAATTCCGCGCTCTGCACGGTGAAACCAGCCTCAGCAACAACGAAGCCGAAGCTTTTGAAATGATTCTTCTTGATCGAATGTCGGCAGCCCGGCAGGTTGCTTTCTCTCAAAACGAAACCTGTCGCAAAAAGATTGAGCAGCACGAAATCATGTTCGATGGCCAAAAGCTGCTTGTTCCGGCGCATTTTGTTGCTGATGCTTCTCTCGCAATTATTGACTGTCGCCCGAAAGGCGAAGCCGGTAGCCTGTTTCCAGATTTCAACATCGAGGTTTTTTCACAAAGCCCGCTGACTGAAGTAACATTGGCTATAAACGGCAATGCGATTAATACCAGAAACATTCTGGTAAAGCAGAGTGAAAATGCTTTCGAACTTTCTTATCGAATACCCACCACGTCTGACGGTCTCCTGCCGATCGGCACCCACACTGCAGAAATCAGCATTACCAACATAGACGGCGAAAAGGCAAAAAGGGCATGGTTTTTCACTGTCGGCATTGAGTCTTTCAACCCCGCAGCGTTTTCGAACTTTTCAAGCCGAATCGCGATTTTCAGAAGCTTGCCGATGGCCTGGTCGCTATTCAGGCAAGAATGTACCAGTAACCCTGAAAACAGTAGCAATACAACATGAGCAAACCTGTCAGATTAACAGCGGCCGAATTCACCCGGCTTTGCCGCCAGGAACGGGATCGCCTCTCGGCGCTGCGTCTGCAGCTGATCGAGAGCCACCCGTTCTGGGGTTACCTGCTGCTGCAGATGCAGCTGGTCTTTCAGGCCGATCTGCCTGCACTTGCCGCTACTGACTGCATGCGTCATATCTGGTTTAATCCGGCGCTGACTTCCAGGTTGCCGATCAGGCAGCTCGGCTTTGTCATGGTTCACGAAATCTGCCACTCTGTCTTTGCATCGATGGAACGTCGTGGCTCGCGCAACCCGCATCTCTGGAACTGCGCCACCGATTACGCCATCAATCGCATTGTCAGCGAAATCAGGGGGCCGGGCGCTTTCCGTGCCCGGGCGCTTTATGAGGTTCCGAAAATCTACGTCAATGGGCGCGAACAGAAGATTCTTCTCGACCCGAAATATGACGGCATGATCGCAGAAACGATCTACGAGGCCCTTGCGGCAGAAGAACTGCAGAATCCGACAATGCTGGTTTTGCGCCTTAATCTGCCCGGCTCAGAAGGCGAGGGGAGTTGCGGCCAGACTCTTGAGCTGCCTGACATTGCCGATCATGGCGGCGGTATCGATGTTCATGTGCCGTTGCCCCTTTCGCCATCACAGCGCGAGGAACTCGCTGACCGCATTCGCGGTGCCCTCGCTACCTGGCAGAATATGGGGAGTCGTGGCGATGTGCCGCTGGCAGAAGTCTGTCAGTTGCTGCCTGGCCGTCGCGCCCGGGTTCCGTGGCCGCGACTGCTGCGTCAGTTCGCCGGTCAGGCACTGGCTCGCGACGATTACTCTCTTGTAAGGCCGAACAAGCGCTATCTTTCCGAAAAGATAGTTGTTCCGGGGCTTTTCTCTGAAAGCGTTAATCAGGTGGTCGTCGCCCTCGACACTTCGGGCAGCATGGATATCGACCTGTTATCACAGGCAATTGCCGAAGTTGCCCGTCTCAGCGATCTGACACCTGAAATATTGCTCATTACCGCTGATGCGGCAGTGCACCAGGTGATTCCGGCGGTCAGATTGCCGTCTTTTCTGCGCGAGCTCAAGGTGAAGGGTGGGGGAGGAACCAGTCATCTTCCGGTTTTTGCACACATCGACGAGAGCATCTCGAGCCCGACCTGTTCATCGGCATCAGCGACCTCGAAACGCTTTTCCCCATAAAGCGGCCGCGTTACCCGGTTCTCTGGCTCTCGCCCGCCCATCATGCAACACCGCCCTGGGGCCACGTCATCGAAATCGAACCCCAAGACTGATGCCGGGTTTTTGATATAAACCAACCCTCAATTATTTGAATAAGCAGGATAATATTGTCTTTTGATAAAAAATGCATCAAACGACATTGACATTCTGCGGCGCAGTAAAAGTCAGCAAATGAATAAACAAAGCTTCTGCGTGTGGTGTGGTTAAGATTTTTAAGGCTTCGGTCAGCCTCAGGTGGCTTTAACGTAACCCTTTAAGATGTCTTCTATCCAGCTGTTAAGGCTTTTATGGGTTTCGGCGGCGGCAAGGGTAACACTTTCGTGTATTTCAGGGGAAAGGCGGATAACAAACCTGCCGGAAAAGCTTTTCTGTGGTTTGATATTGAGTTGTTTGCAGGATGCAAGATAGTGTTCAACGGCTTCTTCGAATGCTTGACGCAATTCTTTGGCTGATTCGGCATGGAAACCAATTATGTCTTTAATACCAACCACGCGCCCGACAAAGATTTCGTCTTCGGGGTCGAAGTCGATTCTGGCGGTGTAGCCTTTGTATTTCAAGCTGTTCATAGTTTCTGTAATAATAATACTACATTTTGACACTATAAGCAAATTGCTGTGGGGCCGAGCAACCGCCAATGACAATAAACGACAAACTTCAGCCAGAGTTTACTTTTAAATGAAAATTTCCGCTGTCTTTCCGGAACATCATAATTGCGGGCAAAAAACCGCGACCGATGCTTAAAAACCCCGACACGGAGGCCAGATATGCTTACAACCAGCAAACCCAAAGTTGATCAGGTTTCAGTCAGTTCTGCCGGTGACGCCGTCAGGCTTCTCTGGCTCGAACTCGAACGCAGTATCGCCCTCGCGGCTGTGCACCGCGACGAACCACATCTGCGCTATCTCGACGGCAAGGTAACCGGCCTGCGCCTGATTCTGCCGCTGCTGCGCGGCAAAAACTGTGGCTGCCGCCTGGTTGGCTCAAAGCTTGTGTTTCTGCCGGCAATTGCCCCCGAAACCCTTAAAAATCTGGCATTGCTGCTTAAAAATATTCAGCGGCAGAACTTCCGGGCCCTGCACGAAGGCGGCAAAACCGGCATCATGAAAGAATGGCTCGAGGGCCTGATTCACGCCACCGGCCTCGCGATCGCCCTCATCCAGCCGGCCCTGGGCCTTTAATTTTGCGCTGGGCAGAATGATTTGCAATTGGTTGGATCTGACGATTTTGTGGCCGACAGAAATCAGCCAGACCACGAACTTGCCCGCTCCGACCCGAAGGTTGCATTGTGACACGGCACTCGGGGGATTATTTCAGTTCATTAATGTCTTTGCGGTTTATGTGCAAGTAGGCAAGATAAACAGCTTTGCCCTTAACTTCATAAAAAACTGTGGTTTTTTTGCTCAAAACCGCCTTGCGCAGTCTCGGAATAAAATTTGAAACCGGAAACATGCACGGATTACTAACGATCAGGTCAAGCTGAAGACCGAGATTCTTTTAAAACTATCTGCTTCTCTGGCTGACCAGTTTTCGACCAGATAATTCAGAATTTCTTCAAGATTCTTAACCGCTTCTTCTGACCAATAAAGCTTATAGGCCATATCTTGCTTTAACTTCATCGTGCGAAACCGTTCTACCCTCATCAATGTCTTTCAGACCCCGCAAAATGCCTTTCTTTTGCTGATCGGGCAGGTCGTTCCACCAGTCCTGATTTTTTGTGCCGGCATCTTTTATCTTTTTTAAATATTGAATCGTATCACTGTCGTTAAGTTTTGCCAGCCATTCAATGAGTTCCAGTTTGATCGCTTCCTGTTTCATAAACTTTTCACTTCCAATGAAATTGTGTCTTCTTAAGCCCGTTCTTAATTCTACCACCGCTGTCTGGCCATTTCATGTCATTTTTTCACACGCCATGTCTTGCAATGGCTCTTTGCATTTTTAGAGATCTATGTTGCAATAATAGGGAATTTTGTTTGCAACTTTGCGGAACCTCCTTTTGCAATTCCCGGTATTTCAATTATGCAGCAAATAGCCATGGCCGACGCCCCGTTGTATGAGATAGAAGAAGTTCGTGACCAGCTTGAAAAGTGGCTGACCGTAACCCGCTCCAGGCAATCTGATGAGCAGGCAAATCAGGCAAAGCACTGCTGATCTGCTTGTTAGCCAACAAAGGCAACCAGGAAGATTCCAAAAATAAAGGAGTTTTGCTATGCCGCAACTTTACCAGAAGAAGTTTAGAATACTGGGACACGATCGAACTTGAAGCCAGCGAATGTCGCGATCGCAATACGCTTATTGCAAGCCTTTTCGATAAGGCCTCGCCTGAACTGAAGGAAAAACTGGTTCAGTCAGATGAAAATGAAGTGCATATAGCCATAACAGGCCTGATAGATGATGCATACCTTGCTTTCAACTCCCTGTTTTTGTGGAGTTACAAACACATGAAAAATTGAACTGGACTGACTGCTTTTAAAACTGCCGGTGGGCATGGCGCCTTTGAGTATTCTGCCTTTGATCGCAGTATTGACCTTTGCTTCTCGATGCCTTAAAATGGCTAAAATTCAACATTACAGCATTTATCGGGAGGGGAATATGCCAGACCAGGCGCCCATTGTCAGACCGATTAAGTATTGTTACTGGGTCGATGCCGGCAACTTTCTCGCCGGCGAATACCCGAGGACTCTTGACGAACAGTCTTCGCGTGAAAAGATGCAGGCCCTGCGCCATGCCGGTATTGAAGTTTTCGTTGATCTGACAACTATACATGATGGCCTGAGCCCCTATGATCATCTTCTCGATGGCGCCCGGCGCGTGAATTTCCCGATTCCAGACGTATCGGTGCCCGAAAACGATGCGCAGATGAAAAGTATTCTCGACGAGATCGACTCGCACCTTCGCAGCAACCGCAAGGTCTACGTGCACTGCTGGGGTGGCATCGGCCGGACCGGCGTTGCGGTCGGTTGCTGGCTGGCCCGCCACCACGGTGGCGGCAGGGAAGGCTACGCCCGCCTGCAGCAGCTCTGGCTAGCCAACCCCAAATCAGCTCGAAGAGCCAGCCCCGAGACCAGAGAGCAGGTTGACTTCATCCTCAAATGGCCCGCTGGCCAGTAGTTTGCACTTTTTTAAACGAAGCCGCTGTCGACGAGTTCGGCTCTGCTGGCGGTTACTAATTTCGGCCGTCGCAAGAAGTATTCCTGAAAAGCGACGAACTTTTTCAAACGCCGGCATTTGACGAAAAATGAAAAATCAGACAGATTTTCCGGAATATAAGAAGCGAGAGCGAAAAAAAACAGGAGGACCGATATGTGGATATGTTTGAACAACGCGTTTATTTCGGTGGTAAGCAAGGGTGAAGATGCCAGTAAGCTTTGTGTGCGGGCCAGAAGACGCGAGCACCTGGCCGTGCTTTTCCCCGGCGCCAAAATTATTGTGCACGGGGGCACCGATTACCAGTTTCGAGCCTACATTGCCAGAGACGAGGTTGCCAGGGTGATCGGCGAGGCGCTGAAAAATATTAACTACGATAACTTTAAAGACAGCGTGAAAGATAAGCCCTTGCATAATGGCTACTCGAGGTTTTGGTGCATAATGCAAGATGTGATTGAAGAAAAGACAGATAAGGGGAAGCCTGCGGCAAAAAAATGACTATGGCAGGCCGGTCTGATGAGCCGGCCATTCTTGTGTTATGTTTAATAAAGTCTTTGAATCAAGCGGCTTCGGCCCATGGTTTTATTTTTTCAAGGGCCTCAGCAATCTGCTCTTTTTCGACTTCAAGGTTGTATCTGGTCTGCAGATTAACCCAGAAGCCTTCAGACAAGCCGAAAAATCTTGATAAACGCAAACCCGTATCAGCAGTTATGCCGCGCAAACCATGCACTATTTCATTGATGCGCCGAGCCGGAACACCAATCGCCAGAGCCAGTCGGTACTGTGAAATACCCATAGGTTTAAGGAATTCTTCAAGCAAAATTTCGCCCGGTTGAACCGGCTTAACCTTTCTCATGGCCATTTAATCAACCTCGCATTAATGATAATCAACTATTTCAACCTCGAAAGCGTTGCCTTCCTTCCAGACAAAACAAACCCGCCATTGATCGCTGATCCTTATACTATGCTGACCGACGCGATTCCCCTTTAACACCTCGAGCATGTTACCGGGAGGAACTCGTAAATCTGCTACAAACTCGGCTGCATTGAGAATTTCAAGTTTTCTCATTGCCGGCCGAAGAATCGCCGAAAATCTCCGGGAACCCATCCCGTTAAAGATATTCTCGGTCTCTTTGCATTTAAATGATTTGATCACAATAAAATAATAACGGAATCCGTTATTAAAGTCAAGCTTCCGTCATTGTGTAATTACCTGACTGTAACAATGTTACAATGTCACAAAAAGGACACTTGGAGATATTTATGGCAACCACAGGAAAACGTGAGCGTTTGACCATCGACCTGGCACCAGAAGAGCACCGAAAAATCAAATCCTATGCGGCATTTCGGGGCAAAACCCTGAAAGAATTCGTCCTGGAAAGCATCAAAACAAAAATGGCGCTGGAAGCAGAACAGGAAGATCTGCATCTGTTAACGACCAAGCCGACTGAGGTGCTGATGGAAATATGGGACAACGACAGGGATGCCGCGTATGACAAGCTTTAAAAAGGGTGAAGTTCATCTTGTAGAAGAACCTCAAATGCAAAAGGCGGCGTAGAGGGGTACTAATCTTACATTGCTGTCGGTCACGGCGAAATTTTTTTCAGAAAGCTTGATTGAGCAGGAAGGCTGGTATTTCTGAATGAAAACATTCAGGCTTTTCGACTTGATCTGCTGCGCCTTCTTTACCTCGATTCCGATAATCGCGCTGCCCTTTTGCAGAACAAAATCGAGTTCGGCCGTATGCTCGCTGCACCAGTAATATAGCTGATAACCCTTGCCGGCAAGCGTCTGG
>DAOPYA010000066.1:0-24290 GCA_035352635.1 Candidatus Rifleibacterium sp.
ATTTTTCTTGCCGTCGCCGCAACTATTTTTCTCAACTTTTCTATTTTTCATTCGTTCAGTCTTTCGGCAATTGCGGGCATTCTGATTGTAGTTTTCGGTTTCTTCTTCGTCACCGTTTCGTCGCGCATCGTGGGCTTGCTCGGTTCTTCGTCGAACCCGATCTCGGGCATGACCATCGCCACCCTGCTGCTCACCTGCATCATCTTCATTCTTGCCGGTATGGGAGGCATGCCAAATGTTAAAATTGCCGTTCTCACGGTTGGTGCTTTTGTCTGTATCGCCGCCGCCATCGCTGGCGACACATCGCAAGATCTGAAAACCGGTTTCCTTATCGGCGCGACTCCGCGTTACCAGCAGATTGGCGAATTTATTGGCGTTGTAACCTCTGGCTTAACAATGGGATTCGTTATGTATCTGCTCAAAGACGGCATAACGACGGGTGAACTGCCAGCCCCGCAGGCCAATCTGATGAAACTGGTTATTGACGGGGTCATCGGCGGCAGTCTGCCCTGGAACATGGTAATCAGCGGTATGTTCATCGCCTTTGGCGTTGAACTGCTTGGCATCAATTCATTGGCCTTCGCTGTTGGTCTGTATCTGCCACTCTCACTGTCGGTTCCGATCATGGCCGGCGGTATTATCCGCTGGATTCTCGAAAAACGCACTTCTGACCCCGACCTCGAAGAAAAGCGCGAAACCGGCGTTCTTTATTCATCTGGCCTGATCGCAGGTGCAGCGCTGATCGGCGTTTGTATCATGTTAATGATGGGCATCGCCGAAAAAAGCCCAGGGCTTCTTGAAGGCATAAACCGCCCCGGCGTCTACATAGCCTCTAATCAGCTCAGCGGCGTAGAAATCAACGGTCAGCCCCTGACCGGAAATTACTTTAAAGTCGCACCAGCCACTTACCCGGCTACTGATGCCATTGTCGAAAAAATCTCACAGGCACGGGTCAGCCAGCGTGACTTACAGGCGGCCGCCACACCAGATACCGCCGCAATTGCAGCCAAAGCCGCCGAAATAGAAGCTCTCAACGTGGAGTTGCAAAATGCCAAGGTGCAGACTTTTGCACTTAAAGCCACAGTCAACGGCACAGCCCTTGAAAAAAGCTTTGAACTAGCCAAATGGGAAAAAGCATACATTTCTATCGCTGACGGCCAGATTGAAGTAGCCGGTGAAGCGGCAGGCAGCCAGTCGCGGGGCGTCATGGCCTTTCTGGCCCTCTGCGCAACCCTGGCTTATTTTGCCATGCGAAAGCCTGCTAAAACTGAGGCCTGATTCCATCTTAGGTCTAAAAAGCAAGGCCAGCAGCATTGAACAATGCTGCCGGCCTTTTTTATGGTCTTTGAATACTTCAGTTGCCTTTGAAATAGAGCTTCACGGCATCTTCAAACCCCGATTGATAACTAAAGTTAAAGCCAATTGACGGTTTGGTCATCAGCTTGAAGCCATCAAGCGAAAGATTACCAAACCCAACGGTCACCGAAACCGGCCCAACCTCAACCTTCCCTTCATGCGCAGAATAAGAATCGGGAAGTTCTGGCAACAGTGCCTCAAGTGGTTTGCCGACATCCTTGATCTGCTCTGCAATCGCCAGACTCAGGGCTTTTGCCGCCTTAACAACTTTTTTGAGGTCATCGTAGACGATCGAATAGGTGACCACCGACCATAAAGACACATTGGTGCCGATCAGAAAGCCCACTGAATACTTCGCGGCATCGTTGATGATCTCAGTGATCGGCTTTTCAACCATAGAGCCATGCGCACCATTATCAAGAACCGAATTCATCGCACCGGTGGTCGGGTCAAAGACAAACCAGGCAGGCCGTGGTTTGCCCTCCATGACTGGTGCCATGGTCGGAAAAATGACGCCCTGACCGTTGGCAGCAGCCTGCTGCAGCAGGCTGATTGTCGATTCGGCCAGATTTTCGACGGCCAGACCCTCGATCAGCGAACCGATTTCATCGGGGCCGGCTACCAGCAACTGCTGCTTTTCACCAGCCCGCCAGCGGCTGAACAGACTGCCGCCGCCCATAACCTGTTCTTCAATCAGGGTATTGGCGATACCCATATAGAAATTGAAAGCTTTGACCGCCTGTTCATCGCCATGCACGACCGGGTTGATCTGGCGCAGGTCAAATATCGCACGCAGACGCCCCGGCTCACCGTTGAGAGTGAGAATGATCGCCCGCAACTGCTGACCTGGGCGACCTGCTTTTACACCCGTTTTTAGAACCGCTTCAGCCTCGGCAGCGCTGTGCATCGCAAGAAACTTGAAAATTTTTGCCCGCGAAAACCAGCGGGCCGTCGATTTTGTTCCGGGTGCCTCGCCGGTCTTTCGAGCGCTGAAATCTTCTGCCATGGCCATGGCAGAACTTGCGGTCATATCTGGCATACACAAAGCAACAGTTCTAAAAGTATCTACAATCGAAACACCCTTCGTCAGAGGTCTGACAAACTCAAGAACCTGTTCAGCAAGCTTGATCTGAATTACCTCTTCAACGACTTCATAATCTGCCAGAGAAACCGGCTGATGCATGTTTTCGAGCGTGCCATTCGCCCCCTCGGCCGAGACGCAAAGGGTCTTGCCATAGTCTGGCGAAAAATAGAAAATATCGATTGGTGACTTCGAACAGGCATGATAATCAAGCAAAGCACTTTCAAATAGCGGAATTTCACTCAGACTGTCGTCAGCACCGCCGCCGCCCAGCGCATCACCCATCGAACCGAGCATGGCATTCTGCCCCGAATCCTTCGCTTTGCACCGCAGTGTGATCGAGATGACTGCTGTCGTCTGCAAGGCATCTGAAGGTTCAGGCGCCAGTTCAGGTTCGACCAGTTCAGTGATTTCAGAGGCGTCTTTAAAGAACGGCACAACCAGATGACGGGCACCGACATCCAAAACCGGCACCTGAGCCAACTCTGACGGCCAACCGGTGAGATCAGCCAGTTCTTTGCGGCCCTGATCAGTCAAAGTCGCAAATTTTACTCCATCAGCAACTATTGCCCCGGTGGACTTATAATACAGTCTGGCCATTTCGAGCAGATCGGTCGGAGTGCCCCAGTCTTGCATCAAAACAGCTTCTGGCGCATATATTGCCTGAATGAAGGGTTTTTCGCCCGGCAGACAGCGAATTGCTTTGAGCGCCGCCATGAAATCAGCTTCATTCATCTTCAGCATGCCTTGCAACCGTTTATCAACTGCGGCTTTGAAATCAGGGGCAGTCAGAACTACCCCTTCTTCAGGCAACTGCTGCGACCCGGAAGCAGGCGAACCGGCCGGGTTGAGACTCGCGACTGAAGGCTCGCCGAGCGAGGCCTTCTTTTTCCAGCCACGGGCAACGCGCTCTGCATGAATCGCAGCGGCAAGGGTCTGAACAGAATTTTCATCGTCATTTTCGTCTGGCTTAAAATCTGCAACCGTCAGCATATACTCATCAAATTGCCCCATCATGGAACTGTTGAGAGTCAGATCAAGTTTGAATAACCCCGATCTGAGAATCGCCCCGTTTATATTTTCAATTTCAGGGCAACCGATTACGACCAGAAAACGGCGACTGCGACCATCGGCAACTTCAACCTGGTCAGTTGCCTGAAACATGAACTCTGTGCCATTGTCACCCGCCACAAAGCTCTGACCGCCAAGCTCAACGCTGCATAGCTCTGAAATGCCGACTGATGTGCCCGCACCGTCTTTTTCATCAAGAAGAGTCATATCAATATACAAAGTCTGATTATCAAAGCGGCACGCATTGACCGACAGGCTGATTTTGTCACCCTGAACTGTGGTGATCGGCTTTTCGGCTTTGACTGCCTTATCGCCGGCCGCCAACAGAAGTTCACCACCAGCAATATCGACCCGCAGAGTGCCTTTTAGCTTTTCCGCAATGCTCTTTGGCAAGACGTAAGCCTGTTTGAGAAAATTTTCAGAACCGGGAAGGAAGAGAACCGGGCGGTGCCAACCCATCGGCAAGGTTCGGGTGCGGGGCGACGGTTTCAGCACCAGATCACCGAATCTGGTTGGCAACAGCAGTGACAGGCGCTCGGCCGGGTTAATATCGAGCATGGCCTGAACTTTTGAAGTCACCTGCAGAGCAAAAACCCGCAGCACATAGTTTTCCATGGGTTCAGGCATCTGCTGGTCTGCAAAGCCGGTCAAGGCAAGTTTAAAAGCATCGCTGAGGTTACCGGCAACGTTTTCGGGCAATTTTGTAAGGCGGGCGTTGTCACCGGGCAGTTCGCTGATGCCCGTTAATGGCAGGTGAATATGACCATGCACGTTATCATAAAAATCAAGACTGGCAGTTTTCAGGCTTGCCGAGTCACCATATTCAAAAACCAGATAGCCCTCAACCGCATTGCCAGACGTTATACACAGGCTCGCATCTTCAGGAGTCACCAGCGGATCTTCAACCAGCCATGACAGGTCTGAAACAGGCACTGCAGACAGCTGATTGAATTTTGCAAAAAAGTGTTGCCTTGCATCCGGAATCTGATATGGCGGAACCATCTGCACCGTTTTTGCAACCTGGCCGCTGTTGCCGACCACCGCTGCCGGATGCGCGGACGCGCCATCGATGTCGGCAACACTTTGCTCGGGCAGAACATTTTCGAGCCGCACCTTTAATGCTATACAGGGCACAGGTAAACCACGAAACTTGCTCATTATAAGCATTTCAGCCACCGTAAGCCGCATGGCAGTGTTGCTGTGAGTTATATTTAGCGGCAAACGCTGGGTGATAACCGTTTCATCGCGGGTTTTGCTGCTGCCATAAAGCGACTGGCTCAGATCAAGACTGTAGCGTTCAAGCTGGGGTGGCAGTGAGGCAAATGAAACTCTCAGACCATTTACTGATGCGGTCGCTACCACTGGTGGCGGCGGCAATTCGGCTTTGTTTGCGGCATTCATCACCAGCAGGCGCCCGTTGTCTTCGCGGCGGCTGAAAGTCAGCTGAACCGGGGTTTTACTGTCAGCAGGGCCTGAAGCCGCGAGAATAGTTTTTCCGAAGCTATCGACAGCAGCCTTAACAGCAGCCAGATCAGTTGAAACCACGGCTTTGCCATTGCAAAGTCTGGCGGCGGCATCAAACGGAGCCTGCTCACCGGCATCGACCATGCCGATCCAGGTGGTCTGAATGCCGGCATCTTTTATATTGCCCAGTATCGCTTCATATTCTGGCGAAACTTCTGCCGGGTTCAGTTCGAGACCCGCATCAGTTATGAAAAGCAGATACCGGCGATCTGATGGAATCTCAGAAAGGGTCTTGAAAGCGATTTTCAGAGCCTCAAGAGTTTCAGTGCCACCACCAGCCCTGACCGGCGCCAGACTGGCCAGCAGCTGAATTTTATCGCTGGTAAAAACCTGCGGGATATTCATATACATGTGATAGGTCATCAGCTGGGCAATAGCATTTTCGGGCAGATTCCTGAACAGATCGCGAAGAATGCCCTTGGCTTTTTCGAGGCGATAATCGCACCCCTCTTCGTTCGGCGGCATGTTCATAGAACCGCTGACATCAAGAACCACACTGATAACCGGCGCATCAGAATTGCCGCGCACCCCGGGGCGACGATAAACCATCTCGTGTTCGCGGCCGAGTATCGAAGCCACCTGAGCAAATACCCTGGCGATGTTTTCTGAATTGGCCTTATTGTAACAGCCGCCGGAAAGGGTTGCCAGGCGCTTTAACGTTGCTTCATCAGGCTTGGCGCCAAACCCGATAGTAAAAACCGGCACGTCAGCTGTTTTGACCGCTGCAAACATTTCTTCGGGTTTGCTGATGCTGCCAGGCCCGGTATCGTTGTGGTTGGCATCAAAACCGTCGGTAAACAAGAGAATAGCGGGGCGACTTCGACCCGATGCTTTCTGCAGACCCAGCATCACGCTGTCGTTAAGGCATGTGGCACCATCGGCCTTAACAGATTTTAGCGCCTTTTGCAGGGCATTGCGATCTTTGCCCGGTAATTCACGGGCTTTGGTATCAAAATCGATCAAAGTGATTTCAGTGCCCTCTGGAAGCAGTTTGATAAACTGTTCAACCGAAGTCAGGGCAAGCTTCATGTCTTTCTTCATTGAACCCGACGAATCAAGAAGAATAGTCAGACTCAAAGGCGTGGCAACACTGCTGGCCGAAATCACTTCGGCATTCATACCGCCTTCGCGTGCTTCGAGTTCTTCTTTTCGTACAACACCCTGCCAGTTCGGCGTGGCAAAGCGAACAGAAACCTGCTCATCTGCAAGCAGCCTGATCGAACGGATTTTCAGTTCTCTTTCGATCAGCAGCGAACCTGAAGCGAGGGCGGCCGCCACTTTTTCGCTGTCAGTATCACTGTCTGGCTGAACAGTCTTCGGCCAATTATCGATGATGGTTATTTTTCCGGCATGAACCGGGATCATCTGTGCTTCGATCGTGCTGACCAGCGGCCCTGAACTTCTCAACGTATAAAAACCGACCGGCAGCGGAATCAGCAAATCGCCATTGGCAGTGACCGAACCGGTAAATTCATCAGACACTCCCGGAAAATCAGGATGACTGATATTGCTCAGGGCAATAATGTCATTGTTCTCTGGCTTGCATATCTGAATTGCGCCGGTTTTATCGCTATATTCGATTCTGGTGGCCGGGCCAAGGTCGATCAGACTGATTTTGCCGCTGACCGGTGACTCAACAGGTTTAATGGTGAGTTTCCAGGCACCGGGGATCGGTTTAATGTTATCGACGATACTAAGCGGACCATCATGTGCATAAACCTCGCGGTTAAAGCTGTTATTCCAGGTCACCTGGCCAGATTCGACAGTCACGGCACCTTCAATAACAATGCCACCGCTTGCTGAATTCAGGTTAAACTCGACGGCCATCGCCAGAAGACGATCACCTGGATGCGCCAGTTCAATAACTGCTGAATCGTTTTCGTTGTTAAAACTGAATTCAACAGGCTTTTCAGCTGTTAAGGATGCCGCACAAGCTGGCATCCAGGCCTGAAACAGGCAGAAAAACAAAATTAGAACAAACACTTTACGCATGACTTCAATCCTTTGGGTTTATACAGTGCTCATAAAACTTTATTCAGAGCTATCTGCAAGATTCTGCAAATTAGAGACCGTATCGCCCCGCCCGCAACGACAAAGCCTCTCTGACTCTGCACTGCGAGTAAACAGCTGATGAAATCATCTCAAAAAACCGAATGATACAAATAACTCTTCAATTTTTATACAACAGTTTGCCTGATACTGCAAACCCTTCAAACAGCCAACCACCACGACCAAACGCCTGACAGAAGGCTGATTATGGGCTGTTTTTATTATTACCCGGGGTTCGGGCCGCAATCGCAGCCGACCGAGTTTATCAAGAAAATCATTAAAGCTGCCTGATCATTGCTGCAAAAGCGTTTCACGACAGGGCAAACGGAAACTTTTTTCTCTCCAACAGCGGGATCACGGCATGTCAGTCGTTGCAACGCTCTGCGATTTTCGCATCCTCATAGTTCCATCTGCTCACTCTGCTCGCACGACCGGAACACGGGCTCTAAGCCGCATCCTGCGGCAATCGCCCGCGTTTTGCCCTCCAGGCAAAACGTCCGGTCTTAGCGGCATCGTTTGCAGGGAACTATGGGATGCTCGACAAGCGTCGCTTATGCAAGCGCCTGACCTGCCGAAACTTTCATCTAGAAATAGTTAAGTAAGCGTTTGCCCTGCTTTTCACGATTAGGCTTGCTTCATTTGCCTGTTAACCATTATAGTAGTGGCAGTAATATTTTTTGCTGCCAGAAGTTAGATCATTGCAAAAAATTGCCCAGAGAGAATCAGTCCCTGATCAAAGCATGTTTTTGCGGAAACGATTTTCTTGCGAAAAACAGCGTCAGCAGGGTTTGCAGCGCCGTACGGGTCTGATGCGTTGGCACAGGTTAATTTTGCGTGATCGAGCTTGAATCTGGCCTGAAAAAATTAAAAAGGAGTATTGAATGAACGAAACCATTAAATGCCCGGTAACCGGAAAAACAAGAAAAGCAGTCGCAGGTGTCGGCACCTCAAACAAAGAGTGGTG
This sequence comes from Candidatus Rifleibacterium sp., assembly GCA_035352635.1. Lineage (GTDB taxonomy): Bacteria > Muiribacteriota > Ozemobacteria > Ozemobacterales > Ozemobacteraceae > Rifleibacterium. The sequence continues at coordinate 8,046 of DAOPYA010000066.1, forward strand.
GCCAAACCAGTTGAATCTCAAGATTCTTCATCAGCATACCCAGAAGAGCAACCCGATGGGCAAAGAATTCAACTACGCAGAAGAATTCAAAAAGCTCGACCTCAAGGCCGTCAAAAAAGACCTCGTTGCTCTGATGACCGATTCCCAGCAATGGTGGCCAGCCGATTACGGCCATTACGGGCCGCTTTTTATCCGCATGGCCTGGCACAGCGCCGGAACCTACCGCATGGGCGACGGCCGCGGCGGTGCGAATTCAGGCTCACAGCGTCTCGCTCCTCTTAACAGCTGGCCAGACAACGTCAATCTCGACAAAGCCCGCCGCCTGCTGTGGCCGATCAAACAGAAATACGGCAAATGTCTTTCCTGGGGCGATCTGATGATTCTTGCCGGAAACTGCGCCCTCGAATCGATGGGTTTTAAAACTTTCGGCTTCAGCGGCGGCCGCGTTGACGTCTGGGAACCAGAAGAAGATGTTTATTGGGGTTCTGAAAGAGAATGGCTTGCAACCAGCGACAAGCCCAACAGCCGCTACAGCGGTGAACGTGATCTTGAGAACCCGCTTGCCGCAGTGCAGATGGGTCTTATTTACGTTAACCCCGAAGGCCCTGACGGCAACCCAGACCCGGTTCTCTCGGGCCGTGACGTGCGCGAAACCTTTGCCCGCATGGCTATGAACGATGAAGAAACCGTCGCGCTCGTCGCCGGCGGCCACACATTCGGAAAATGCCACGGCGCTGCCTCTGCAACCCATGTCGGCCCAGAACCTGAAGCAGCTCCCATCGAAGAAATGGGCCTGGGCTGGAAAAGCGCTTTTGGTAAGGGTAACGCTGGCGATACTATCAGCAGCGGCATCGAAGGTGCCTGGAAACCGAACCCCACCAAATGGGATATGGGTTATTTCAAAGTTTTGTTCAAATACGAATGGGAACTGGTCAAAAGCCCGGCCGGCGCCAATCAGTGGCTTGCCAAAGACGTCGCACCTGAAGACATGATCGTCGATGCTCATGACCCAGCGAAAAAACTTCGCCCGATGATGACCACCGCCGATCTGTCACTGCGCTACGACCCAATATATGAGCCGATTTCCCGCCATTTTTTGGCAAATCCCGATAAATTCGCCGATGCTTTTGCCAGAGCATGGTTTAAACTGACACATCGTGATATGGGCCCGCGTTCCCGCTACATTGGTGTTGAAGTTCCGGCAGAAGAACTGATCTGGCAAGACCCGGTACCCACAGTTGACCACAAACTGATCGACGCCAGTAATATCGCCGAACTGAAGAGCAAAATCGTTGCTTCCGGCCTTACCGTTGCACAGCTTGTTTCGACAGCATGGGCATCAGCATCTACCTTTCGCGGTTCTGACATGCGCGGCGGCGCCAACGGTGCCAGAATTCGCCTCACCCCCCAGAAAGACTGGGAAGTAAACGAGCCTGCCCAGCTTAAAAACGTTCTGCAGACCCTCGAAAACATACAAAAGAGCTTCAACGGCGCCCAGAAAAACGGCACAAAAGTCTCGCTTGCCGATCTGATCGTGCTTGGCGGTTGTGCGGGTGTTGAACAGGCCGCAAAAAATGCCGGCTCAAGCATCAATGTTCCTTTTGTGCCCGGTCGCACCGATGCCACACAGGAACAAACAGATGCCCCATCATTCAGCGTTCTTGAGCCAAAAGCAGATGGCTTCAGAAACTACCTGAAAGCAAAATACGCTGTTTCGGCTGCCGAACTGCTGGTTGACCGAGCCCAGTTGCTGACACTCACCGCCCCCGAAATGACGGTGCTTGTAGGCGGCATGCGTGTTCTCAACACCAATTTCGGCCGGGCAAAGCACGGTGTCTTAACCAGACGGCCAGAAACCCTCACCAACGACTTCTTCGTTAACCTGCTCGATATGCATACTTCCTGGAAACCGGTATCAGAAGACCGAACCACGTTTGAAGGCCGTGACCGCAAAACCGGCGAACTGAAATGGACCGCATCTGCTGTCGATCTGACTTTTGGCGCAAATTCACAGCTGAGGGCAATTGCCGAGGTATATGCCTGCGCCGATTCCCAAGAAAAATTCCTCGCTGACTTCGTCTCTGCCTGGAATAAAGTGATGAATCTCGACCGTTTCGACATGAAAAAATAAAAGACAAAAATCGGTAATACGAATCTATTCCCCTCCTGGAGTTCCTCCGGGAGGGGTTTTCATATCCGCATGGCCGAAAAGAAGCAGAGAGTTAAACAGGAGAAGACCAGATGCAGGCCCTCACCCTCAAAAAACTCCAACTCGGCCTTTAAAACTTCTGAAATATATCTGAATGCGAGCCAGTTCTGGCAAACGTGATTGTGTCCCCATCAATCCTATAAACCAGTAACCAGTTCGGGGCTATGTGACACTCCTGATAATCTTTCCAGACGCCGAGCAGAGGATGAATTTTATATTTCTCATCCAGTGGTTTTTCCTGTTCAAGAAGCTCCACCAGTTCCAGAAGTTTCTGCATATACTTTCCGGCCCTGACCATGCGCTTGAAATCCTGCCGGAAAGCTTTGGTGTTATGAATTTTCAGCATCGTCCATCATGCTCTCAAACATTGCCCTGGAACTCTTGAACTTTTCAACCCGGCCTTCTTCAACATCCTTCATGGCTTCAAGAGTCCTGGCATTCGGAATCTTCAACTCAAACGGAATTCCTTTTTCCAGCTTAACCCGATTCAAAAAAATCGTAATCGCTTCCGAAGTAGAAATACCGATCTCCCGAAGTATTTTTTCAACTTCGGCTTTAAGATCCGGCTCAACCCTGGTCTGAATCAAAGCAGTTTTCATAATTACCCCCACCACTCTTAATTGTAATACACACGCATTACAATAACAAGAAAAACACCAAATCGTCATTAAATAACTCTTCTAACCCTTGTCAGCACAGTAACTTCTCCCAAAAAAAACCGCCCCCGCCATCACCAAACAAAATCCCCATTCCAAACCCCGATTCCAATAGACAAGTCTCTGATGCGGGTTATTAATTTGCCGTACATAAAAAGCCCGTCATCTGGGTTGCAGATGACGGGCTTTTGTTCGAGGCAATTTCAGGGGCGTAGAATCCTGATAAAGTCGGTAAACAGATTGTTGATGTATTCAATAGCAATGGCAATCAGTTCACGGATACGTTCTATGGCTGCGCTACTATTTTCAGCAGCGGCATCATCACTGTCGATGCCTGGTTCGCTGATTGATTCGTCAGGGTCATCAGCGGTTTCTTCGAGTTCTTCACCAGTTTTAGAATCACCATTGTCTTCTGATTCCGGGTCTTCATCAACTTCCTGGTCGTTTTCTGTTGCTGGATCATTATCAACAGATGTTTCAGGCGTTTCTTCGGGTTCGGTTGTATCGTCTTCAACAACCACATCGTCATCTTTATCTTCTTCTGGCGGTGTTACAACCGGTGGATTTTTTGTTTCATCCTTGTCTTTATCTTTGTCTTTGTCTTTGTCTTTGTCTTTATCTGTGTCGGCAATCTTGTGTTTAAAAACACGGTCGAATTTTTTAATAAATTTCCCGGTTTTAGTGTTGAGGGTTCTTACCACAGCCTGCTTCGGCGAAAGCTTGAGAACCTGAATATAGGAACTATTGGGCTGAATCGCCGGGGTATGAATATTTGTAACCTTGCCGACCTTGTTAACTTTTGCGCAGAAATTTTTTGAAGAGGGGCCTGTATGAGTGTGGCCAGAAACCCAGAGAAACACCTGCGGATTATCTTTGAGGATATTGTGAATCTTGGCAGACGGCTGAGCGGTAGCCTGCATAATGGGCAAACCGCCTTTGCGGTTGTAACTGCCGAGCAGCGGGCCATGGCAGAAAACCAGGGTCGGCATGTTCCTGTTTTTCTTCAGGGTTTCACGTAAAAACTTCAGAGTTGCGTCAGAGAGGGTGACAAGACGCTTGGCCGTCAGGTGATCATCTGGAAGAAAGACAAGCAGATGCCCGCCCACTTTGCGGTAAAAGCGCAGAGCTTTGAGCTTGAGCAGATTTCTGAATCTTTCGAGCTTGGCTTTTCGCTCTTGTGGGTTGGTGCGCAGTTTGGGGTTTTTAACATTCTTGTTCGGATTGTAATAGTCTTTGTATTGAACATCGTGATTGCCTGGCACGGCAAAAACCGGCACCGAAAAATGGCTGAGCGCTTTAACGAGGAATTTATATTCGGATGGTGAACCGATTTTTTCGTTCAAGTCTCCGGTTATCGCTGCCGCATAAATACCAGGCATCTTGTTGATAGTTCTGATTGCTTTTAACAGACTTTCAACGTTAGCCGGCCGGCAGTGCAGATCGCTCAAAACGGCAACTACAACAGGTTTATCGCGTGAATCATCTTTGGATGCGCCGGTTTGTGCCTTATTAAATTTGGCTTCGGTAGCATCAAGCGAGGCGCTTTCGCTAATTGTGACTTTTTCGTCATCAGCAAACGGGTTAGCAGCCTTGACTGCCAGGTTGCCATTGACCAGAAACATGGCCAGCAACAAAAAAATCAGGTTTAGACCGGAGATTTTGCGCAAATGCATATATGCTCCCCCTCATACAAATTCAATGCAGTACATAATACCATGCAAAAATAAAAAAGTTTCGCCGGGTCTGAAGTTGCATCGCAAAACAATAATTGCTATTTTTCAAATAATCATTTAAAATGAATATTTGAAACAACTCGAATTTTCAGGCGGTGGCTTATGTCAGCAGTAAAAGTTTCGACCCATGACCAGCTTCTAGAAACGGCCGGGCGTCTGTTTGCCGAGCACGGCTTTAAAGGCACCAGTATTAAAATGATCGCCGATGCCAGCGGGCAAAATATCGCGGCAGTCAATTACCATTTTGGCAGCAAACAGAACCTGCTGATTGAAACGCTTAAATTCGTTCTTGGCAAAATCATGACTCCCATACCTGGTCAGCAAACTTGCCGCAAGGCAAGCCTGCTCAAAGAACTCGAAAAATACATCATCGACCGCTGCCAGTTTTTGTTGAGTGACCCTGACAGATTGTGGTATGGCAAACTGGTTGTCAGAGCAGGTTTTGAAATGTCGTTGAATATAAAAAACATAGAATTTTATAAACCAGATTTCGATTACCTCGAACACCTGGCAACGCGCATAAAATCAACCCTGACACCCCAGGAAGCCAAATACTGGGCCTATTCAGTCGTCGGGCAGATCTTTTTTTACGTTTACGGTCGCGACATGATTCTATTGGCAAACCAGCAGTCGGCCTTTACTGCAAAAGCAATCAGGGCAATTGCCGGGCATATTTTTTCGATGGCGGCCGACTGGCTGAACCCGTCAGAACGTTCGGAAAAGTGTCACAGCAACCTCAAAACAGCCAAATCTTCAAGATAACCAGCTAACAGGAGTAAATCTATGCAGTTTTCAACACCAGAAAATCCTGTCAATTCAACTATTACCAAACCCTGCAACAAAGGTTACGCACTGAGATTGCTGCTGCTGTCTTTCTGTCTGCTGACTTGTTCAGTCGGTGCTCAGGGTTTGCCCGTAACTGTCGGCCTCATTGAAGAAAGAGAATTCACTGAACAACTGCGGGTGCAGGGAAACATCGATTCAGCGAGCATTGCCAGGGTTTCGCCCCGGATTCCAGGCCCCATCGACGCAATTTTTGTTAAAGAAGGTGATAGTGTCGTTGCCGGCAAAACCAGGCTTTTCGTTATTGATCCGGTGAAACTTGAAAAAAACCTCGAAATCAGGCGCCAGGAGTCAGCAATCGCCAGACTCTCGCTTAAAGAAAAAGAAGCCAGGCTGAAGCAGGCACAGGCCGATCTCGAAAAGGCAAAACTCGATGTGGATCGCTCACGCCTGCTCTGGGAAGAAAACTCAACCAGCCAGGATAACTACGAGAAGGCGCAACTCAAATTCAAGGTCAGCGAAGCGACCCTCGAGCACACCCAGACGCTCATTGAACTTGACCGCGAACAGCTGAAAAAAGCCCAGCTGGGGCTTGGAATCGCCGAAAAAGACTTCGCCGATTCAACAGTTCTTGCACCGATCAGTGGCCGTGTTTCAAGCAAATTGCAGGAAGCAGGCGAAATTGCGGCTCCGGGCAAACCGATTTTGCTGATCAAAGACCTCGACAATCTCGAAGTATCAGCTTTTATTCCGGCAGAATATTATCACCGGGTGGAGGTCGGCAAGTGCAAGGCAATCATCAGTTCATACGCAAACGCGCGGTTTCAGACAACCGTTTCTTTTAAAAGCCCCGAAATAAGCCCGGACCTACGAACTTTTCAGATTAAATGCACTCTACAGGTGGGTGATAATTCAATGGTACCCGGCGCACTTGCTGAAATTACCCTGATTCTTGCGAACCACCGGGGTCTGGCAGTTCCGGTCTCTTCGCTTCTGAACCGCGGTCAGGGCAAAGTTATTTTTGTGGTCGATTCAGACCGGGCCAGAATGATTGAGGTCAGCACCGGGCTTGAAACTGACGGTTTCTGCGAAATCAGCGCGGGCGGTCTGAAAGCCGGGCAGCAGGTAGTAATCAAGGGTCAGAATCTGCTCAATGATGGTCAGGAAATTCAGCCACAAAAAGATGCGGGGGCTGGGCAATGAATTTAATCAGTTTTTCAGTTCGCCGCTGGGTGGCGATTATCTGTCTGATGCTCGCCATTACAGGCCTGGGCATCAACGCTTACCGCAAACTCCCGCTAGAAGAACTTCCCAAAACCGATATGCCCTATATCACGGTCGTAACCGTTTACCCTGGCGCTTCACCCGGTGAAATCGAAACTGATGTGGCAAAGCGTATTGAAGACGCAACCGGTGCCATTGACGGCCTTAAAAGCCTGACTTCATCATGTATGGAAAATGCCTGCCAGACGCTTCTTGAGTTCAATATCGGTACTGATGTCGATCTGGCCGCCAACGACGTCAGAGAAAAACTTGATCTGATCGCGCGGGATTTTCCGGAAGGTGTTGAGAAGCCCAAGGTTCTCAAGTTTGATATTAACGCCCAGGCGATCATCAATCTTGCGGTAACCGGCAACCGGCCAGTTGATGAACTATTTGATTACGCCGATAACGAATTCAGAGACCGGCTGGCCGCGGTTTCAGGTGTAGCAGACGTTAAACTAACCGGTGGTTCAAAACGTGAAGTGCAGGTGCTGCTCGACCGCGAGCGTCTGGCAGCGCGAGGTCTCAGCAGTCTTGATGTGGTTGCAGCGCTGCGCAGGGATGTCAAAATGATTCCGGCGGGGCGCATTAATCATCAGGGCTTTGAATACACGGTTAAATTTGATGCCGATTTTCAGGAATTTGCCGATCTTGCAAGCCTTGAAGTAGCGAATCGCAACGGGCAACGCTGTTATCTGAAAGATGTCGGCAATGTGGTCATGGCCGGCGAAGAATTGCGCCAGTCAGCAAGCATTGACGGCCGTCGTTGCATTGCCGTTCAAATTATAAAAAAAGCTGATGCCAACGCTGTTGAGGTCGTCAGAAACATCAAAGCAAGCATCAAAGATCTGAATAATACCCTGCCAGGTGGCATTGAAGTCGTCTGGGTATCAGATGCCGGCGCTTATATTCAGTCATCGGCCGACAATGCCGTCGGTAACATCTGGCAAAGCATCGTTCTCACTGCCGTTCTGATGTTTTTTTTCCTTTATAACTTCAGTTCGACCTTCACCATTGCTATAACAATGCCCCTGACCATTGTCGCGGGGGTATTTTTCATCTACCTGATGGGTTATACCCTGAATACGGTTACCCTGCTGGCTCTCGGCCTGTCGACCGGCATTCTGGTAACCAATTCGATCGTGGTTCTCGAGAGTATCGTTGCAAAAGTGGCGGCCGGCCGACGGGTTGACGAAGCCGCCATTGAGGGCAGCAGCGAGATAGTCGCCGCCGTAATTGCCAGTGCCGGCACTAATATTGTGGTTCTTTTTCCGATTTGTGGGATGAAAGGCATGATCGGGCAGTTTTTTATACCTTTTGCACTGACCATGGTTGGTATCACAGCAATATCTCTGTTGCTTTCGTTTACGCTGACGCCAGCGGTTGCAGCCATAATTATCAGGCAAGAATCTACTGACCGCGGCTGGTTAAGCAAATTTGAACGGGGCTGGAACCATTATTTCGCAAGATTTACAGATCTGATAGTCAGAATAGTTGAGTATTTGGCTGCACGACGTCTGCTATCGGGGTTTACACTGCTGGTGACCTTCGTGCTTCTTTTTCATGCGCTTTATCTTGTGCCGGCAATTGGCTTTTCATTTTTGCCGATCTCTGACCGGGGTGAGATATTTGTGAAGCTTGAATTTCCGGCCACTTTTTCGCTGTCGAATACTGTCGAACGCACAGCTCAGCTCGAAAAACTGCTGGCAGACTTGCCAGAACTGCAACATCGGCTTACCACGGTCGGCAAAATAGACGGCACCGTTGGGCAGACTTCCGAAGGGGTTTATCTCGCCCAGATTTTTTGCAAATTCAGCGAAAAAACTGAACGAACCGCTGATATTCACGCGTTGCGCAATATGATCAAAGAACGACTGAGCGGCCTGCAGGATGTTATCAGCACCACCAGTCTTCCCGATCAGAGCGGCACCGGTGCTGAACTCAAGCTGGTGATCAGAGGCAGCGAGTTTTCTGAACTCAACGGTATCATAAGCAGCCTGGTCAGCAAAGCAGGGCAGACCGACTGGCTCAAAGAAATTGATACCTCGGTGCGGAGCGGCAAGAATGAATTAAGGGTGATACCGAGGCGGGCAGTGCTAGGCGACCTCAAGGTGCCGGCAACCCAACTGGGCATGGTTTTACGCACCAGTCTTGAGGGAACGCTTTCAGGCAGCTACAAAAAAGATGCCAGAACCTACAACATAAGGGTAAAACTGAGTGGCAGAGAAGGTATCAACCAGATTTCCCAGCTCGAAATGCCCGGGCCAACAGGTCACCCGATTATTCTAAAGAATTTCGCCAGCATTGAGCAACATCAGTCACCGGTGTTGATTACGCGCCGAAATAAGGGTCGCGTTGCTATATTTTACGCGAACCCCGCGGCAGGTGTGCCGCTGGCTAGGGCCGCCGAACAGCTGATCAGCCTGGTAACTGCTGAAAAACCGCTGCCGGCTGGGTATTCACTACACTACATCGGTAAGGTTGAAATAATGAAAGAAGGCATCGCAGACTTTGTCGAAGTTGGTATAATCGCTTTTGTGCTGACTTACCTGCTGCTGGCCGCCATTCTCAATTCATTTTCCCAGCCGCTGATCATCTTGCTGACTATTCCGCTTGGTCTGATTGGTTGTATCTGGGCACTTTATCTGACCGGCGAATCAATATCGATGATGGTGCTGCTCGGTGGGGTCATGTTGATCGGCATTGTCGTCAATAACGCAATTCTCATCATGGATCGCGTTCAGGTTAACATTGACGCCGGTTTGAGCTCACACCAGGCCATGTTCGGGGCGCTTCGCCACGAAATGCGTGCCATAACCATGATTACCCTGGCTGCGGTTGCGGGCATGCTGCCGATGGCAATCGACAGCAGTCTTGGCAGTGAACTTCGCAGTGGTATTGGTATGGCAGCTATCGGTGGAATTGCCATTTCTGCCGTTTTTACCCTGATTGTTCTGCCCATATTTTACTGCCTGACAAACCGCCAGTCAGCGCGGTGACTGCGCAGTTATAAGATTGTGCATGGCCTGCATTACGAGCTTAACCTCTGCCTTTTCGATGGCAAAGCTGAGTCTGATGCGGTCATGCTGCTCAACCACCGGCACTACTTCCCCAAGGTTCCGGGAAAATGTTGCGGCCAGAGCGGAATTCGCGTTGAAACCGCAGCCAACGAGAGTTACGGCAGTCAGATTGGCAAAACAGTCAACTTCGTCGGCATGCAATCTGGCTGCGTGTTCCCAGCAAAAAGGTATGGCGGCAAAAGCATCGAGGCGCCTGAAACCGATACGCAGGCTTCCCTTAATTTCGTTGTAAGGCTTGAATTGCAGCATTACCGGCTTAAATGACTGGCGGGCCAGATCGTTCATAAACAGATCATCCGGGCTGGCTACTCCATGCATCCTCATAAAAACAAGTTTGCTGTCGCAGGTAATGCTCTTAACCGCGAGCTGATCGTCACCATCAGGCCCGACAACGCTGCCTTCTGCATTCGAAAAACTTGATCGGACATGAATGCGTATTGCACAGTCACGTGCCGAGGTAATTGCACGTGGATGCAGAATGCCATTGCCATAACCGGCCAGCATCAGCATTTCATCATAACTCAAATGCCAGACTTTGCGTGCATCAGGTATTATGCGCGGGTCAGCTGTATAAATGCCGTCTTCGTCAGTATATTTTTCGCAAACTTTCTGACCTAGTTCACGGGCCAGAATCACAGCGGTCAGATCTGAACCGCCCCGACCAAGAGTGGTCAGATCGCCATCGGCGGTGATTCCCTGAAAACCTGCCACAATGGCCACGGCTCCAGGTTCAAGAAAACGTGCGAGCTCTGCAACCCGGCCAATTCGAACAATGTTGTAGTCTTCACCCTGCATTTCAGAATACAACTGCAGATTAAAAGCATTAAAAGACCTGGCATTGATACCAAGATCCTGAAGGGCGGCGGCCGCTAGCGAAGCACTGACCATCTCGCCGGTCGCCATTATGTGATCAAGTTCTCGGCGGTCTGGCACCGGAGTAACGCTGTTCATAAGGTTTATAAGCTCGTCAGTTGTGTCGCCCATCGCAGAAACCACTACAACAAGACGTTTTCCGGTGCGGGCCATAGCAGCTACACGTTCAGCAACCTTGCGGATTCGCTCAACTGAGCCCATTGAAGAACCGCCAAACTTTTGAATGAGAACTTCACCATTGGGAAACATGCTCTTCAGGCCTGCCTTATGAAGCGAAAACAAGACTTGAGACCTGCGAGCTTGATTTGACTGCTGATCTGATTGAGTGTTTTTTCAAGGCTGCCACGACTAACCTTGCCGGTCAGCAGAACAAGAGTGTAACCGGCATTATCAACAGTTTCACGGCTAACCGCAACCGCAGGTTGATGAATTTTTTCAATTTCGATGGAATTGCGGCTGAACATCTGCAGCAACCCGGCCAGAGTGTCGGTCATATTGACAATATTGAAACGCAGATAAAAATGATCGGCAAAACTTTCGATTTTTTCGACAGGTAACAAATCGCCAACAATAGCCGGGCATGGTTCATAAAGATCAGTAAGAATACCACGCACCTGGCTCTCTGGTGATGAACCGGGGCAGGTATAAACCTGCGACAAACCTTCGAGGGTTTTAGCATAAATCATCTCAGACCCGCCACGCACCTGGGCCAGCAGATAGCGTTCCGGTATCATGCAGGGTTCAACAACCGCTTTAACAACCCCACCATGATATTGCCCAATACCAAGCGATTTAACAGAATAACCAAGCTCGCCGGCAATACGAATATCATCAACAACAAGTGAATTAATACCGATAGTCGGCACCTGGTCGGGGCGAAGCAACACGCCAAAAATTGCAGCCATCTGCAATATCAGACGGTTTCTGGCAACCATACCATGCAGATGTTGACTGGGATTGCCGCCGACCAATTTTTCCCATTGGGCTTCATGCAGCGCCTGTTCAAGGTTCTTTCCCTCTTTTTCCATGCGGGAAAGAATAAACCCGGTCACCGAGTCATTCTGCACAATAATTTTATCAGGCCGCACCGTTGCGTAGGCAGAGCCAAGAATGCGCTGAAACGGGAAAGTGCCACCCATGGCGGCACTGAAAAAAGTCTGGTGTTGGCGGCCTTCTAGCAGACGGTTGATTGCCAGTTCAGCGTCAGTAGTGACAACGTTTTCTGGAAAACGCCTGATATTATTGCTGGCGCTGAAATGAATGCCAGTCTGGACCGCAGCGAAAAAATCGCTGGCATCAAGTGTCATCCAGGGGCTCTCAGCGTTTTCTCGACCTAATACAGGTAATTTTACAGTATCCTCACGGCCAAATCCGGTCAGGATTTCCTGAAGTCGATGTTTCCAGTCAGGCAGGTTAATAAAACCAGCGCTTTTCATGATCAGCCATGCACTCCTGAGCCGCTCGCATTTTCGACCGCTTCCATAAAAGCTTCTGACAATGTCGGATGCGGATGAATCATCATGGAAAAATCGTGATCGGTAATGCCGAATTGCGCCAACATCGTGGCTTCGTTAATGATGTTACTGGCTTCAGGGCCCCAGATTACCGCTCCAAGAAGTTTGCCGTCATCAGCAATAAGGGTTTTGATCTGCCCATCACCAGCACCGGCAGTCAAAGCCTTGCCGTTAGCCGAAAAAAGGCTGCGACCAGTTTTGTAACTGACCCCATTTGCTTTTAAAGTATCTTCGCTCTGGCCAACCCAGGCAATTTCGGGGTGAGTATAAACACATGAAGGCACCAGCGAATAATCAGCAACAACAGTTTTGCCCTGCCACTGAGCCGCCAGAATCATGGCATCATAACTGGCTTTATGCGCCAGCATCGGCCCCTTTATCGCATCACCGATGGCATAGACACCAGGTTCGGTGGTCTGATAATCAGAACCAGTCTTGATCAGGCCACGTTCAGTTTCAATGTGAACATCGGTTTCATGCATAAAACTCATGTTTACCCGCCGGCCAACTGCAATCAGCACCTTAGCAAACTCACGCTCAACACCATCAATGGTCGCGAGAGCACGGCCATTTTTTTCGCAGAGTGAGTCAACCTTCTTGCCAGTCATGATTTCCATGCCAGATTTTTTAAAGACCGGCATCAAACGTTTAGCGGTCGCATTATCAAGGCCCGGCAGAATCTGCGGCATCATTTCAACAATACAAACCTTGCAGCCAAATTCAGCGAAAACCTGGCCAAGCTCAATACCAATGACCCCGCCACCGACTACAAGAAGCGATTCGGGAACAGCATCAGCATGTAATGCTTCGTTGCTGGTCCAGAAAATGTCGCGGTTCGTTGGAAATACTGCCGGAGCCGCAGGAACAGAACCTACTGCCAGACATATCTTTTCGGAATGCAGAGGTTCGTCGTAGCCACTGACCTTGACCACGCGATCTTTATACAGACGGGCAATGCCTTTAAACAGAGTTACGCCAGCTTTTTCGAGCATCTTGATAATGCCCTGGCGCAGCTGCAAAGTAATATTGTTCTTGCGTTCAATGATTTTAGCCCAGTCAAAACCTGCATCAGCACAGCTTAAACCGAATTCACCGGCATGTTTAAGCAGATGAAAATTACCTGCCGAAGCAAGTAAAGCCTTGGTAGGAATGCAACCCCAGTTAAGGCAGGTGCCGCCAAATTCAGCTTCATTATCAACAATCGCAACTTTCTTGCCCTGACGGGCCATCCGCGCTGCTAGTGGGTAGCCACCAGGGCCGCCGCCGATTACAATCAGATCAAAAGTTTGCATGGTTATTCCCCGATCTGAACTATAGCAGTGCCTTTTTCGACTGGCTTGCCATTTTCGATAAGAATTTTTTCGATTTTGCCGGCCTTGTCAGACTTGATTTCATTCATCATTTTCATGGCTTCAACGATGCAGATAGTCTGACCAGCTTTTATGATGTCGCCTTCCTTGATAAAAGGCTGAGAATCTGGTGATGGTGATCGATAAAAAGTGCCAGCCATGGGCGACACAACAGTTTTAAAATTCGCAGGTGCGGCCACCAGAGGTTTTTCAGCGTCTGCCGGGGCTTTAACGGGTGATTTTTTATTAACGCTGGCAGCCGGGGTTGTTACCGGCAGATTGGCGCTATAAACTGGAATAGTGTGCAACTGAGCTTCAGAATGCTTTTTAAGGGTCATTTTAAGGCCGGTTGTTTCGAGTTCAATTTCTGACAGGCGATTTTCGCCCATAAACTTTATTATATCAACGACCTGGTCTATTACCTGGCCATGGTTGGCCGTGGTGCTTTTTGCTTTTGCCATTAAATAACTCCATATTTGAAGTGAAAGGATTATAACAGATAGCCAGAAACTGGGCAATAAAGTATTATGTTGATGGCTGATGTTTGCAGATGCTTGTTTTTGCACATTGCCTGTCTATTATATGTACATATATAATTTATTAAATCAGTACCCGTATTCTTTAGTACCGGTGGAAACTGTGGATAACTATATGTACAACTCAAGTCATCGCCTTTTATTGATGTGGAAAAGGTTGTTGATAAACCTGAGAGTTTTTCACTGTTTGTTAACATTTTTTTTCGTTTGAGGTTTTCCACATTTTATCCACAAAATTTCCACCGGGTTTTCCAGAGGATTATCAGAACTTTGATGTTAAAAGTCCTTGCAGATACGGCTTTTGTCTGCTATGATTCAACCATCCCGACATACGCAAAAATAACCAGTTTCGTTCTTTGCAAGTTTCCGGTTGTTTTATTCGTTGTACACAAAAGCTGTGAGGTCACTGTACATGATATCGTCGCTCGATACGCTCTGGAATAAAATCACCACCGAAATTCAGGCTGACGGCAGCAGACAAAACCAGGCTCACTCAAAAATCTTTTTGAGTTCAATCACCCCGGCTGCCATTGAGGGCGATCACCTGGTAATGGAAGCGACGAGCGATTTCTGTCGTGATCTTTGCGAAAAGCGTTACGCAGACGTAATTACCCGTATTCTCAACAGTGAAAAACCGGCGCTGAAGTATCGTCTGGTTACCAAGTCCGGTCGATTTGGTCAGATCAAACCTGAACAGCCAGCAATTCCAGCTTTTAAAACTGATGATGAAGCCGTTAAAACTGTTAAGGCGTTTCCGGCTAAGTATGACGGCATGTTTAACAATAAATATACTTTTGATTCTTTCGTAGTCGGCAAGAGCAATCAATTTGCCTATGCCGTCTGCCACGCAGTCAGCCAGAACCCGGGCAACCTGCATAACCCGGTTTTTATTTACGGTGGGGTTGGTCTCGGCAAAACCCATCTGATTCAAGCCATCGGCCAGGAACTCCTGCATAAAAACCCGAAAGCCCGTATTGCTTATCTTTCTTCTGAAGCCTTTACCAATGAATTTATTGATTCGATCAAAGATAAAAAGACCGAAGCTTTCAGGGCCAAATACCGAAAGATAGACCTGCTATTGATCGATGATATTCAGTTCATCGCCGGCAAGGGCTCAACCCAGGAAGAATTTTTTCATACCTTCAACGAGCTTTTTCAACAGAAGAAACAGATCGTTCTTACATCTGATAATCCGCCTGGCAAGATTCAACGTGGCGGGGAATCACTCGAAGAACGCCTTGCTTCCAGATTTGGTATGGGTGTGGTTGTTGATGTTCAGCTTCCCGACCTCGAAATGCGTGCCGCACTCCTTAAAAAATTCGCCAGCAAATCGATGGTCGAAGTATCTGACGAAATTATCATGTATCTTGCTCAGGGAGTAGTTTCTCATATTCGTGATGTTGAAGGGGCTTTTAACAGCGTTCTTGCCTTTGCAGGCATCATGAAAAAGCCCATCAGCAAAGATCTCGTCGATCAGGTATTAAAAGACATGCTTCGCGAAAATTCCGGCGGCAAGATCGGCATTCCCTGGATACAGAAGCGCGTCGCTGAATTTTACGATATTTCAGAAGAAGAAATGAACGGGAAAAGGCGTTCGCAAAATCTCGTGCTGCCACGCCAGGTGGCCATGCGCCTCTGCCAGATACTGACTGATGCATCGCTGAACCAGATTGGCCAGAAATTTGGCGGCCGCGATCATACCACCGTTATGCATTCCTGCGAAAAAGTTAATCGTAAAATCAAGCAGGAAAAAGCTTTTGCCGAGGAATTCGAGCGCATCAGACGTTTTGTAGACCCCGAAAAACAGTAATTTTTGCCAACGCAGCCTGAAATTGCCGAAAACGTGTTTTGCATAACCCCAAAGTTCGTCATGTTTTTGTTTGTGGGTGTTTTTTTATCAGACGCTTGCTGACAATCAAAACAATTGCCGTTTATTCGCTATTATCGAACTGTTTTTTGAGGTGTCAACCTCTTGAAAAAAAACTCATTTTAGAGTAGTATGAAAAACCTTCTCTTCTACCCCGAGAGGGAATAGACAGATAACAGAGCAGACACCGCATGGAATCGTTCAGGCAGACGACTGGCAAAAAGCGAATTGGTCAGGTGAAGCCGGTCAATCATACGCTCATCAAAGCAATAAGCGGTATGCGTGAAGCAAATTACCGGGCTTCTGACGGCAAGCAACGCTATGCTCTTACAGCTCGGGATCTTGTGGTGCTTGGTAAACTGGTCATTGCCTGGAAAGATGT
>DAOPYA010000067.1:0-23569 GCA_035352635.1 Candidatus Rifleibacterium sp.
GGAGCTGAATACGGCTTCGCGGGCCATCTGCAGATTCCGTGAATTGATATCACCGGCGTTGATATTGAATTTCGCCTCGGGAAATTTATTCTGGTAATGTTTAACCAGCATGGCGATAGAATAGGCTTCTTCGCCTCTTGAGCAGCCGGCGCTCCAGATACGGCAGGGAAACCTGCCGCCATGGCGGGCAAAGAATTCAGGCAGCAGCACTTCGAGCATGTAGGCAAACTGCCCCGGGTTACGAAAAAAATAGCTTTCGCTGACCGTGAGATCAGCGATCAGGTCATCCATGGGCAGGGGGTTATGGCCGCAAGTTTCAAGAATATGGATATAATCATCAACCTTGTTGACCTTGAAGTGCTGCATCTGGTCGGCGATTTTTTTCTCAACCTGGCGGGTCGTAACCCTTTCGACGACAATGCCTGAGTATTCATGCACCAGCCGGCTGATATGCTCGATTTTTCTTTTTTCGATATAAATCATGCTTTGTGATAAGGCTCGCCAAACATAATTGAGACGGCGCGATACAACTGTTCAGCCATTACCAGCAGTGCCAGCTGGTGATTCAAGGTCATGGGCGACAGTGAAATAAACTCACCGGCTGCGGCTCTGACACGCGGGTCATGCCCGGCGGCACCGCCAAGGCAAACTGTCATACGGTTCACGCCTGAGTTGATCTTCTGGTTGAGCCAGCGGCAGAAACCGTCAGTATCAGGGCATTTCGCATGCTCATCAAGTGCTACGATACATTCCCGGCCCTCAAGTCTTTTTAATAACTCATCTTCAGTTCGGCAGCTGATGATTTCAACCGGCAGACGGCGTGCACACCTTTCGAGGTAGAGATCAATCAGCTTCTGATATGGCTTGTCGGCGATTTTGCCAGGCATGAGAATTTCGACTTTCATCGGCCGGCGGCTTTGCGTGGCAGGGAAAGTGGTTCAGGGTGTGATTGCAGAAGGCTCTTTTTGAGTGAAGAGGGCAATATGCTACCGATAGTCAGGCGTTCGCCGGCTTCATCCTGCGAAGTCATGCTTAGACGGGCGGTGCGAAACTTCGCACCTGAATTTGCAAAGAATGTTTCGAGAGCTTCGCGGGCCAGCGCCGGGGTATTTGATTCCTGGCTGAGGTGCATAAGAACCAAAATCTCAGGGACCTTGATCATGCGAGACAACACCCCGCGAACCCCTTCATTCGGCAGATGACCCATTGGGCTTCTGATGCGGCGTTTCAGCCAGGCCGGGTATGAACTGCCGCGCAGCATATCTTCGTCGTAGTTGCTTTCGATGCAAACCAGATCGGCGTCTTTCATATTTTCGAGAACTTCGCCGGTAACATGCCCGAGATCGGTGGCCAGTGCCATCACCTTGTCGGCGCTCTCAAAACGCAGGCCAGCCGGTTCAGTTGCGTCGTGCGGAACCCTGAACGGCAGAAAACTGCAGCCTGGCAGTTCGTGGCGACGACCGTAAACGATTTCGACATGATTCGGGATCTCAAGGCCCCGGGAAGTCAGGGCGCACATGGTGCCCCGGGTGCAGTAGAGCGGCGTCGTGCCGGTTCGACCGAGAAGCACTCTCAGGCCCTTGATGTGATCATCATGTTCGTGCGTTATAAAAATCCCCGAAAGGTCAGAAAAATCGAGTTGTCGCTCTTCGAGGAATTCTTTAATGCGTTTGCAGGAAAGCCCTGCGTCGAGAAGATAATAACGTCCCTCGAGTTCAAGCAGCGCAGCATTGCCTTTACTGCCGGAACCAATAAATGTAATTCCTATCAACTGTTATACCTGCTTATTTGGTTTGACGTCCGCTTCATTATGCACTGTGCCCCGAAAAAATTCCAGATATTTTAGCGATTTTCGGGCCGCGGGTCACCGCGAATTAACTTGAAGGCTTTCGGAATAAATGATGCAATCTCACTTACCGACATCGAATCAGCTCCGAGTTCGGTTTTTGCCTGTTCAGCAGCTTCTGAAAGCAGAAAAACCCCAGCAATCGCAGCATGCAGCTCAGGCATACCGGTGGCAGCCAGGCCTGCAATCAGGCCTGCCAGCAGATCACCCGAACCGCCGCGGGCCAGACCGCTGTTGGGGCGGCTGTTGATATATACCGTGCCACGCGGGTCTGCGATAACTGTGATCGCAGACTTCAGCACCACGGTAACTTTCTTTTCAGTGGCGTAGCGACGGGCTGTTTCGACCTGGTTGTCGGCAATCTCGGCCACGGTGGTCTGGCAAAGCCTAGCCATTTCGGCCAGATGCGGCGTGATTATAAGTCGGGCCGGCGACCCTGAAAGCATATCGCGGTCAGCAATCATATTCAGGGCATCAGCATCGAGAACCACCACGCCCTTCCACGACTGCAAAAGGTTTTCGAGGGCCACGCCCCGTTTGGCATCACGCCCCCAGCCGGGGCCGGCCAGCAGGGTTCTGAAACGGCCGGCCAGCTCGCTGCACTTTTCAGGTGACAGTGAAAAACCGCCCTCAACCGAAGGCAGATAGTTCAAAATTGTTTCGGGTAATATCTGTGATGCCAGTCGCCCCTCAAGGCAATCGGGCAAAGCGAGAGTTACCAGGCCGACCCCTGAGCGCAAAGCGCCGAAAGAGGCAAGAACCCCGGCACCCTGATATTGCGATGAACCAGCCACAATAAGCAATTTGCCTGCATCACCCTTGTTGATGCAGTCGTCACGATGCGGAACCAGTGTCGAAACCAGCCCGGAAGTCACGAGAAAATGCGTCGCACGCGGACTGGCTGCTGAAATAGCCGGCATACCGATATCGGCGATCCAGATTTCGCCTGCTGCCTTTTTGCCAGGCAGAACAAACAGGCCAACCTTTGGAACCCCGAGAGTTATCGTATAATTGGCAAGAAAACAGGGGTTAGAAAGTTTGCCGGTGGTCGCGCACAACCCTGAAGGAAGATCGATGGCAATGCGGGTGGCACGGGTGTCATTCATCGCCCTTACTATTTCTGCCGGGAAATCCCTGATGTCGCCGTTTACACCGGTGCCAAAAAGACAATCAACCAGGCATTCCGAGAATTCCATGGCAATGCGCAAGCGGTCGATATCGCGGGTTTCTCTGAGCGAAACCGGGTTAACCCCTGTTTTAAGCAGAATCTCACAGTTGGCCCACGCTTCGGGCGTCATTTCGTCTGGCAGGGCGGTAACGAAAACATGCACGGGTATGTCGTTGTTAAAAAGGTGGCGGGCGATTACCAGACCGTCGCCGCCGTTATTGCCCCGGCCGCAGACGATAGTAAACCTTTTGCCCTTCAGGCCGCCGAGAATTTTTTCCATGGTCAGCAACGCTTTGATGCCGGCGTTTTCCATGAGAACCAGAGCTGGAATACCGATCTTCTCGATTGCATGCCGGTCAGCTGCACGCATTTCCTCTGCGGTAAAAAGCCTCATTTTGCCATCCTCCTGCACGGGATGGCCAATTATAGCAGCAGAAGCCTCAGATCAGCAAACTTTAAAAGTTGGCCCCCACCCCTACGATCAAGGGGCGGTAGTCGTAGAAATCATCGTAGCTGCCGCGGCTGTGAACGGCGGCGTCAACCCAGAAACCGCGATGCGAACTGTAGCGCCAGCCTGCCGACACCACATCGCCATTATAATCAAGAAAATACTGGCTCCGGTAACCGCGCTCACCGACTTTTCGGGCGGGAAATTTTGCGCCAATCAGCAGACACAGAGAGGCCGGTTCCTTTTTGCCGCGGTCGTAGCTGCCGTAATTCGCCATGCCACTGCCAGGATTGCCCCCAAAGTTCCAGCCAAGGCCAAAACCACCAAGAGTAAGATACATGGTATGGTAATTGTTCGGATTGGTATCAAAAACCGCGCCAAACGCGACTTCTGAAAATTCACCCTCGCCAATCGACGGCAACCTCACCTTGAAATTCACCGTTGGGTCAGGATCATTTGCGCTGTTGCGCGAATCAAGGTTTTTCTGCAGGCCAACTTCAAGATCGCGAAACGGCGAAAAAGCGAAGGCCATGCTGGTCAGATAGCCCTCATCGCTTGAGTTCGGAACCTTATACAGGCGATTATGCAGCGCGATTTCGACACCTTTGGCATCGACGGTTTCATGCGATGGAACCTGGATGTAACCCGACGGACCCTGCAGGGTCAGGCCAGCGCTGAGCGGCGATGACATAACGGCAAAACCTGCGAGCAGCACAGGCAATATCGCACCGGAAAATAATCTGCCGAATCTAAGGCTTTTCAGCATCAGGTTTCGACTGACCGCTTTCGATTTCCGGGGTATCTATACTCAGTTTGCTGTTAGCACAGAATTTTTTGTGGCAGTCCCAGAAATTCTGGCAATAGGTGCAGCAGTTACGCATGGCCATATTGCGCTCACCACGATACCAGTTGATTTTGCAGTTCTGGTAGTATTGGCAGCGCCAGCAGCAGTGCCAGCTGATTTTCAGAAAATTGCGACGCTTGATCTCTTCAATGATCAGGGCCATGGACATCAGGTTCTTTTCAACCTGGGTGGCCTTCATCAGTTCATTGAATTCGTCAATTTCATCGTCGGTGCCATAGAGGTTGACGATGAAAATTTCTTCTGCAAATACCGGCAGATATTCCTTGGTCATTTTTGAGTAGTTCCGGGTGGTGGGTCAGACTCTGATATTATCGGCAGATCTTTGAGTTTATACGAGCAATTTTACCCGCAGAATTCATTGTCGTCCAGCCATAGATTTTACACCAGAACCTGTGAACACGAGAACCGCCTTTTCGTCGGCCACCGGGAAAGCCCCGAGAATGTTATCAGTTGCCTTGAAGGGCGCCGGAACAAAATTATTTTTTTCTAAAAAATACAACGATTCGCGAGTAGCTACCCAGAGCAGCCCCGAAAAATTCATGGCAACCGGCTGGTCAGAAATTACTCCGATTGTTTCGAGTTTTTCGTTTTTGAATTCAAAAATTCGACCGTCAGTGAGTGCCACGAAAAGATTCTGGTCACTGCCTGCCTCAACGGCTGCAACTCGCACCAGATCAATACTGCCCTTAAAGAAAACCAGGTTCCATTTGCGCTCTGACTCATGAATCATCACGCCCTTATCGACCACGACCAGGTAGCGACCGCCGATTTTCCAGACCGAATTGAAAATGCCCTTGAATTCACCGGGAATCCCGAACAGGTCACGCAATTCACCATAAGCAAAAGATTTGATCGAACCATCAGCAAAAAGCAGCAGCAGTGTGTCATCTGCGTCGGCAAACACATGCATCAGCCCGGCCGTCTTCTCTGAACCGGCAAGCTGCACGGCCCGCCGGCCATCAATCTTAAAGATGCCGGCCTTTTCACCCCAGGCAAAGCAGGCTTTCGCATTACTGATCAATGAAGAAACACCTGACTCCGGAATCCCTTCAATCTGCGACCACAAGGCCCCGTCATAGTTCCAGACCCCACGGTTCTCGGTCGCCAGCAGATAATCACTGCCAAACTTAACGATATCCGAGAATACGGGCTTCTGCAGTTCAACCGGAAGCGCGACAAAAGGCTTTTCGAGCGGCGACCATGTCTCAGTGGCAGCCGGGCTTTGCGTCAGGGGTTGCTTCCCGTCGGTTTCGAGAAGGCCAAAATCGGGCAGTCGGCCATACTGCAGCCTGGTTGCGGGCAAAACTGGAACCATCGGAAAAGTGGGCGTGTAAGTGCCGATTTCTGGAACCGGGCCAAACAACCTTGCATTAGCATCGCCCGGAGCCGGGGTAAAGTAGAAAAGCATTATTGAATCAGGGTTGACCGCCGCAAGAAAATTCAGGCCAATACACATTGCCTGGCAGGGAATCGCTGACAACCTTTCCATGCGGCCCTTGGCAAAGCGAAAAACCCCTTCATCAGAAGCCACAAAAAGAATATCACCCGAAACGACAATATCATTTATATAGCCGGGCTTGCCGGCTGAGAGTATTGTCCAGACCCAGTTTCGCCCATTGCGATAACCGGCGATTACGCCCTGGTCGGTTCCGATGAAGACATTGCGATCGGTAGTTACCATGCAACGCAGATGACGACCCGCAAGAACCTGCAGATTCAGCGGCGCAAAATCATCTGCCCGGCCAGTCAGAATTCCGTCTTCGTTAAGCAACCACAGTTCATTGCCCTGTCGCCCGAAATCAATAATCGTGCGATTTTGAGTGCCCAGCACAAAAACGGCTGCGTCGTTGGTGCCGCGCAGCATGCCACGCCCAACTGTGCCAATAAGCAGATTGTTCGACCCCGAAACCGATATGGCGTTAACCAGGCGCACCGGCAACTGGTTCTCGCGATAGAATGGCTTCATTATGGTGTTTTCGTAGACATAGATGCCAGAAAAACCGCCGATAAACATGCGGTTTTCATCGACTTCAAGGTCTCTGACGAAAAAGTCATCAGGAAGATCGGCCGAAAGGGTCGCAGCACCTGAAACCGGGTCAACAAAGCTCAGGCCGCCATCGCCACCAACATACAGGCGCTCGTTGAACCAGCACACATCAGTTACCACAGTATTGCCATGGAAAGGCAGGTCGCGCACCCTGCTGACCTGGCCGCTGAAAATACCTGGTTCAGACAATTTGCGCGGCAAAAACGTTCGCCCGGGGTTCAACATGGTCATGCCGTAGAGAAAAAGACAAAAAACAGCAAGAAACAATAACTCGGGAGTCATGGCCCAGCAACGGCTGCGCAAAAATTCTTCGCGCCCCGCAGCCCGGCTCAATTCTTCTGAGAGGGCAACCATCGACTGCTTCTGCTCG
The DNA here is from genome assembly GCA_035352635.1 of Candidatus Rifleibacterium sp. GTDB lineage: Bacteria > Muiribacteriota > Ozemobacteria > Ozemobacterales > Ozemobacteraceae > Rifleibacterium. The sequence continues at coordinate 6,745 of DAOPYA010000067.1, forward strand.
GTGCTGCTTTCATGGCCGGCATTTTCGGCGGCTTCAAAACTTGCCAGAAGGGTGGCTCGCCGACGATGCAAAGATTTCAGCTGAATCGATAATTTGCCGATTTCCCACCAGCGCACCGATTCATCGACAATCCAGAACATCGCGTCGATGAGGTGATGTATCCACTTGATCAGCAGGGTCTGATTGGCGACCTTCGGCTGGGCGTGCAGCGCTTCGCCACAATGCCGGCAGAACTCCACCATGGGAAAGTTCATTTCGCGGCAATGCGGGCACTGCAATGTTTTCTGTTCCATGCTGTTATTTTCAACTACCCGGCGAACTATGTCAATTATTATTCAGTCTGCCACGAATGCTGAATACACTCCCCGGCCAGTGGGCGCCCGAGAAATTCTTCAGCAATGGCGGCAAAACCTTCGGGGCTGTCGGTAACAAAAAACTGTTCGTGCCCATGCCGCACATCTTCGATCGAAATACGCCGGGCAACAAGCATTTCCTTTACTTCCCGGGCAGTTTCACAGGCTGAATCAACCAGAGTCACCCGGTCGGCAAAAAAATCACTTATCATGGTCTTCAGCAGTGGGTAATGCGTGCAGGCGAGAATCAGCGAACTGATGCCCATTTTTTTAAAATCGCCAAGATACATTTCGAGGGTCAGGCGGGCAATCTCTGAGTTCATGAGGTTTTCTTCGACAATCGGCACCAATAGAGGGCAGGCGCGGGCCACCACCCTGACGCCATTGCGAAGACGCGTAACCCGTTCCTGATAAGCGCCTGAATTAATGGTGGCACGGGTGCCAATTACGCCGATCACCCCGTTACCAGCCGCCTTGATTGCAGCCCGCACCCCGGGGTCGATAACCCCGATCACCGGCAGCGAAGTTTCGGTTTTCAGCTTGTGCAAAGCTAGAGCTGAAGCGGTATTGCAGGCAACCACGATCATTTTGACATTCTGCATCTCAAGAAAATTCGCGATTTCTGAAGAAAATCTTTGAATGACCTGAACAGACTTGCCGCCATAAGGAACCCTGGCGGTATCACCAAAATAGACGAGGTTCTCAGAGGGCAGCAGATCGCGGATTTCTTTAAACACGGTCAACCCGCCGACACCCGAATCAAAAATTCCTATGGGACGGTTATCCATACTACTTAACACCTGTTTTTATGCGGCCTTCAATAATGCCGCGGCGCAAATCGTTCAACTGTTTAACCAGTGGCTCACCGACTACTTTAAAACTTAACTGAAAATCAGTCAACCCGATGCCATTATCTGCCAGCCCGTATGAGCGCTTGATAAAATCAGGGGAACGGCCCTCGCAGATTGCAGTCACGATATTTTCAACCACCAGATCGACCCGCTTCAGCATGCTGGTAAGCACCAGCCCGGGTGCAAGTGAGTCCTGATCCATGTCGACGCCAATCACGTATGATCGCGACTTGACCGCTGCCGAAATGACGCCAAGCCCTGAAGCCCCGGCGGCTGGGAAAACAACGTCGCAGCCGCTGCGATACATGGTCTCTGCCATTGAAGCCGCCTGTTCAGGGTTGTTGAAGCCCGAATAATCTTCACTGATATACTGCTCGACGACCTCGGTGGCGCTCGCGGCATCTATGGCACCAGTTTTATACCCGATCGCGAATCTTTCGATGACCGGCATTCTGACGCCGCCGATAAAGCCGATCTTGCCGCTTTTGCTCATTTTGGCGGCCAGATAGCCGCATAAATAGGCCCCTTCATTTTCGCGAAACGAAATACCTCTTATATTCTGTTCGTTCATGTCAGAATCTATAAGATAAAAATGCAGATCGGGGCTTTCTGAGGCGATCTTGCGAATAACATCAACAAAAGCCAGGCCAACAACGATGATGGCATCGAACTTCTGGCCGGCAAAAAAGCGCAGCGAGGCCTCGGGGTCTTGCATGGTGGCGGGCTCGATCACAACTGATTCGATATTGTATTTCTTTTCAGCCTGTTTCAGCCCATCATAGGCATAATCGTTAAACCCCTTGTCATTCAGGCCGCGCGGGGTAATCATCAGGCCGATGCGTTTCGGCGCGACCTCTTTTAAAGGTTCGGTGCGGCTGCAACAACCTGGCAACAGAAATACCGTCGCCAGAAGAATTATTAAAATTCCAGTGCTGAAAATTGATTGCGGGCGAAAAGACGGTTTTCGCGACATGCTCGGGCCTCCCTGGCAAATTCATCGGCTAATTCAGGGCCTGCCTTTGACAAAAAGGCCTGCCTGAACGCTTCCTGCGGGCTTTCAAAGCTTGCTTTGATCTGCCCTGGCAGTCGGCTGAGTTTTTCCCTGATATACTTCAAACTTTTTTTGCTGGTCTGCAGGTCGGGCGCCGGTTGATCATGCCATGGCGTGTGATTTTTCGGAACAAAAATCGAAAAAGCCGCAGAAACTGATGCCCCGGGCGGAACAAGGCGAGCGGCCTTTTCGATAAGGCTGACCGTTGCGTCAATATCTTCAGGCTGTTCGTCGGGCAGACAGGCAACAAAATACATTTTAATATGCTCGAAACCCTGAGCAAAAAGCTCTTTTAATTGATCGAGAAAGCGGGTCTCATCAAGAGGTTTGTGCATAGCACGGCGCAAGCGCTCGCTGCCGGTTTCCGGGGCGATAGTCAGGCCGGTAATGCCCGACCGGCGCAAGGCATTACTGATAACCGGCGTCAGTTTTTCCCATTTAACCGATGAATTGCGAATGCGAACGCCCCGGTCGGTCAGCAGCGAAAAAATCTTTTCGACCTCAGGGTGGTCGAAAAGCGATGGAGCGACCAGCCCGAGATCTTTGCAGTCAGGGTGCTCGTCGAGCCACCCGGCGATCACCGATGCACTCACCGGGCGAACCGGTGCATAAATGGCTCTGGCAAGGCAAAACGAGCAGGCCCGGGGGCAACCGCGCATCACTTCAATAATATGGGCGCCACCGAAGGCGTTGCGCTCGGCAACAATGTGCGACCAGGCCGGCTGGCTGTTAACATCATGGGTGCCACATAAAAGCGGTATCGTGGAAGTTATGGCCGGAACCCATACCCCGGGCAGTTCGGCGAGGGCTGCGGCCTCAAAACCTGAGAGGTGCAACTGCTGAAGCATCGGCACCACGGTGGTTTCTGCCTCACCTGGCACCAGAACATCAAAAATGCGCGACAATGCTGCCGGGTTCGAAGCAACGGCAGCGCCACCTGCTATCAACAGCGGATGGTGGCGATTGCGATCTTCGCTGAGAACCGGAATGCCAAGCGCCGCGAACAAACCCGGAATCTTGTCAAAATCGCCCTCGTAGCTGAAAGAAAACATCAGCACGTTAAAATCGCCTAACGGGCGGCCCGTTTCGAAAGAATAGTAAGGCGCAGGCAAAGGCGTTTCAGCTTCGAGAGCTGGGAAAAAGCGCTCGATGCCGGTGCCCGGAACCGAAGATGCCAGTCGATGCACAGTTAAAAAGCCAAGATTGCTCATCCCAAGGCTGTATAGATTTGGGTAAACAAGCGCGACACTCAGACTTCCGGCCACATTGGCGTCGAGGTAATGCAGCTCGGAACCTTTGAGCGCGGTGGCTACCGATTCAAAATTATAGCGATGTTTCAGACCCAAAATATGTCTCTTTAAAGTTAAAAACCAGAGGCAGGCGGGCCTGCCCCTGGTTCATGTCAACAGGGTTGAAGCAAAAATATCAGACGTTTCTGCGTTTTCTCAGGAAGGTCGGAATTTCGCGTTCATCAACGTTGCTGTTAAAGGAAGGCGGAGCATTAACTACCTGAGGTTGCGGAACGTGATGAGTTTCGTTCAGCGGGCGCACCGTGCGCAGATCGTCGAGAATCCGCTTTTTGGAATCATTGGCAGACCTGCCTTCTTCACCGAAACCGGTGGCGATGACAGTGATTCTGATGGTGCCGCCCATCTGATCGTTAACGGCAGTACCAAAAATAATGTTGGCATCGGGGTCTACGACTTCCTGGACGATGCTGCATGCGTTGTTTACTTCGTGAATGCCGAGGTCGGGGCCGGCGGTGATGTTCAAGAGAACACCCTTGGCACCCTGAATTGAAGATTCGAGCAGCGGGCTGGAAATTGCCATCTGAGCAGCGTTAACGGCGCGGTTTTCGCCTTCAGCGATACCGATACCCATCAATGCAGAACCGGCGTTGCTCATGATGGTTTTAACATCGGCAAAGTCAGTATTGATGTCGCCCGGCACGACGATAAGATCAGAAATGCCCTGAACGCCCTGACGCAGCACGTCATCGGCATAACCGAAAGCCTGCAGCATGGTGACGTTCTCTTTGGAAATCTGAAGAAGCTTGTCGTTCGGGATAACGATAATGGCGTCAACACGATCTCTGAGGCTCTTGATGCCGAGTTCAGCAGCGTTGGAGCGCTTTTTACCTTCAAATGAGAACGGCTTGGTAACCACGGCAACGGTAAGAGCACCGAGTTCGCGAGCTACATCGGCAACAACAGGAGCTGCACCTGTGCCAGTGCCACCACCCATACCGGCGGTGATGAAAACCATATCGGCACCTTCAAGAACTTCAGCGATTGCTTCGCGGTCATCTTCAGCTGCCTTTTTGCCAACTTCATAGTTAGCGCCGGCGCCGAGACCCTTGGTGAGCTTGTCGCCCAGCTGAATCTTGATCTTGGCATTCGAACGGGTCAGAGCCTGGGCATCTGTATTGGCTGTGATAAATTCCACGCCTGAAAGCCCTGCTTCGATCATCCGGTTAACGGCATTAGAACCGCCGCCACCCACACCGATTACCTTAATTTCTGCATTGTCCAATGCCGCCTGGTTAAAATCAAACACCATGCTCGCCTCCTGTTTATTTCTGCTCTGCCTTCGGCAAAATCTTACTTTGTCTATTTATTTCAATCAGTAAAGAATTTTCTGAAGAATGATTGAATTCTTTCTATTATACCACCAAGTGCACCGGTTTCCCTAGTAGGTGCACGATAATTTTGCGCACCATACCTGATAAGCCCAAGGGCCGTAGAAAACTGGGGCTTCTTCACTTGTTCCCGCAGCCCGACCACGTCTACAGGGCCGCCCCTACGCACCGGCAACCCAAGAATTTCTTCGGCCAGTTCGGGGCACCCGGTCATCAAAGAACTGCCTCCTGTTAATACAACGCCGGCAGGTATGACGTCAAGAGAAACATGCTTTTCGATCTGGCTTTTTACTTCGTGAAAAATTTCTTCCATGCGCGGTTCGATTATTTCAGCCAGATAAGGCTGGCGATATTCTCTGGTGCGCTCACCGCCCGCGACCGGAACATTAATTACCATGTGTTCATCGGCAAGATCAGATCTGGCTACCCCGGCACTGATTTTAAGTTCTTCAGCAGCCTGCGTGGAAGTTTTAAGGCCAACGGCAAGATCGTTGGTGACCAATCGCCCGCCAACATCAATACTATATGAGTGAACGACGTGCCCGTTCTGAAAAATTATCAGATCAGTGGTGCCCCCGCCAATATCTACGAGCACCACGCCAAGTTTTTTTTCGTCTTCTGATAGAACGGCCATGCTTGATGCGTATTGCTGCAATACTATGTCTTCAACCTTGAGTTTGGCCATTTCGCAACATTTCATGATGTTCTGCATGGCAGTCACTGCACCGGTCACAATATGAACCTGCGCTTCGAGCCTGCCGCCGACCATGCCCAGGGGGTTGTTGATATCTTTTTGCTCATCAACAACGAATTCTCGTGGCAGAATGTGAATGATATCCTGGTGTGGCGGAATAGAAACAGCTGTTTTGGCATTTTCGACGGCCCGGTCAATATCTTCGCTGGTTATTTCCTGGTTATTGCCTTTGATGGCAACAATACCCTGGCTGTTCATAGAACAGATGTGGGCACCGGCTATACCAACATAAACGTTGTCGATTACGACGTCAGCTGACTTTTCGGCTTCTTCGACCGCGTCGATGATCGCCTGGGTGGTGCGTTCGATATCGACGATGGCGCCCTTTTTGACCCCGTCACCCGATGACGCCGTGCCAACGCCTAGCACATTGATGGTGCGCCCATTCTGAAGCTCACCAATCACTGCACAGACTTTGGTAGTGCCTATATCGAGGCCAATTATCAGATCATCCACCGGATTTGGAACCCCTGTTTTCGTTGGTTGCACCCGCTGATTTCTTTGGACGAACTACAATTTCACTGGGTGCCCTCATATCGAGGTAGAATGGTTCTACATTATTCTTTCTAAGGTTGTCAAGGAGTGCACGCAAAAAATCATAACGATTTTTAAAATCTTCCACACTGCGCGGAAAGACCTTTTCGCCGGTAACAAGCACCAGATATGGGTTTGGCAGGCTGGAAAAATTGATCTCTGAGACATTCTGGAGTATGCGGTCACCCAGAGATTTCACCCAGTTATTGGCAACAAAATATTCGTCATTGTCGGCGAGTGAATCACCAACGTGCGCTGCCTGAAGTTTTAGACCGGTGATCACCGGCAGATTTTTTTCGCCCATGCCCTCGGTGCTGATAATCACCCCATCTTCGGCAATTTCATAAAAGGCGATACCAACTTTGGCATAAAGAACCGGTTGCCGTTCAGTAATCCTGATTTTTAGTGTATACAAGCCTTCCAGTTCGACAACGACATTCTTGATCAAAGGTTCGTTGCCAAGACTTTCACGAATTGCGTCGCGGTCGAGGGCGAAAAGTTTCATACCAGGTGCCAGCCCGGCGGTTTTTAACAGGTAATCCCGGTCGAGGTTAACGTTACCGATGACTTCAAGATTGCGGATTTCGAAATACGAAGTATTGAAAAACAGATGCCGCAACTGAGTAATGGCAAGGTAGCCCAGACTGATTATCAACAGCGCAAAAGCCAGAGTTCTCGCCGGCCCGGCCAGGCGCGAAAAATTAAAAAGCCTCGAACGATAACGTTTTTGACGCAGCTTACTGCGTGCATCCTCAGAAAGTTGCTGTTCAAGAGGCTGCCGGTATGCACGATTTGATCTGCTGAAATCTTCAGACAATATGTGAACCCCAAAAAAAGATTAGGTATTCTAACACCGCGCTTTGGTTAGTACAAGCACAAATTCACCATATCAGGGGCGAATAGAAATTAAATGGTGACCACGCGGTTCTTGATAAGCCCTGGCATTCAGCCAGGCATTACTGAGGCAATCTGCGCCAATATTCTTTGTTCGACGTCATCTGGGCGGCTTTTAGCCATGGCTTCAGCCATTCGTTGCAGAGTGGCCCTATCATTGAGTCTGCTCAGGGCGGCAGCCAGGCTGTTACCGTCAAGATCACGGTCGAGAAGTAGCTGGGCCGCGCCAAGCTGTTCAAGAACCCGGGCATTTTTTTCCTGATGATTGTCGGTAGCATAAGGAAAAGGTACCAGCAAAGCCGGTTTACGACATACGGCAATTTCAGAAAGAATCGTGGCCCCGGCACGCGAAACGAGAAGATCAGCTACGGCAAAAGCCTCGCGCATTTCATGCAGATAAGGCAGCAGCGTGTAGTTCGCCGGTGGCTTGCTGATTGACGACCGGACCATTTCAAAGTCGCGGTCGCCGCTGATATGAATCAGGCGCACCCCAGGGTGCTGCGGCAGCCATTGATTGGCCAGGTCTATACAGGCTCGATTGAGCGACAGAGCGCCCCTTGAACCACCGACCGCGAGAACGACAAATTCATTATCATTGCGGCTGAAGCGACTGCCGGTCGCCGGGGCGCCAAGAAACGCCGAGCGCACAGGGTTGCCGACGAGCACGATTCGCTGACCGTCTTCAGGCGCCGCCGAAGCGTAGGTAAGCAGAACTTTCGCTGCCGACCCGGCAAACATACGGTTGGTAACCCCCATCGCCGCGTTTTGTTCGTGAATAACCGCCGGAACCCGTAGCAGACGGGCAGCAGCCAGCACCGGAAAAGCGACATACCCACCGGTGGCTATAACGAGATCAGGTCTGAAATTACGCAGATGGCGCCAGGCATCGTAGACGCCGGCAGCGTTTTTAAACGGAAAAGTCAGCCAGTCAGGGCTGAGAGTTCGCGGCATGCCCTGGGCGCGCACTCCCATAAAGGTAATGTCTGCTTCGCGACTGACTATTTTCTCTTCCATGCCGTTATTGACACCGAGATAGCCACTCACAAACGAGAACTTGCGACCGAGAATCTCTCTGATGGCCAGAGCCGGATAAATATGCCCGCCAGTGCCGCCGCCGCTGAATACGATGCGCATCTTTACCTTCTTCGCGGAGCCGCTACAACCGGTTCAGTGAACTGACCGGAAAACGGCAGCGCCTTTTGATCTTCGAACGCGTTACGACCCGCTCCATACCTTGAAATATTGAGAAGAATTCCAATGCCGACAGCGAGGAAAACCAGACTTGAACCACCATAGCTCACGAACGGCAGCGTTATACCGGTAGTCGGCATCAGGCTCAGAACGACGCCAATGTTGACGAGCACCTGCAAGCCGATAATCGCGGTTATACCCGAAGCCAGCAAAAAGCCGAAATTGTCGGGAGCACGCGTTGCAATATATAAACCACGCCACAAAAGGGCCAGAAACATCAGCAATACGAGAACCCCGCCAACCAGGCCCAGTTCTTCACAGATGATCGCAAAAATAAAGTCAGTATGGCGTTCAGGTAGAATAAAAAACTTCTGGCGGCTCTGACCAAGGCCAAGACCCCAGAAACCGCCTGAGCCGATAGCGACCAGAGATTGAATAATATGATAACCGCTGGTGCGAGCGTTTTCCCAGGGGTCTATGAACGCCCAGAAGCGCCGCATACGATAACCAGCCTGAAAAATCAGCGCCACAATTAGAACGACCCCGCCGGCCGCCAGACCACCCAGATTTGCCAGTGAGCCGTTTCCGAGAAAATAAAGCGTCAGGTAGGTGCCACCGATCAGGGCCGCCGTCGAAAGATTCGGTTCCTTGTAAATCAGAATGAAAACAAGGCCTGAAACCAGCATATCTGGCAACATGCCGTGCAGAAATGTTTTGATGCGGTCTTGACGCACCGAAATCGAATGGGCAATATAAATAACAAAACACAGCTTGGCAAACTCAGATGGCTGAAACCCGATGCCGCCAAACCTGATCCAGCGCTTGGCCCCGCCTATATCACGGGCAACGCCGGGTATCAAAACCAGAATCAGCAGAAAAATCGCCAGGCCCAGCAGAGGCACCGCGAATTTTTCCAGCTTCTGATATGGAACAAACGAAACGCCAAGCATGGCCAGCAACCCGACGATCACCCACATTAACTGGCGCTTGAAATAGTAAAAGCCATCTGACAGGGTGGCCAGAGAAGTGACCGAACTTGCTGAATAGACCATGATCAGCCCGATAAGCATCAGGCCAACCACGAAGAAAAGCAGCAGATGATCGAAGTGGCGAGGTGTATTCATTTTATCTTCAACGCTTTTACCAGTTCTTTGAACCTGTCGCCCCTGACTTCAAAATTGGGAAATAGGTCGTAGCTGCTGCACGCTGGCGACAGCAGAACCGTATCGCCAGGCACTGCCCATTCATAAGCAAGCTCTACCGCCTGTTCGAATGAATTAGCAGCCTTTAGAGGCACCAGACCTTCGAGGGCTGACCTGAACCTGGCTTTCGCCTCGCCATAGAGCACCGCACCCCTGGCAAGGGTGCGTACTGCCGTCACCCATTCAGACAAATCGGTTCCTTTGTCGCGGCCGCCGGCAATAAGAATCATCGGCTGCCGGCAGGCCCGAAGCGCGGTTAGCGAAGCCGCACAGTTCGTGCCCTTTGAATCATTGATAAATGTAACACCGGCGACCTCAGCGACCCATTCGAGGCGATGCTCGACCCCCGGGAACTCTTTAACAACTGCTTCAAGCCCGGCTGGCGCAACACCGGCGAGCAGAGCCGCCAAAGCCGCACACATTACGTTTTCGAGGTTATGCCGGCCAATCAACCTAACCGACTCAACCGGAAAAAGCCGCTGCGGCGCTGCTTTTCCATCATGATAAACCAGATGCCCATCGGCAATCGTCACGCATGGAGCAAGGCCTTCACAGTTCCAGCCGAACCAGGCAGTCTGGCAGACACTTTGCCCGGCCATCTCACGCATAGATGGCTGGTCTGCATTCAAAATCAAGTATTGATCGGCCTTCATATTCAAAGCGATTCGTTTTTTAGCGTCTATATAAGCTTTGTAACTTGGATATCGATCAAGATGGTTTTCAAAAAAGTTGGTAATTACGGCAATATCAGGCTTGAATTCGGAAATTGTCTCAAGCTGAAAACTGCTGACTTCAAGCACCTGCACTGAATTTTCCGTGGTCCGCGCCGCGAACTCCATCATCGGAATGCCAATATTGCCGCCAAGAAAAACTTCGGGAAACTGCTGACGGCAAAACAGCGACAACAGCGTGGTAGTCGTGGTTTTGCCGTTACTGCCGGTCACAACCAGACGGCGCCCCTTTGACAGACGATACGCAACTTCAATTTCAGAATACACAGGGATATTTTTGCCGGCTGCTTCAACAAGCACCGGGATATCAGTTCTGACGCCCGGGCTCAGAACGATAAAGTCGGCGGCCAGCACCCGACTGGTGTGCCCTCCGGCCTCGAATTCAACCCGGCCAGTCAGCCCCTCGCGCTCAAGGCTCTGTTTGAGCTTTTCTTCTGACTGAATATCAGAAACAAAAACGCGTGCACCACATTCAACCAGACTCCTGGCTGCCGCCAACCCACTCTTTGCAGCGCCGACAATACTGATGGACTTTCCTGCGACGTTCATTGCCTGCCCCATGTGTATAGGATTTCCCGGCAATAATAGCACAGTGTGCCCTAAACAACAATTCTCTGTTTAACATTTCGCAGGCTTAGCTGGTGCTCTCTGGCCACCCTTACCAGTTCGTCGAATTCAGGCTCGACACTCTGAGAACCATCAGGTCTATGTATCAGTTTGCCTGCAAGTTCACCGAACTCACTGGCAATAGTCGTTGCACCACGCTCAAGAACTACGCGACCGATAAATTCGCGGCGAATGCCGATGGTCGGCAGCAGCGAAAAAATAAGGTTTTCAAACTTATCTGCTGCTTCAGAACGCACCATCACCTGCAACTGGTGCCCCGGCCGCCCCTTCTTCATCAACAGCGGAACCAGGCAGGCATCAAGGGCGCCGGCTCCCATCAGTTCACTCAGCGCAAAGCCCAGTTCTTCACCAGTGGCATTATCGATGTTTGCGCTCAACAAGGCAACGGTGTCAGAGTTTTTTTTTACCGGTTCAGATTCACTTAAAAATGCCCTGAGAAAATTGGCCCGACCGATCTTAAGACTGCCATGCCCATGGCCAACCCGCGAAAAGGTCTGCGGGCCCAGATCGACCGGCACGGCCCCCACGCCGCGCAACAGGGCTGCGCCAGTAGGGGTGGTCAGCTCAAATTTTATATCGTGGTCGAAAACCACCGGGTAGCCCTTGAGCAACAGAGCGGTCGCTGGCGCCGGAACAGGCATCAGACCATGGGCGCACCTGACAAAACCTGAACCGAGATGCACAGGCGCCACAAGAACTCTGCTCACCCCAAGATCGTCAAGACAGATAGCAACCCCGACAATATCAGCAATGCTGTCGCGTGCCCCGACCTCATGAAAATGCACCTCATCGATGGTTTTACCGTGCACAGTCGCTTCGGCCTCAGCCAGAGCCATGAAACAGTCAATCGCTATTTTTTTGGCCCGCGCCGAGAGCACTGATTTTTCAATCATACCGCAAATATCTTTAAACCCACGATGCGGCGCATGCCCATGCCCGTCATGATGGTGATGCTCGTGCTCGTGTTCGTGACTGTGGTCGTGATCGTGATCGTGATCGTGGCTATGGTCGTGGTCGTGGCTGTGATCGTGATCGTGGTCGTGGCTATGGTCGTGGTCGTGGCTGTGATCGTGATCGTGATCGTGGCTATGGTCGTGGCTGCCATTATGGCAATGACTGTGTTCAGGCTCATCGTGATAGTGTTGGTGGCTGCCGTGCCGTTCTTCGTGGTCGTGCGGTTCACCCATGACATGCCCCTGTGCTGCTTCATGGTGCCGATGAGCCTGTTCATCATCTACCGTATTGAAATACAACCCTCTGATACCGTCTACCATTCGCTCTTCAATGATTAAGCCAATTGGACCCTCAGAAAAATCGAGTGATCTCAGCCCTTCATTCAAGCGCTCACGGCTGGCGCCCATGTCGAGCAGCGAAGCCAGGGCCATATTTCCGGCAATCCCGCTGAAGCAATCCCAGTATAACGTTGTCATCGTGATTTTCCTTTCAAGATTCGCACAGCCGCTGCAGCAGCCCCAAAGCCATTATCAATATTTACCACCGTCACCCCCGCTGAACATGAATTCAACATGCCAAGCAGAGCGGCCAGACCGTTAAAACTCGCCCCGTAACCAACCGAAGTCGGCACTGCAATCACCGGGCATGGCACCAGCCCCCCAACCACACTCGGCAACGCACCTTCCATGCCCGCAACTACTATCGCCACATCAGCATTTTTAAAGCGATCCAGGCGATTCAACAGCCGATGAAGGCCGGCAACGCCAACATCAAACAGCCTCTCGACTGAAAAACCCATAAATTCAAGGGTGAGGGCGGCTTCTTCGGCAACCGGCTGGTCAGAAGTGCCCGCCGCCAGAATCGCAACCTTGCCCCATGGGCAGAGAACGATTTCTGATACAGCCCAGGCCAGACCGCAGCTGAAATTAACATTGGCTGACGGGCACTGTTCAGTGAGCATCTGCAGAGCAGCATGGCTGCACCGGGTTGCCAGAGCCTTGCCACTCGTTTCATAAAGCCTGATAAATATCTCGCAGATCTGTTCGGGCGTCTTCGATGCGCCATAGATCGCTTCAGGAAACCCGGCCCGTGCTTCCCGACTGACGTCGATTATCGCACTCCCGGTCTGGCTTTCGATATCGGCGCACTGGCCATCATTACAACTGCCGGCTTCCACCAGGCGCTTTGCCGCCTCACCAGCATCAATCTGGCCGGTTTTGTAGTCTTCGAGAATCCGCACAGTTTTTAAATCCGGGGTTTCCATTGCTTTTTCCTGTCAAATTAATTATTGGCCGGTAGATTTGTCATCAACTGGCTCAGTTACCGGCTCGGCAGCAGGTAACACCGACAGACTGAGAACCTGCAAGTCAGACCGTTGATGACCCAGAGCGAAGACACTGGTTCCAAGAATGACTGCAAACCAGAGAGTCATGGCCCTGATGAGAAAAGTTGCCGATACAGCCATAGCATCAGGTATGGCAGCGTAAACAAAAAACATGCCCATAGTGCCCTCGGCCACCATCAAGCCCCCAGGCAAAAACGACAACGCCCCCACCACAGAACTGAAGGCATGCGCGAAAATGGCAATCGCCATTAAATTGTCGAATTCAAGGCCCATCGAACGAAAAATCAGGTAGAGAGCAACCCCCTCACCAGCCCAGGATATCGCACTCAAGGGCACCGTAAAAAGCAGGGAACGAAAGGTCAGCAACGTTCTGGTGCTCTCTTCTATTGCCTTGATCGCCCCGCGAAAACTGGCTGATCTATGGCGCACCAGCGATAACTGATCAACAAAACGCCAGAAACCCGGTCTGGTAATACAGACCATCCCTGCCAGAATCAAGACACCACTAACCAAAAGGGTTTTTCCGCCAAACGCGAACCTTGAGAAGCCGATGGCACAGAGAACCAGAAGACCCGCCAGGTCAGTGAGACGCTCTGCCATCACCACCGGGGCTGTCGTCGCCACCGGAACCCCCAGTCGCACCTTCAACAGCAGAGACTTAACCAACTCCCCGAGTTTGGCCGGGCTCAAAACCATGGTAAACGCAGAAAAGAAGACCCAGAGATTAAGCCTGATCGGCACTTTGACGCCAAGCACGCCAAGAAAATACTGCCACTTCGCAAAGCGCAGCACGTAGTTGAACAACACACAAGCAATGATGAGCGCCAGCCAGGAAACGGAAATCGAGCGGAGCAAAGCCGTCACCCGGCCGAGATCAGAAAACAATGCCGCCGCGGTTACAAACAGCACTGCCGCCAGTCCGAGCCAGATAGCCAGCCGAAACAATATTGATGATAATCCCTTTTGCACCAGCCTATTTTTTCATAACTGACAGCTAAATACAATTGTAAAAAAAAACGGGCTGATTTCACGTAAACGAAATCAGCCCGGTTCTTGATAAAAAAATCAGGGTCGTTTGTTGTAGTAATCACGCATCGCCTTCTCAGTCAGGCGATTCAGCGTTTCGGCATCGCGTTCTTCTGAGTCGAGAAGGGGTTTTAGCGGATCAATTCTACTGTAACCGGTTTTTGGTGCTACCACTGCCAGGCCATTTTGTATATTGCCCGACAGTTCGCTTTCGACGGTCGAAATCGTCTTATTGGTCAGCGTCCGTTTAAGAAAATCAACAATCTTGCCGGCATCAGGAGCGGCGCCATCATCATATTTTGCTTTTTCAAGGCCAGCTGCAAGCATCTCTGATTTCGCAACGCCGTTCCAGCCGCCATAGGTAGTCAGCATTTTGCCATTGGCTTCGTCAACAATGCCACCAAGCTTTCGGTCGATCTGGCTTTCGCTCATGCCTTCGGCCCGCAACTGGTTAACACGCATATTGACATACTCGTTGCGGAACGAAGTTGGTTTGACCATGGCCGAAGAGTTATAAGCGCGTCTGACCACCGCATCGATTTCGGCCTGCTTCATCTCTGCCGCGGTGCCACCTTTGATACGGGCAGCCCAGAAGGCGCCCTCACCGCTCTTGTATTCGGTGCGCATCACTTCGACACCCTTTTCGTCGGTAACAACGACGTAATGTTTGCCGTCATTGCCCTTTTCGACTTTGCCCAGCAGTTCCTGGGTCTGGCGGTTTGCCTTTTCTTCCATGGTGGCGAGGCGAAGCGCGTTGGCTTTTGCCGCATCTTCGTAGCCTTTTGCCACTTCGGCATTGGCTTTCTGGCGCAATTCGATCTCACTGAGACCTTCGTTTTCAGGGTTTTTGCCGAGTTCTTTCATTTTAAATTCAACATAGTTTTCGCGGCCGAGTGCCCGTGCAAGTTCTGACTGTCTTGCATATTCAAGTTCGCCCGAAACCTGCTTTTGAATTTCTTTGACAACCTGCTTGTTGCTGGCCGAACTCTGGGCGTCAGAGGCCTGGGCCTTGGCTGCCTGATATTCAGTTCGCAGGCTGTTCACCTCACGGGTATATTGTTTGAGAGCCTTTGAATATTCTGATTTAGTAGAGTATTCAGCAGGCTGCGGCCGGTTTGCCTTGCGTATTTCGAGGCGCTGCCTGACTTCGTTGGCCTTCTGCCAGTCAGCATCCTGTTCTTCGTAGGCCTGTTGAACCTTCTGACGTTTTTGGGATGGGAGATCCCAGAGGCGGGTCTTGGCCAGGGAAGTGCCGACTACCGCAACCTGCTGGGCGGCGTTCGACAGCATCGCTGATTTTCCGGCTTCGGAAAGGCTTACACTCTTGTAAGCCGTCTCAAGATCGATAATTTTTCCTTCGTAATAGTTCCAGGCGGGCGAACCCTTGGCATACTTGCTCTGAACCTGGCGATTATAGGCAATCTGGTTGAGAATTTCTTTTTTATCTACGGCGGCACTCGCAGCACCAGTGGCGAAGGCGAACGGGTTACTGATTACGGCATTCGATAAAAGATTGGCCTTAGAAGTGCTGCCAAACAACTTGCTTGAAGCGATTTTTGCCCAGCTCGATTCAGCACCGAGCCTGCCGGCGATTCCGCCGAGCACCCCTGAAATACCGGCCGAAACCATCGCTTTGGTCTCATCTTTTCGGAAGTTATCCCAGGTATATTTTTCTTTTTTGATGGTATCGAGGTCTTTAAGGGCTGCCACCAGCTCATTTTGCTCTTCAGTGGTCGGATCACTGATCGCCGAAAGTCTCTTGATCTTTTCGTTCAGCTGTTTCTCTCGCTCGTCGTAGTTGTAGTAATGGTCATACCAGAGATTTGTAACCGTGCCTTTGGCGACATTCGATACGGTACTGCCGAGAAAGCTGACCGCACCTGCCTTGGCAGCTGTCTGCACGATAGTCTTAACCGTCAATGGCCCGACTGTCTGAACCAACCCGCCGGTCAACATATTGAACGGCGCCATCGCACCACTCACAGCGGCCTGAATCGAAACCTCACGCAGTATCTTGTCCATGGCTTTCTTTTCGCCTGGGTTACGAAACGAGTTCTTTCGCAGTTCATAAGCCATGGTCAAAGCGCCGGCTGCCGTGGCACCCACAACTACCGCGCCGATTACTACCCAGGCCAGGGGGCAGACGACCGCCGCCGAAAAGGCCATAACCGCAAGAGTCGGCAGCAGGGCTTTGCCGATTGACCAGGCAATCTCTTCGGCCTTGCTCATTTCTTTCTTTTTGAAGCTGTCGTCACTATCAGCCGCGATGGTAGCGCTTGCCGAGGCCGAGGTGCCGGTCGCCGAACTTACCGCCAGAGGGTTATCCTTGTCGATGGCAACTTTGGCTTCGGTGAACGGGGTGCCTGCCGCCTGTACCGGCGAAATTGCCTCAAAAATACCCGGGCTGACCCCGAGCATCACGGCAATCAGTAACAGACCAACAATACGATGAAACAGGTATTTTTTCTGGATGCGGCTGGTAAGATTCATTCGAGTCTCCCTGTCAGATTTACACGCTAGGTTTATGCATAGTATACCGTTACCGGCACCACAAAGTTTAACAAATTTTTCCTGCCCGGCCAACCCCATCGCCATTAAAACAAGGGCAAACGGAAACCCTTTTCTCTCCAACAGCGGTATCACGGCATGTCAGTCGTTGCAACGCTCTGCGATC
>DAOPYA010000068.1:0-22624 GCA_035352635.1 Candidatus Rifleibacterium sp.
CCGCCGCTTCATCGTCGCCACCGAAACCGGCATTTTCTATAAAATGCAGCAGGCGGCGCCCGACAAAGAGTTCATCGCGGCGCCGACCAGTGCGGCCGCGTCTGACTTTAGATGCAACGCCACCTGCCCCTGGATGAAAATGAACAGTCTCGAAAAAATTTATAATACGCTGAAGAAGGCAAGCGGCGAGATCATTCTTGCCCCCGAAATCATCAGCAAAGCATTACGCCCCCTGACCCGCATGCTCGAATTCAAAAAAAAGAACAGTTGAGGAACTGCCCGTGAACCTCGAAAAAAACATTGTCGAATCAGTTAAACAAGCGCTTTATGAAGACCTGCAGGGCGAAAAAGACCTTACCGCCCAGCTTATTCCAGTTACCCGAACCGCAGCAGCCCGGGTCGTTACCCGTGAAGACATGGTTTTGTGCGGTTCTGCCTGGGTAAAAGAAGTTTTTCGCCAGATTGACCCTGATACCACCATCACCTGGAACTATCAGGATGGCGATCGGGTCGAAGCCGACTGCATTCTTTACACGCTCGAAGGCCGGGCACGCAGCCTGCTGACCGGTGAGCGCACTGCCCTGAATTTTCTGCAGACCCTGTCGGGCGTGGCGACCATTACCGCAGCGTATGCCGGCAAACTGCAAGGCACGGGCACCCGCCTCCTCGATACCCGCAAAACGATTCCGGGGTTGCGGCTGGCCGAAAAATACGCGGTCAGGTGCGGCGGCGGTTGCAATCATCGCATGGGCCTCTACGACGCTTTTCTGATCAAAGAAAACCACATAGCTGCCTGCGGCTCGATCAGCGAGTCAATTCACGCGGCCCGGGCCATTGCCCCCGGCAAGAGCATCGAAATCGAGGTCGAAAATCTCGATGGCCTGCAGGAAGCAATCGCTGCCAGCGCCGATATCGTCATGCTCGACAATTTTTCGCTGGCGGCCATTTCTGAGGCAGTTGCCCTCAATGCCGGCCGCGTCAAACTCGAGGTTTCGGGCGATGTAAATCTTGATAACATAGCACAGATCGGCGCCACCGGCGTTGATTTCGTTTCGGTCGGGTCTCTGACCAAACACGTCAGGGCCATCAACCTGTCGATGCGCTTTGACATGCGCATCAGATAAGGGCGAATCACCATGCAGCACTCGTTTGATGTTCTGATTCTCGGAAGCGGCGCGGCCGGGTTAACTCTGGCGCTCCGGCTCGACCCGCGGCTATCGGTCGCGGTAATCTGCAAGGATGAGCTGGTCGAAAATTCGACCCGTTACGCTCAGGGTGGCATCGCAGCCGTTCTCGAACGCGACGATACTTTTGCCGGCCACATTCACGACACCCTGGTTGCCGGTGCCGGCATCTGCGACCCTGACGCGGTGGCCTTCACCGTTGAAAATGCTCCCGAAAGCATTCGCTGGCTGATCGACCTTGGCATAAATTTCACCAGCAACCCCGAGCATTCAGAATACCCGTATCATCTCACCCGTGAAGGCGGTCACTCGCATCGACGCATCATTCACTCAGCCGATTCAACCGGCAAAGACCTCGAAGAAACCCTCACCAGCACCGTCAGAAAACGTGCGAACGTCAGCATTTTCGAGCACCACATCGCCATCGACCTCTACAAAAAGGGCGAGCGCTGTTGTGGTGCTTATATTTACAATGAGGCTGCTGAACGCGTTGACTCGTTCGCCGCCCGGGTAACCGCCATTGCCACCGGTGGTGCCAGTCGTGTTTACCTCTATTCGAGCAACCCGTCGGTGTCGAGCGGCGATGGCATTGCCATGGGCTATCGCGCCGGCTGCGTAGTCGAAAACATGGAATTCAACCAGTTTCACCCGACCTGCCTCTACAACGCCCAGACCGGGTCATCGCTGATCACCGAGGCAATGCGCGGCGAAGGCGCCAAGCTGCTGCTGCCTGACGGAACGCGGTTCATGCCGGCCTTTGACGAGCGTGCCGAGCTGGCGCCACGTGACATTGTCGCCCGGGCCATCGACTACGAGATCAAGCGACTCGGCATTCGTCATGTGCTGCTCGATATTTCACACAAACCGGCCGATTTCATTACTTCGCATTTTCCGGGCATCTACAAGAAATGCCTCGAAGTCGGCATCGACATTACCCGCGAGCCGATCCCGGTGGTGCCGGCGGCGCATTACACCTGCGGCGGGCTTAAAGTCGACCGATATGGCCGCACCAACCTTGCCGGCCTGTATGCGCTGGGCGAAGCCAGTTGCACCGGCTTGCACGGCGCCAACCGCCTGGCCAGCAATTCGCTGCTCGAATGCCTGGTCTATGGGGCATCAGCGGCCAAACACATCGACAGTCAGCTGCCGGGTGCCGGTATCGCGGTTACTGTTCCGGAATGGGACGACAGCCGGGTTAACCCGGCCCGCGAAGAGGTTCTGCTGCTGCACAACTGGGAAGAAATTCGCCGGCTGATGTGGAACTACGTTGGTATTGTGCGCAGCGACGAGCGTCTTAAACGCGCAAAAAACCGCATCGAAATGTTGAAGCCCGAGATTCATGATTACTATTCCCGGCACAGGGTCAACCGCAATTTTATTGAACTGCGCCACCTGATCGTTGTTGCCGAACTGATCGTCGATGCCGCCATGCGCCGCCGGCAGAGCGTCGGCCTGCATTACAACATCGACTGCCCGGCGGCGAACAGCAACCCCTGAGCGCAGTTTTAACCGGCATCAGCCAGACCAGAAGCAGTATCGGCGAGGTTCTGCCGGGTCATTTTACGAAGAAAGCTTAATTTTTATGGAGCAAAAAATGTTTTCATACGCCATGATCGAGAAGCTCATCAAACATAATGTGCGCGGTGGCGAAGGCGAAATTCACAGCCGCGACTACATAAAATCGGGCATGACCGACCTGCCGTTCGAGGCATTCGGCCTCAACGAAATGCAGCCGGGCGCAACGATTCCAGAGCACTGCCATGCCGACAGCGCAGAATTCTATTATATCGTCTCTGGCCACGGAACCGGCCTGCACAACGGGCAACGTTTCGCAGTCGGGCCGGGTGACGGTTGGCTGTGCCGGGCGGGTGAAACACACGGCATTCTCAACACGGTTGTGCCCGGGCAGGTGCTAAGTTTCGTCAGCGTCTATTTCGCGAAACCCGCCGGCTGAAAGACAGCGGTCGCAAAAGCAGCATGGCAGAGAGTTTATCAAGCCAGCTGCTCTGACGACTGCGTCAACCAAGGCGCTTGGTCAGGTCGGCGGCATCAACCGATTTGCTGAGCGCTTCTTCGCGGGTAATTTTGCCGCTGCGCACCAGGCGGGCCAGATCATCGTTCAGCAGGCGATTACCACGGTTCTGCCCGGTGGTCATGCCGGTCAGCAACATGTGTGTTTTGCCTTCCCTGACCATGTTAGCCATGCCGAAATCCATTACCAGCACTTCGAGCGCCGGAACGCGGCCGCCACCGATTTTGCGGCACAGGGTCTGACAGCAGACTCCGAGCAGGTTGTCGGCGAGACCGGCCCTGACCTGTTCTTGAGATTCAGCTGGAAACTGATCGACAATACGGTTAATCGTGCTCATCGCCGTCGAAGTATGCAGAGTAGCGAGCACCAGATGCCCGGTATTGGCGGTTTCTATGGCCATAGAAATCGTTTCAAGATCACGCATTTCGCCAACCAGCACCACGTCAGGGTCTTCGCGCAACGCGGCCTTCAAAGCCCGCGAAAAAGAAGCGGTATGCACGCCGACTTCCCGCTGGTTCACCAAGGCCTTTCGGCTCTGGTGAACAAATTCAACCGGGTCCTCGATGGTAAGAATATGACATTCGTGATTGCGGTTAATATGATCGACCATGGCCGCCAGAGTCGTGCTTTTGCCGCTCCCGGTCGGCCCGGTCACGAGAACCAGGCCTTTCGGTGCTTCAGCCCAGCGTTTTAACACTTCAGGCATGCCGAGTTCGTCAAGGGTAAAAATTGTGTTGGGAATATGGCGGAAAACCGCGCTGACACCCTGATGGTCGCGCAGAAGATTGATACGAAACCTCGAGTGTTTATCCATGGCGTAGGCAAAATCTTCATCGCCGGTTCTGTTGAATTCTTCAATCGAGTCGGGCCGCATAATGGGCTGAAGAAGCGTAAAAACTTCATTGGCGCCAAGCTTCAGAAAGCCGGTAATCGGGCGAATCAAGCCATCGATGCGCCATCTTGGCACCTGGCCGGCCGACAGGTGCAGGTCAGACCCGCCCTCTTCGACCAGTCTCTTGAGCAATTCGTCAATATGCTTGACCCCTGAACCCTCGCCCGCCTGCTGGCCAGCCTTCTGGTCAGCCAGAACCGCCTCACCGGCGTAGTTCTGCATGATTTTCTGAAAGTAATCACTCTCGATTGATACTGGTTCGAGTTTCATTGCCGGCAGCAGATGCCCGATCGAAGCCAGCAGATTGTCATCCATGCGGTCGCAATAGCCAATCAGCATCTTGTTCTCGCTGCGGCGCACCGGCACAACCCGATGCCGCTGCATAAAGCCGATCGGCAGCAGTCGCAGCAGCTCGACGGCCGGAATCGGGCTGTCAGCCCTAAAATCACGGTGGGCAGGTGGTCGGGAAGTTTTTTTCAGGCGCTCGGCGAGAATGCGCATCATCGACATGGCGGCTTCGGGCACCACGGTCGTCACCTTGCGAAATACTTCGCGGGCCAGTTTGAGAATCATGGTCTCGCCACGGGCAATACATGAGGCGGTGCGCTTCTCGTTAAGAATGACCGCCATTTCGCCAACCATCTGCGAGCGCTCGAGCCGCGAAATTTCGATCTGGTCGTCGCCCTCACCGGCGACCACCGAAACCTCTCCCGCAATGATCACGAATAAAAAATCTGCGGGGTCGCCGGTTTTAAGAATATATTCGCCATCGGTATATGACTCGATGGTGCCGGCCTTGCTGATTACCTGGTCGCGCTGGGCATCAGTGAGCGGCTCAAAAAACGGGTTCGTATCAAAAGCTGCATTGGCTCTGGTAATAACTTCTGCTGTCCGCTCCATCACCCGCATAAAAATTCTCCCTGAAATCTGTTTATAAATCTGGCCTCGATAAGATATCACAGCCCCCCGAAATTTCCAAATTAACTCAGGCCGGGTGGCGAAAGTTGTCGGTGAGTATTGAACCCCCCAACATCAACTGATTTTTATAAACGAGTTTTCCTTTTTGAGGTGAAGCTTCGGCCTATCAGCCGGGTTGCTTTTTCTACAGCGATTCGCTTCGCTCACAAGCTTCCGAAAAAGCAATCCCGTCTTCTCTCCTCGCAATTCTATAAAGATGATTTTGTTCGATTCGGCAAACTTGACCGGAATTGCTGAGGCCGGGTGGCGAAAGTTGTCGGGTCTGTTGTAGAATAGCGCCATGAAAATATTCGTCTGCATAAAACAGGTGCCTGATTCAACCCGCGTCGATATCGACCCTGAAACGATGACCCTCAAACGTGGCGGCGTCGACAGCAAAATCAACCCCTTCGATCTGTATGCCATCGAAACCGCTGTCAGACTCAAAGAAGCCCATGACGGGCAGATTTGTGCAATCAGCATGGGGCCGCCCCAGAGCGAAGCCGCGCTGCGCGAGGCATTCATGCTCGGCGTCGATGACGGGGTGCTGCTCAGCGACCGCAATTTTGCCGGGGCCGACGTGCTGGCCACTTCTTACGCTCTGTCGCAGGGAATTCTGTCGCTCGGTCTTCCTGATGTGATCATCTGCGGCCGCCAGACTACCGATGGCGACACCGGCCAGGTCGGGCCTGAAATTGCCGAGTTTCTTGATATCCCGCATGTGGCCTATGTGCGCCGCATTGTCGCAGTCGAAGAGCAATCAATGATCCTCGAAATGGACATGCCCGAAACCATTGAAGTCGTGCGGGTCAGTTTTCCATTTTTAATGACCGTTGAAAAAGGTATCTTTCAGCCGCGTTTGCCATCGTTGCGACGAAAAATGGCCACCGCAGAACGGCAGATTCGCAGACTCGGACTGGCCGACCTGCCCGATACCGACCCGGCTCATTACGGGCTGAAAGGCTCACCAACCCAGGTGGTCAGAATTTTTCCGCCCGAGCATTCTGCAGGGCACGAGACCTGGAACGACACACCCGAAGCATTATCTGAGAAGCTTTACAACCGGCTTGGGGAATTAAAATTTTTATGAGCAATATCAATATCAACCTGCCGGTGGGGCAGAACCTTGATGAGTTAGTGGCTTTATGCCCATTCAACGCGATCGAAAAGACGGCCGACGGCCTGGCGATCGGTTCAGGCTGCCGCATGTGCCGCGTCTGCATCAAACGACGCCCTGAAGTGTTTTCATCTGATGCCGGCACCGCGGTCAAAAAGATCAACAAGGGCGAATGGCGCGGCATTGCCGTTTATGCCGATCATCTGCACGGGGTGATTCACCCGGTCAGTTTTGAGCTGATCGGCAAGGCCCGCGAAATGGCCGCCCGCACCAGCCAACCCGTCTATTGCCTCATCGCCGGCCTTGACCTGAGCAATATGGCCGGGCAGTTGCTTGAATATGGCGTTGACAAGGTGTTTGCCTACGAGGCACCGGCCCTCGAACATTTCAGAATCGAACCGTTTACCGCGGTTTTTGAAAATTTTATCAGGCGGGTCAGGCCCTCGGCGGTGCTGGTCGGCGGCACCTCGATCGGCAGGTCACTGGCACCAAGAATCGCGGCCCGCTTCCGCACCGGGCTGACCGCTGACTGCACCCTGCTTGATATCTCGCCAGGCACTGATATTGACCAGATCAGGCCCGCTTATGGCGGCAACATCATGGCGCATATTCAGACCCCGAACCATCGGCCACAGTTTGCCACGGTCAGATACAAAATCTTCAATGCCCCTGAAAAAACAGCCCCCTACGGCGAAATCGAGTATTGCGCCCTCGATGGCATCAGTCTCGCTTCAAAGATTGAAGTTCTCGAAATAAAGGCCAAAGAAAAGGTCAGATCTGTCGAAGATGCTTCGGCCATAATCGTGGCCGGCAAAGGCGTTAAAAAAGAAGCAGATCTTCAGATGATTAACGAGCTTGCCGAAGCGCTCGGAGCAATGACTGCCGGCACCAGACCGCTGATTGAGCAGGGCTGGTTTGACCCGAGGCTGCAGATCGGCCTGAGCGGTCGAACTGTTAAACCGTCGCTGATCATCACCTGCGGGGTTTCAGGCTCGGTGCAGTTCGCAGCCGGCATGCAGACGGCCGATACGATTATCGCCATCAACAGCGACCCCGACGCTCCAATTTTTAACATCGCGCACTATGCGGTGGTTGGCGACCTGTATCAGGTAGTGCCATCATTAATCGCCAGAATCAGAAAGGGCGGCCAGCTGATATGAACTATAAAAAACTGACCAGTCAGGATCTCGATTTTTTTACCTCGGTCTGCGGCGCGGCAAACGTGGTCAGCGGCCCGGCAATTCATGAAGATTTTGCTCACGACGAGCTGGGCAGCCAGAAACAGTTTCCTGAAGTGCTCGTTCACCCGGCCAACGCTGATGAAATCGCGAGAATCGTCAAGTATGCCAGCGAAAACAACATTCCGGTCACCCCGAGAGGCCAGGGCACCGGCCTGGTTGGCGGTTCGGTCGCCCTCTTCGGCGGTGTGATGATCAGTACCGCCCGCATGAATAAAATTCTCGAACTCGATGCCGAAAACCTGACGCTGACCGTTGAACCCGGCGTTCTGCTCATGGAAATCGCCGCCCATGTCGAGCAATTCGACCTGTTTTACCCACCCGACCCCGGCGAAAAAAGCGCCTCGATCGGCGGCAATATCAATACCAACGCAGGCGGCATGCGGGCGGTTAAGTATGGCGTAACCCGCGATTATGTCAGGGCCGTCGAAGTTGTGCTGCCCGATGGCCAGATCACCTGGTTTGGCGGCAAAACCGTTAAAAACAGCTCTGGCTACAGCCTCAAAGACCTGATCGTCGGCTCAGAAGGCACGCTCGGCATCGTTACCCGGGCCATTCTCCGCCTCATGCCGCGCCCGGCCAAGGCAATAAGCCTGCTGGTTCCCTTTCCAAGTCTTGAAAAGGCCATCGGCACGGTGCCCCTGATCGTTCAGGCAAAAAGCACCCCCACGGCCATTGAGTATATGGAGCGTGCGGTAATCGAAAATTCCGAAGATTTTCTTGGGAAAAAGTTTCCGGATTCATCTGCTGACGCCTATCTATTGTTGACCTTCGATGGCCAGAGCCGCGAGGAAATCGAGAAAAATTACGCAAAAACCGCTCAGATATGCCTTGACCAGGGCGCTCTCGATATTCTGATCTCTGACACAAGCGAACGCCAGGAAATGATCTGGTCGGCCCGGGGCGCTTTTCTTGAAGCCATCAAGGCCTCGACGACCGAAATGGATGAATGCGATGTCGTGGTGCCGCGCAACCGGGTCGCTGAGTTTGTCAGATTCACCAAAACGGTCGAAGCTGAAGAAGCTTTGCGTATTCGCAGTTTCGGCCATGCCGGTGACGGAAACCTGCATGTTTACATGCTGCGCGACCAGTTGAGCCGCGAAGTCTTTCTTGAACGACTCAATGCCTGTTTTAAGCGCCTTTACGAGAAAGCCGGCGAACTCGGCGGCCAGGTTTCAGGAGAACACGGTATCGGTTACGCAAAAATGCCATATCTGGCCGAAATCGCCGGCGAGGTTCAGCTGAACCTGATGCGGCAGATCAAACATGCCTTCGACCCCGCCAATATCATGAACCCCGGAAAAATCGTATAATAAAAACCCCTGATGACATTACCCCTTCCCGGGTGTTCAGCCTGACCATCAGAATCAGCGCCAGATAATGAATTCGCAGAACTCATTATCTGAGCAACAAAAAAATCAGATTACCCCCTTGCGGGTTGCTGATTTTTTTGTTCTCAGCTACAATTTTCTGGCAGAATTTTTATTTTTTCTTTGTGACAATTGCCACAAAACCAGCATCAACAGAGGCAAATAGCTACATCAATCGAGACTGGCATGCTTATTGCGTTAGTTAGCTTTGTCCTGTTAAAAGCAAAAAAGTTTGATAAGCCAGGAGATTTGTATGAATAAAAATATCGTAGCCCTGTTTGCCGTAGCCCTTTTCGTTCCAGCAGCCGCCATGGCCCAGCAGCACGGCCCGGTCCACGGAATTCCCGGCAGCTTCGGTCAACCCGGCCACAATCAGCCTGGCAACAACAACGGTGGCTTCAATCAGCCTGGCAACAACAACGGCGGCCATAATCAGCCCGGCAACAATAACGGCGGTTTCAATCAGCCTGGTCATAACAACGGCGGCCATAATCAGCCCGGTCACAACAACGGTGGCTTCAATCAGCCTGGCAACAATAACGGCGGCCACAATCAGCCCGGTCACAACAACGGTGGATTCAACCAGCCTGGCAACAACAACGGTGGATTCAATCAGCCCGGCCACAACAACGGCGGCTTCAATCAGCCCGGTCACGGCGGTCACCCCGGTCATCAGGGTCCGTCGATGCAGAAAGAGCTGATGATGGCGCACCGCAGCATCGAACGCGCTTTCCAGGATGCCGAAAACTCATATTTCCCTTTCATGATGAGTCAGAATGACGCACGCAATATGGCGATGGCAATGCGCAGAATCAGCGATGAACTCGGTGGCATGATGAGACTCGTCGATAGAAGACAGGCCGAAGAAATTCGCAACATCGCCATGATCGTCGAAAGAGCAAAATTCACCCTGATATCTGAAAACTCTGCCAGAGAAGCACACCGCATGCTGCAGAGAGCACTCATCAGCTACAACCGCCTCGCTTCAGTAATAATTTAAGACCACAGCAACAGCCGCAGCAATCATTCACAGCAACTGATACCCACTTCAGAAGCCGGTTACCTATGGTAACCGGCTTCTGTTTTGCATCTGCCATACGACCACCCCAGCAAACGCAACATTGAAACAGACGAATGCTCAACAGAAAAGCCGCCACCCTGAAAAATGTGATATCATTAATTGGTTGAATTCACTACAAAACGCTGCGACCACGCCAGATACAATGCGGTGAATTCAGCCAGCAAAATGTTATTGACAACTGCAGAATTAAAACGGATTTTGTAGATTACACCAGTGTGCATCTGTGTTAATCCGTGGCATGAAGTTTGAATGGGCCGAAATACAGGTTCAAGTTTATTTATGCAGGATTCAATAAATGAATCTGTATCTGAAAAGCCAGTCTGCCAACAAACAGGAGAATCGCGTGAAAAACCGCCGGCAATCAATATTCACTCTCTATTGTTTTATTTTATCTCTCATTCTGCTGTTCCCGGCCCTGGCAATCGCCGGCGAAGCACGCCCATTGATCGGCATAGCCCCGTCTATAAGCAGCAACAGCATTCAGCTGAACTATGACTACGTTGCTGCCATCAATGAAAACGGTGGTCTGGCCATAATTCTGCCACCAACCGACGACGCTGGTATTATCGAAAGCTACGTCAAAATGCTCGATGGCGCCGTTTTCTCAGGCGGCCCTGATATTCCGCCAGAGCTCTATGGCCAGGCACCCCACCCCACCACCCAGACAATGGAACCGCGCCGCGCCGAATTTGAACAGCGCTTCATCAAAAGCTTTCTGAAGTCTGACAAACCGGCCCTCGGCATTTGTCTCGGCATGCAATTCAGCAATGTCCTGACCGGCGGCACCCTGGTTCAGGATATACCCTCGCAGGTAAGCCAGCGGGTCGCGCATCGAAATGGCGAAATGTACACTAATTTTCATCAGGTCGGCCTGGCGAGAGGCAGCAGAATAAGCGAAATCTTGCAGAACAATGCTGTGGCAGTAATTTCGAGGCATCATCAGGCGGTTGACCAGGTTGCAGATTTCTTCAGGGTGGTCGGGCGCAGCCCCGACGGCATCATCGAAGCGCTCGAACGCCGCGACGGGGTATTCGGTATTTTCGTGCAATGGCACCCTGAAAGTCTTAAAGATGCTGACCCGTTGCACCGGAACCGCCTGTTCCGTGCACTCGTAGAGGCGTGCCGTGGTGTCAGGTCAGCCCGTTCCCAGGACTAAAAGCAGACAGCCATGAATAAAAGATTCTTGCGAATTCTGAGCGCTGATCCCGCTCGATTGTTGGTGCCAGCAATTCTCAGTCAAGTTTGCCGAATCGAACAAAGTTGTCTTTATAGAATTGCGAGGAGAGAAGGCGGGGTTCGGGGTAGCAATTCTCGGTCAAAAGCCATTGATTTCAATATTGAAGTTGCGAGGCGAGAAGACGGGGTTCGGGGCTATCTTTTCTGATTTTATCGCACACAGGAAAAACATGCACAAAATTTTAAAAACCATCGGCAAAACCTTAATACTGCTTCTGATTATTATGCTCAGCCAGGCCGGGAAGGCTTTCGCTCTCACTCCGGCCAGCAGCACTGCCCTCGTGAGCGCGGCTCGGCAACAGATCGGCATTACGGTAATTTATGACCCGGCGTATGTCAAGCTGGCATACCCTGGCGGCGACGTATCAGCAGAGCGTGGAGTTTGCACCGACGTATTGATACGGGCAGCGCGGGTGGCCTTGCACTACGATCTGCAGCAACTCATCCATCAGGATATGCGGCGACATTTTTCGGCCTACCCGCAACGCTGGGGGCTTAAAAAGCCTGATCGCAATATCGATCACCGCCGGGTGGCGAACTTGCAGACCTGGTTCAGCAGATTCGCTCTGGCGATGCCCCCTGGCAGTGACCCACAGGCTTTCAGGCCCGCTGATATCGTGACCTGCCTTCTACCCGGAAACCTGCCGCACATAATGCTTGTCAGTGATCGAACAAGTTCCGGGGGCACCCCGCTGGTCATTCATAATATCGGCCAGGGAACCCGTGAAGAAGACATGCTGTTCAGGTTTCCATTGACCGGTCATTATCGCTTCAAATAACCAGACAGACAAACAGGTCATTAACGTTGGTTCCTGTGTAGCCCGTGCATACAAGATCGCCCAGAACCGAAAAGAAATGCCAGGAATCATGCCGGCGCAGATAATCATCAGGGCACAAACCGGCCGCCCGGGCACGCCTGAGAGTGCCGGCATCAAGCAAGGCCCCGGCAGCATTGGTCGGGCCATCGATTCCGTCGGTGCTTAGTGCTGCAAACAAGGTATTCTCACAACCCTCAAGGTGTGAAGCCATCATCAGGGCCATTTCCTGGTTGCGCCCGCCCTTGCCTGAACCAGTCACCTGCAGGTTCACCTCGCCGCCAGCAACGACAGCGAAAGGCCCTTCGGCCTGCCGGCGAACAACCAGAGACCTGATCTGGCAAGCCATATCTCTGACCACGCTCTCAAGTGAACCGGTGCACACCGAACCGGCCATGTCAACCTGAAAACCGGCGGCGGCGAGCGCCCCGGCCATTGCCTGCCTGGCAATAAGGTTGTTGCCGATAACCCGGTTAAAAACCCTTGCAAACACCGGGTCATCAGCAGTGGGCGTTTCGTCAACCCGGCCATCTACGCCGGCTTCCAGCAGTTGAATAACCGCTTTCGGCGCCGAAGCGTATAATTCAAAGCGCCGCAAAACAGCAAGCGCGTCAGCGAATGTTGTTGAATCAGGTGCTGTTGGCCCGGAAGCAATGAATTCGAGAGGGTCACCCGGAACATCTGAAAGAATCAGATTAATAACCGTTGCCGGCCAGGCCTTCTTCGCCAGCCACCCGCCTTTAACCGCAGAAATATGCTTGCGAACCGTGTTGATTTCGCTGATTGATGCACCAGAGCGCAACAACTGACCGGTCACCTGCTGCTTATCGGCAAGAGAAACCGGGTAGCGCGGCAAAGGCAACAGGCTCGAACCCCCACCAGACAAGAGGCAAATTAACAATTCATCTTCACCAGCCTGAGCGGCAATATCAATGATTGCCTGTGCCCCGGCCAACCCGGCCGCATCGGGCACCGGGTGCCCCGCATGATTCAGTATTATATCGCCGGGCGAAAGACAAACCGGGCTGTCGTTCAGCGTGAATTTGCCTGACCTGGCAGGGTCTGCTGAGGTCACATTAACATAGCCGTTGCTGATGCGGCTGCCAAGCACATTTTCGAGGGCTGAAACCATTGCTGCGCCAGCTTTGCCGGCACCGACAACCGAAATTTTTCTGAAGCGGTCGAGAGCAAAAACCTGGTTCTGCAGGCGCAGCAGTTCACCATCGAGGTGCAGTTGTTCGAGAATCAGCCGTTCAGGGTCGGCCGCCGCCAGGGTCTGCTCGTATGCATTCAACAGTGTGGCTCGGGCCTGCTGAATCTCTCTGGTCGCACCGTTTTCAATCAACTGCCGGATATTGCTGACTTTTGCAGGCATCAGCGGCGAAATTCGACGATATTTTTGCCGTCAGGGCCCTTGACTACGGTCATTTCAAGACCGGGTTTCGGGTTAAAATACTGCACGCCGAGATAATCGGCATATTGTTCGGCATCTTGAATTTCATCATAAGAATCTTCAAATGTTCGGTGCAATCTGACGATCTTGCCGTTTTTAAGGATCAGACAGGTTTCATACCAGTATTGACCGGTTGAACCACCATTTTTGGTAGTGCGCTCGCGCGAATCGACGGCAACGCAGTTTATATCGGCAATGGCGCAGATGTAACTTTCGCTGAGCGAACCGAATATGCGGGTAACCCGAAACAAAGCATTGCGAACCCGGTCAAGAACATAATATTGCTTCACACCGTAATACAGAGCCGTGGCGATGACCGCATAAATTGCCCCGGCGACGACGGCTGAGAGTACCGTCATGTAGCCGTCTTTAACTGATCGCAAGAGAAAAAGAAGCGGCACCACAATAAACATCAGCATGAGAAACCAGCGCAGCATTCCATCAATTGGTTTGACAATTTCGAGTCTCGGCAACTTTTTGATATCAAATTTTTCGTCACTGTTCATCTGAGTTTCAAAGCCTCCCGCCAATGCTTTTTTTTCAATATACACCCTGCCGAAAAAATTTTCCAGAAAGGTCGCCGGCAATCAGCAATTCTTGGTGATTTTTATGACTCGCATCAAAAGCCACTTGTGTTAAACTGGTTGTCTGTTAAAAGTGGCAGCTTCGGCCTATCAGCCGGGTTGCTTTTTCTCCAGCGATTCGCTTCGCTCACAAGCTTCCGAAAAAGCAATCCCGTCTTCTCGCCTCGCAATTTTATTATAGAAATCTATGATTTTTGACCGAGAATTGCTGGTCGGCAATTATTTTGCCTTCATCAGGGCGTTGTAATAGAATTGTCAGGTAGTGCAAAGCACCGCATATAAAATGGGAGGCTGTCATGGCACAACCGCAACTGTTCATTACCCGAGAAATCCCGCAAACGGGCCTGCAAATGCTGAAGAAGCACTTTAACGTTCAGGTGTGGCCCGAGTATGCCCCACCACCCCGCGAAGCGCTTCTGGCCGGCATAAAAGACGCCGATGCGCTGGTCACCCTTTTGTCTGACAAAATTGACCGGGAGGTGCTGGCAGCGGCACCTCGCCTGAAAATAGTCTCCCAGCTGGCGGTCGGGTATGACAATATTGATGTCAAAGAAGCCACCCGCCGTGGAATATGCGTAACCAACACCCCTGAAGTGCTTACCGATGCTTCTGCAGACTTTGCCTTTGCCCTGTTGATGGCAGTTGCACGCCGGGTAGTCGAAGCAGACCGTTACGTTCGCGATGGGCAATGGAAAGTTGCCTGGCACCCGGCCATGCTGCTCGGGCACGACATTTATGGCACCACCCTCGGCATAATCGGGGCCGGTCGCATTGGCCAGGCAATGGCGCGTCGGGCGCGGGGCTTCAACATGCAGGTTCTCTATACCAGTAACACGGCGAAGCCTGAATTTGAGAAAGAATGCGGCGCCCGGCATGTTGATCTGGCGACACTTCTGACAACTTCAGATTATGTCAGCCTGCACTGCCCATTGACTGACGCCACCCGTCAGTTAATAAATGCCGAACGTCTGGCGCTCATGAAACCGACCGCCTATCTGATCAACAATTCCCGTGGGCCGGTGGTAGACGAAAAAGCCCTTTATGATGCCCTGAAAAGCGGCCGGCTTGCCGGCGCGGCTCTCGACGTCTTTGCCGGTGAACCGACTCTGGCCGGCAACCCGCTGCTTGAGTTGCAGAACGTGGTTGTGGCGCCACATATCTCAAGTGCCAGTTACGCCACCCGCGAAAAAATGTCGCAGATGGTGGCCGAGAACCTCATCGCGTTTTTCGCCGGACGCCAGCCGCCTGATCTGCTCAACCCCGAAGCCCGGCCCAAATAGCGGCAGCCTTAAATCAACCGCAACGCATCTTCATGAAAAAAAGCAGCGGCATACCGTCATAACGGGCTGCTTTAGGGCATTTCGCGATCAGACGCTCGTCAACGCAATGCTCTTCGAGGCGCTGCACCTGCAAACCGGCTTCAGTAGCAGCATTAAAAATATCAGCCAGACTGTGGCACTTGCTTTCCGGCAGGATATGGCCGGTATTATCGGCGTTTTTGAAGCGGGCGGTGATACCCATCAGATGCATGGCCGGGTGCAGACCGCTGACGAAGATATCGGCACCGGGGGCTGCAACGCGCCTTATACCAGAGAAAAAGTTGCTGGTATTAGTGATGTGCTCGATGACCAGACTCGAAACCACCAGATCATACTGCCCGGCCGCCAGGGTGAAAGGCTGATTCAGGTCGGCGCTGTGCCAGGTTATCTGCATGCCGGCGCTTTTCGCGCGTGCCTTGCGCAGCATACCCTCAGAAAAGTCTGCCCCGTCGATCAGAGCCTCTGGAAACTGCCCGCGCAGCCAGATCGCCAGACGACCGGTGCCGCAGCCACAATCAAATATCCTGCCATAACGCTTCTTCTGCAATTGCGGAAAAAGATGCAGCTCTTCAAGCGCGATGAGAGCATTAGCTTCGCCGTCGTAGATCTCTGACCAGAGGTCATACCCTTCCTGAACGCCCACCACCTGAGGATTCTCAGGCAAATACGGCGACTTGAACGGTAGCGCACCAGCATTTTTTTCCTTCATCTTTAACTCCTGTAATTGGCGATTTGCCAGATGAAGTTTACCAGAATCTGAGCGCCGGATAAATCAAAAATCGCAATGCCGGCTGCCGGCAAACCAGACCGGCGAGCCTCACAGATTTGCTGAATCAGCGCTGCCTGCAGATTAAAATATGCTATACTGCCGGCATTAACACCCGAACTCATAAAAAGTATTCGACAAGCCGGGGTGTTTTGTGGCTGAGCGCCGAACAATGAGGAATTGGCCGGCGCGCCCGGCAAGAAAGAGAGAACTTATGAACTCGATCAAAAAGTTGTTAATATTGGCGCTGCTGGGTGTTTGCTGTAGTGCCGCCCAGATTAATGCCGGGCCGCTTGCCGAAAAAGCTGCGGCTTTCGACAAACTCGTGGCGGCCAGTCATCTGCCGCGCGGTCTGGTCGTCAACATGCAGCCGATCGCGGGCAGTGCAGGGCTGCGCTTTCGTTCAGCGGGTGATTCAACAATCTGGACCGGAGCCTATATCGCATCTCAGGTTTATCGTTACCGGGTAAGCGGCGATTCGGCAGCGCTTGAGCAAATCGAAAAATGCCTGACCGCTTTTGTTCACCTGCATAATATGGCCGGCCGCCAGGGCTTTATCGGCCGCTCATACGGCACTCGCGAAGAACTGGGCGACGGCCCCGACATCATCGCCGGAATCGGCAGTTACAGTCAGTTATGCTTCAAAGCAGACACCTCCCGCGACCAGTACACGGGGATTTTCATGGGCTGCGCTCTCGCCTGGCCACACATACGCGACCCTCAGCTGCGCGAAGAGGTGCGAGCCATGATCACAGCAGCGGCCGGCAATCTGATGGCCAACCATCTTGCTTTGCGCGTCAACATCAATGGCCAGGCCCCCACAACCTTCAACCTCAACCCTGACTACGCCTACCAGGATCGCATCAACCCTGAAGAATGGGCCAGAGTTGATGATTTTCCGGCCAACCTGTTCGTGGCAGCCGTGCCCTACTCAGATCGCCTGGCGGCAATTATGGGCCGTTTCAAGCCACCGGCCGTGCGTGGCGGCGAAGCACTGCGTGCCCTGCTGATGTTTCAGACGGCCGGCAATATCAGTGAGAATAGAGCGCTGGTCGAATATTTTCATGAAAACCTGCTGAAGCAGCGGCAACTGCACCTGATCGCCTCAGAAACCTCGCAATTACTTTCTGACATTTACCTTGGGCGCAATCAGGCTGTGGTCGAGAACCGTCTGTATGGCACTATCTCAGCAGCCGGCAAAGTTTTCATTGATGTTCTGGCCATGCGGGCCGGAATTCCGGATTCTCTGGCTTTATGGCTGCAACCGTGCACCATGTTGCCGGTCAACCTCGCCGCTGCGTTCTACACCGAAAAAATCATGCAGATATTCGCTTTCATCAGACAACCTGGCGCCATGTCTCTATGCACGGTCGTCGCCGACCATCTGACGAAAATGGCCGCCAGCCTGGGCATGTTCCGCGCTGAACGGGCAGCGGCGAGACTTGATAATTATGCACAGCAACTACGTTCTTTTGCGGCTTCAAATCTCGATGAATTTTCAGATACGATGCGTTCCTACGTCGGATGCAACCTCGGGTTCTTCGCTTTGCTTGGCATTCTCGACCAGCCATCATCACCGCTTCTTCGGGAAGCGGCCCTGGCAATACTTCCGCGATCTTTTGAGCCGATCTCTGACGAAGCGAACAGTATGTACACCTTTATAACCGCCGCCTTCTGTCGCCAGGCCGTCAGTGACCAGGCGCTGGCCGCTGCCCGGCAGACCTTGCTGCTCTACCCCGAGAATCAGCTCAACCGGCAGTTCGACCACCGGGGCACTCTGGCCGCATCACCATGGCCAGACCGCTTCGGCCGGGTCGGCAGGCAGAGCCGGCAGCTGATTCCGATCGATCAACGGGCGCCGCATATTTTTATCTGGCAGGAACCGCCACGCCAGCTGGTAACCGGCAGCGACGACCAGACGCGTGTAGCCCCGGTCGGTTATCTGCTGGCCTACTGGTTTGGCCGCTACCATGCGTTATTGAACGAGAACGATTAACTGGTTAAAAAACGCCGGCCCCTGCAAGACAAGCGGGGGCCGGCGTTTTTTATGGTTACAGTGCTTTAAGCCTTAATAAATGCGGTCGTAACGGTTATAACCCTGTGGGTAATCGGCAGTATCGACCTTGAGAACCATAACGCTGCGAGCTGGCACTTCAACATCAACAGTTCCAGAAAAAACCATGAACTTGGCCTCAGAGAGCAGGTCGAGCAGCGGCGATACATCCTGAAATTTGCTTTCGCGAAGTTGCAAAAGTTCTTTAACTGGCTGATCGCTAGGATTGGCGAGCACTACAACCGACTCTCGCACCGAAATGGTTCTTCTGATAAATGCGAACAGCTTTTCTGAATGCAGTCGTCTGAAATCACCATAACGCAGCGCCGGTTCGCTTTGCCTCATTTTGAGCAGCTTGCGATGCAGATTCAGCATTTCGTTTTCGGGGGTGATCAGATCCCAGCGCATCGGAGCGCGTTGTTCAGGGTCTTCACCGCCGGTCATGCCAAGTTCGCTGCCGTAATAGAGACAAACGGCGCCGGGCAAGGTGAATTGCAAGACTCTTGCCATATACTGCTGCCACTTTTCGGGCAGCAGATTCGGCAGACGCGGCGTGTCATGATTATCAAGCACAAGCCAGCTTTTTAGAATGTGATCCATGCCGGCGTCGGCGATGGAAGTTTCCCACATTTGACTGCAAAGCGGGCCGGAAAGGCGACCTTCGAGCATTGTGAGCAGCAATTTGCGGCCATGCATGTTCATTACCCCATCGACCGCCGGGTGCCATTCTTCGGGGTAGTTCCAGATTTCGCCGATGACGAGCGAACCGGGGCGTGCGGCGTGAACTGAGCGCGTCAAGTCTGCAAGGTAGCGAAACCCGAGGTCGAATGCCACGTCGAGACGCCAGCCATCGACGCCTTCATTCCGCAGATATGACTGTACAACTGAATCAGGCTCGGAATAGATAAATTTTTGAACATCGGGGTTCTCGAGATTCAGTTCGGGCAAGTTTTCGACATCATACCAGCCGATGTAACCACGGGGAAAGCGGGAATCAAACTTGAAAAACTGCCGCCAGCGACTGCTCTCATTGCGGCGGGCATCTTCAAACATCGGGCTGCGTCTGCCCATGTGGTTAAAAACCCCATCGAGCACCAGGCGCTGGTTACGTTGATGCAGATCTTTCGCCAGGCTGGCCAGATCGGCACGGGTGCCATAGACCGGGTCGATCTTGTGGTAGTCCCAGGCGTCATATTTGTGGTTGGTGAGTGAAGAAAAAACCGGGTTGAGATAGACAACATCGATACCGAGTTCCTGCAGATAGTCGAGCTTGCCTCTCAAGCTCGCAAGATCGCCGCCCCAGAAATCAACTTCATGCGACCAAACCCCGTCTTTTTCGAGGTATTTGCCCTGAACGGGAGTTTCCTGCCAGTCTCGTAAGCGACGGGGGGCCGAATATAGCGACGTTTTTCGCTCAAGTTTTGCCGATGGGGCAAAGCGGTCTACGATAATCTGGTAAACAACCGGCCCATTGCGCCAGTCAGCGGCCCTTTCAGTGAGTTCGGCCTCACGAGCCTGATCATAATCGTTCATCGCCGACCACTTTGGCGGCTGAGCGCCGGCCACCCCTGGTGATAAAGTCAGAGCACCAATCAAACAGGCAACAGCAAAAAGGTTCATGCAAAAACTCCCCCAAATAAGGTTTTGACCATTTCAGCCAATATAATAGCATATTGAATGTTTATTATCAGGTCGGGGCCGCAGCAAATCAGCCGGCAGATTTTAGATGCCTGGCCGGTTGGGGTCTTGCGGTCAGCGACGCGCTCAGGGGTAAACCTGTAGCCTGTTCAGCACTTCAAGTTCGAGTCGATTGGCTGCCACAACCTGATTCCAGTTTTGAAAACCGGCCGGTGGCTGGTAGCAAAAGGTTTCAGGGTCATAGGCGCCTTCAACGCCGGTCATCGAAAACATTGAACTGGTCGCTGCAGCTTTAACACCATCGTCAGTGCCGCGAGTGCCACCGTAAAAGTCGTTTCCGGGCCATGAAACGTGGTCCCAGGCAACGATACTGAAAAATTCGCAGTCAGAAAAATCATCGGCTGCTTCTGAATAGAATGACGGATGGCAAAGTTGCGGCCGGGTATGGTTTCCTTTCAGAAAGGGGCGGACCAGGTAAGTAATACCGTTAATTTCATGGCGGGCGTTGTCGCATTCATTGAACGGGCCATAAAACAAGGCGCGAATATTTTTAAAAGTGCGGGCATGCTGGTGAAGAAACCTGAAAAAAGTTTTTTCGAGTTCCTGGCCCAGCAGGCCTTTGAATGGCCCGGCAAACATGCCACACCCGATGCCGGGAACAGTTATCAGTGCCTTGCGGCCCTTTTCGCCTGCCAATCGGTCGGCGTAAGCAAAAACCGGCAGCAGCCTCTTTTCATAAAAACGGTAATAGGCTTCGGCGTCGATTTTGCCGATGGCGGTCACGGCATCCCAGTCGGCGGGAGGGGCGTCTTCAGAACCGGTATCGAGCAGAGCACCGGCTGTAAACAACAGAGTGCCAGTGAATGGCTCTTTATGAACTTCGGGCTTTTCGTGCTGACCGTTGTCAAAAACAGTTACCGGTACGGCGATGCTTACAAAACCCAGCAGCGATAATTCGACAAGATTCCAGTCGCTGCCGTTGCCCTCGACCGCACTTTCGGCAAAAATCATCGGCTTTTTGGTCTGCACCAGCTTTTCAAGGAAGGCTTCAGGTGTCAATGCAGCGAGATCGCAACCCTGCAAAGCTTTTGCCAGATTAGCACCAGGTTTTGCACCCTGTAACAGTTTGGTGCGGTAAGCATCCGCGCGCGTCAAGACTTCCCCGTGTAGCAGAACAGTGTAGTTTCTCATATCCACCCCAATCAGATCGTTTGTTATTACGCAAAACAAAGCCAACAGTACAAGAATTGGCAGTCTGGCCACTGATGTCTCTCTCTCTATGCCAGTTTTTTTTATGGTATATCAGATTCAGAAAAAAATAAAGTTTTGCAAATAAAAATTCAGAACAAATTGCCGTGCAGCTCAATCGGCCCGCGGAGAAGTTTCTTCGGGCTGGGGAACCAGATCGGCTCTCTCAGAGTGCTCGTTATCCCAGATGCGGGCCCAGCACGATACATTTTCAGGGTTGCGGGCCAGTCGATCACTGATCTCATTATAGACGACGATAGCCTCGGCAATTTCACCCGAGGCGGCCCGGTCGATACGGTCACCATGGGCGCCGGCCCGCAACTGGCGCAGGCCTTTGACCAGTTCAGACAAAGGTGATATCAAAATTGAGGCTGCCAGGATACCAAAAAGAGTCGCCACCAGACCTGCGCCCAAAGTAAAACCAATGGTTCCTCTGCGTAGATGTGATAAAAGCCCGGCAATCGCCGTTTCTGGAATCCCGACACAAATGCCAAGGCCGGTTTTTTCCATGCGCAACACCGTCTGCAGATAACCTGATTCGCTTATCAACAGGTCTTCAACGTTCATCCATTCACTGTTTGGCGAAAAATTATCGGGCATTTCCCCGACGTTGAGCAGTATCCTTGCTCCCTTGTCGATCAGGGCAATGTAGCCCTGCGGGTGTGGCTTAAGACGTTGCATCATATCGAGAAGTTTGTTGGTGCGATCAAGCACAATGCCACAACTCATCAGGCCAATCACCCTTTCTTCGTGTACCACGGGCACGATAAACGAATTCATCAGCCGATCAGTTGCCGATTTGAAAAAAGCAGAAAAAACCGGAGTACGCGTTTCAAGGGCCCTGACCAGATCAAAATATACCATTCGCGTCTTTTCGCGTTCGCGATAGGTAAGAAAATTTTCGCCAGCGTAACGACTGAGATCGCGGCCATCGGCATAAGCTGCCGCCTTCAGTGGCCCGGTCGGGTCGAAATAATAAATATTATTGAACAAAGAAGATGAATCAACAGCCACCTTGAGAAAACTCTGAATGTCTTCCTGGGTGCCGTGGTGCAGAATATCATGGCGACAGAGGCGCATGATGGCATCAGCGGCATCATCGGCTTTGTCGTTAAGGCTTGAACTGATGGTGGTGGCTATGCTGCGCATCGATTCATTGAATTGTTCGACAATAATTCTGCGGCTTTCAAGATAATTCAGGGTACCGGCCCCGACCGCCGAGATGATGCTTAGCAGCAGAAACAAAACAGTTATCTGAAAATACAGACTGAAAGAAAACTTCATAAGGTTAGCAAGACTCCTGGGTCTGGTGGTTCGACTGGTAAGGTGACTGAGAATAAACCATTATACAGATTAAAGCATCAAAAACTAACCCCCCGCAAAAATTTCCGCAAGGTTTTTTGCATTGCGCGCATGGCAAACGCATCAAATTCATGAATTCGGGCGAAGTCTGTACCCACGTTTTCTGGAATGGGGCATCCGGTCTATCTGCAAAACCCGAGTATTGAGTGCTTTTGCCCTGTGCGTTGCCCGAACCACAGCAGAAAAAAAAATACAGGTATACAACCCGGGCTGCATACCTGTGATTATTGAATCCTGCAAAAATAAAACCAACTTACTTCACCGGCGCGGCCATCAGTC
>DAOPYA010000069.1:0-22605 GCA_035352635.1 Candidatus Rifleibacterium sp.
CTGCTGCTATGGTACGGTCTGCACTTACCCATGGGGCGTGCCTTTTGAGCATGCTGGCCCAGGCCTGCATCACCCGACCCAGATATACGAATCGCTCTCAGCCCTGCTGATTCTGGCAATTATCCAATATTTACGCCGTTTCAGAAGAAACCACGGCGAGGTGTTTCTTGCCTGTATGGCTCTTTATGGCTTTTTCCGTTTCTTCATTGAATTCTTCAGGGCCGAGAATCCTGAGGTTCTAGCAGGCCTGAAGCTTTCGCAACTGATCGGCATCGGGGCAATTGCCGCCTCATTTGCGGCCTGGAAAATCATCGACCGCAGCCGCAAATTCAGACTCATGCCCGACAAAGAACCCGTATCTCTCAGACCGGAACCATAAAAATGCAGTGGCTTGCCAGTCTGCACCTTCCGGTTTACACCTACGGCATCTTGCTCCTGATTGCCTTTGTGGGCGGCATTGCATGGTTTGCTGCCAATTGCCGCAGGCTTGGCCAGCCCCTGCCTGACACTGTCGATCTGCTGCTGGTAGTTTCAATCAGTGGTCTGGCTGGCGCCAGATTCCTTTATATCAGCCTGTTTCCAGAACAATTCTCAGGCATGGCAGACTATTTAGCCCTTCATGAAGGCGGTCTGGTATTCTACGGCGGTCTCTTTGCGGCAATCGCCGCGCTGTTTATCTATCTGCGGCTTAAAAAAATCGCATGGCAACCAGTCTTCGACTGCCTGGTTCCCTCGCTGGCGATGGGCCAGGCAATCGGGCGCTTCGGCTGCCTGATTAACGGTTGCTGCTACGGTCGCCGCACTGAAATGTTTCATATTTATCGACTCGACAACGACCCCGAAGGGGTTTTTCGGCACCCGACCCAGGCTTACGAATTAATGTTTCTGATGCTGCTGGCGATTATGGCGACCCGGCTGCTGCACCGCATGACGTCACCAGGCCTTCTCAAGCCGGGAGTTTTGAGCGGCCTTTATCTTTCGATTTATTCTGGATGGCGTTTTCTGATAGAATTTCTCAGGAACGATCCTCGCGGCGGATTTTTTACCACAATGCATTTGTCACCATCACAGTTGTTATCAATCATTCTTATGGCCATGGGTGGCAGCATGATAGTATACTGTAACAAATATTCTGCCGGATCCGGAGTTAATTACAAATGAACAGAACTGAAGTATGGTCAGTAGAAAATGAATATGCCGGGCTGCGCATCGATCTGGCAATCAATAAAAAGTTCACCACCATTTCGCGAACTCTCGCCCAGGAAATGCTGAAAAGCGGCGAGATCAAAATTGGCAATCATCTGGTGAAGCCAGGTCTGAAGATCAAAGGTGGCGAACAGGTCGAAATAGTATTTCGACCTGACGATGTCGAACCAGAGATTAAGGCAACAGTCCTTGATTTTCCGATTCTCTTTGAAGACCCCTACATGATTGCCATCGACAAACCTGCCGGTCTGGTGGTGCATCCGGGCGCCGGGCGCGAAAAAACAACGGTTGTCTCTGCCATGCTCGGGCACACGAAGCTCAGCCCGATTGGCGCTCCGACCCGACCGGGCGTCGTTCATCGCCTCGACAAAGATACCAGCGGGGTCATGATTCTTGCCAAAACCCGAGAAGTGCATCGCAAGCTTGCCGAAGCCTTTGCCGGCCATGAGCTCGAAAAAGAATACCTGGCTATAATTCAGGGGCATATTGTCAATCGCCGCGGCCGCATTGAAGTCGCCATCGAACGCGACAAGATACACCGCAAGCGCATGAAGGCAACTTCGGCCGATCAGGGCCGCATGGCCATCAGTCAGTTCGAAGTCGTTGAATATCTGAAGGGCGCCACCCTGGTTAAGGTTAAGATTCTGACCGGGCGCACACACCAGATCAGGGTGCACATGGCCTTCACCGGCCACCCGTTGCTGGGTGACGTGACTTATGGTGGCAAACGTTTTGCAAGGCGTGCCGGGCACTTTCTTCACAGCCATCGCCTGGTGATTCAGCATCCGATCACCGCAAAGCCTTTGGTTCTTGAAGCGCCGATACCAGCCAGATTCGCCGAGATGCTCGAACAGCTGCGCAAAGAAGCGCCGGCCGATTCCAACTGATTCTTGACAGAAATTTTGCCGATATCAAAGATGTTCTCAATTTAAAACAGGAAGTAATTAATGCCTGAGCAGCTCAATTCAAGCCATAAACGCGGCAATTTTGCCCTCTACGCCATCGTTTTTCTGCTGGTTGGCGTAATTATGTCGCTTGTCATTTTTTTCCCGCAGTTTCTCAACATGCAATCTGGAATCTACGGTATCTCGTGCCGGGAAATCCGCCAGAAAATACAGGTTGCGGTCGAAGAGCACGACGCCAACAATTCGACAAGCATCGTCGCCCCCGAGAAACGGGTCGATCTCGACACCCTCAAAGAGAAGGGTTTTCTGCATGAAATCAAGCTTTGCCCTGAAAAGGGCGAATATAAATTTGACAACCGTGGCAGAGTGATCTGTACTTTTCATAAAACCGGAGATAAAAAATGAACAAACATCGAAGACGGACTTATCTGATCAAAACAGGTCTTCAGCTCAGGTATATGGGCATAATCATCTCGACAATGCTTCTGGTGGCATTTGGGGTTGGCTGGGTGATTTATCACACGTCATGGAGCCGCATCGCCAACACCCCTGATCTGACGCTCGACAAGCTCTCAGATATTTTTGACACGGTGAACGGCATTCTGATGCACTGGATAGTCGTTTTTATTCTGGCCATAGCCATTCTGTCGATTTTTGTTTCACACAAGATCGCGGGGCCTGTCTACCGGCTCGAAGAGACGTCGAAGCTCATCGCTTCGGGCGATCTGACCCAGCAGATTCAGTTGCGCCAGGGTGATGAACTCAGAGACCTTCAGGAAGCATTCAACCAGATGTCTGAGTCACTGCGAAAAATGGTTGGCAAAGATCGCGAGGTCATTGACAAGCTGGTAGCTACAACAAACCGCCTGCGTGACAAGATCGACAAAAAGAATCTGGGTTCTGATTCGATTGAAGAACTCACCCGCGACCTGCATGTGGTTATCGAAGAGTTACGGCTGGTGACCAGCGGTTTCAAGATCGACGATTCAGGTGATGATGCAGAACCTGACAAACCGGTCGCGGCCGCCGAAGTCTGAGTCGGCCGGGCTTTTAACCTTATCGGCATCACCTGTCGATGAAAACTGTTTAAAGAGATTGTATCTTCTGATACAATCTCTTTGTTTACAGCAATATTCTACCAATTCGAGATTAGCAGAGAACCGGCTTCTGTCGAGCGTGGCATCAGCGGCCTGGGCAATCTTTAAAAAAATTGAATTTTGCTCTTCGCTTATCAGAAAGTCGGAAGGAGCAGAACATGATGCATCACCCGATATTCGTCAACGGTGAATGGCGCGATGCCAGTTTTCCAGTTTCATCATTCAAGGCGATAAATCCACTATCAGGCAGGCAACTGCCCGATAGTTTTCCCGTCTCAAGCTTTCTTGATCTCGACGCGATACTGCAGGCTGAAGAAACTGCCAGAGCCGAAATTTCGGCCGTCAGTTGTGAAAAGCGTGCCGGGTATCTCAGGCAGCTCGCCGTTGAATTCAAGAACCAGATCGACGACCTCACCCATACAGCACACGAAGAAACCGGTCTGCCCCTGAAATCTTTTCTTATCGAAGAAGATTTTGCCCGGATGCTGCAGCAGATTGACGAAGCTGCGGCCCACTGCCTGAATCGCACCTGGTGCGAAGCCGCCATCGACACCAATACTAATCTGCGCTCTATCAGAGGGCCTCTGCCGGGGCCGATTGTTATTTTTGGCCCGGCCTGCAACCCTTTCAGCCTGAATGCCTGTGGTGGCAATGATTTTGCCTGTGCAATAGCCGCCGGCAATTCGATAATTGCCCGAAGCAACCCGGCTCACCCTCTAACCAGCTACAAACTGGCGATGATAATCGGCGAAACTGCCGCCCGAATGGAGCTGCCGGGGGGTATGTTCCAGTTTTTCTTTGACACAACAAGCGATCTGGGCTACCGACTGGCAGCGCACCCGATGATCGGGGCCATGGCGTTTACCGGCAGTCGCAGCGCCGGGCTGCCACTCAAAGCCAGCGCCGACCATGCCGGCAACCTGTCATTTATAAACATGACCGGCATGAATCCACTGATTTTTCTGCCGGCGGCGATCACTGAGCGCAAAGCCCAGCTGGCCAGAGAACTCTGCGACGCGGTACTGGCAAATGAAGGTCAGACATGCAGCAAGCCCGGCCTGGTTTTTCTGGTTGAGAACAAGGAATCATCGACCCTGATCAGAAGCATGGTTGATGAGTTCAATGCCGGCAGTTGCAAACCGCTCATTTCGGATATAGTTGCCCGCCGGCTCGATTCGCAGATATCGGCTTTTGTGCGCCTTGGGGCCAGAAAGCTGACCCGCAAGGAATTTTACCAGCCCAATCCCTTTGTCTACCCTTACACCATTCTGCACGTCGATCTTAAAACCTGGCTTAAAATGGCATCTCAGTTTCAGGAAGAAGCGTTCGGGCCAGTTACCACTTTCATAACTCTCGAAAACGAAAATCAGTTTGTTGAAGCAATAAAGCCTCTTGATTGCTGCTCATGCCTGGGCATTTTTTCCGATACTTCGGGTGGCGACGACGAGCTTTACACGCAAATCGCCCCGGCAGCACGCCGCAAAGCGGCCCGACTAACCAATAACCGCATGCCCGGGTTCACAAAATCAGGCAGCGGCATGGTTCATGGGGGCAATTTTCCGGCGTCAAACCAGCCGGGCTTCACCTTCAAGGGCATGCCGGCGGCAATTCAGCGGTTCACTTCAATCTATTGCTATGACGGCGTCGGCAATAACCGTCTGCCGGCCGACCTTCAGAACCAGAAACCCGCGACCACCATGATCAGATTCATTGACGGCAAATTCACTGACCAATAAGGAGCCAGCCATGCTTAAAGACGGAGAACTTGGAGCCATAATACAACGCGACAAGCAGACCTATGCGGTCGCGCCTCACATTCCATGCGGCGTCGTTTCAGCAGCCACCCTGAGAACAATTGCCGATGCCGCCGAAAAATACCAGGTTGCCGCCATCAAAATCACCAGTGCTGAACGCATTGCACTTGTGGGCATTAAAGAAGAAGACCTTGAAAACGTCTGGCAAGACCTTGGCATGGAAAAAGGCGCCGCGGTTGGCCTGTGCGTGCGCAGCGTCAAAGCCTGCCCCGGCACGGCATTCTGCAAACGGGGTATCAGAGACAGCCTGAGCATGGGCATGCAACTCGACAAGCTTTATCACGGTCTCGAATTGCCAGGCAAGCTGAAAATGGGCGTCAGCGGTTGCCCGAATCAATGTGCCGAAACCTGCATTAAAGACATCGGCCTGGCGGGCTTCAGCAAGGGCTGGAAACTGCTGGTCGGCGGCAACGGCGGCGCGATGCCGCGTCTGGCCAACGAACTGGCAGCAGAC
Source organism: Candidatus Rifleibacterium sp. (assembly GCA_035352635.1). GTDB lineage: Bacteria > Muiribacteriota > Ozemobacteria > Ozemobacterales > Ozemobacteraceae > Rifleibacterium. The sequence continues at coordinate 5,477 of DAOPYA010000069.1, forward strand.
CTCGACGATGAACAGGCTCTGGCGATGATTGACAAGCTTATCGCTTTTTACAGGGCCAACGCCAGGCCGCATCAACGCATGGGCTTGATGATTGAGCGACTGGGTGGCTTTGCAGAATTCAAAAAATCATTTGAAGCCTTCAGCAGACCCTAAATAAAATCGTTATCTCTGCCGATTCACTGTCTGTTATGCGCAAAAAAAACCTTTATGCCCTGACAGGCTTTCTTTTCATGACTCTGGCTGCCGTGGTTCTCAACGGCGCTGCGGTGCGGCGTACTGTTGAACGATCACCAACCGACACGGCGGCAAGGGGCCGGCCCAATTACGAAGCCATGTTTGCTGATGGCAAGCTGCGTATCGCAGTATTCTGGGGCTGGGACCACCCACGCGACACCATCATGGGTTCGTTTCCGGCATTCGAAACCCTCAACGGCAAACGCCTCTACTACCGGGGCAAACCGGTGCTCATCGAAATCGGCATGATCACCCAGATCAACAACGATCCGAAAAGCATTTTCAAAAAAGCCCTCGAAGACCCGACCATCGACATTGTCATTTATTCAGGTCACGCCCGTTACGGCGGCGGCATGGCCTTTTCATCTATGGACGACATTTTCAGGTCTGGCAACGGCGATCTTATCGAAGACCGCCATGTCACACCATACCGCATCATAAAGGCATCAGCCGAAGACCTTGAAGACACAGAATTCCCCGCTCACAGCTATAAAATCATTCTGCTGAACTGCTGTGATTCACAGGCCCATTTCAGGGAAAGCTGGGCCAGACGCTTTAATGAGTGTTCGGCTCCCATCGATCTGCTCACTGTCGAATACCCGGTCTTCAACCTCTACGACCACCGCCGGGTGTTAAATCTGCTGCGCGATGTGCTCTCATTCTCAGACTGGAAAACCGTTAAGAAACATTACGACTCAGAAATCCACAAGCGCAAGAACCGCCTGGTAATCAATCCGGTCTATATCCCTGCCGAAAACGACATGGCACTCGACCGCGAATACTAAATATTGCCCCCCCTGCCCTTTTGCTGTACACTGTGTTCTGACGATTCAGCCAAAAGGCCTTGGGGGGAAATATGAAATTGCGTTTTTTGCTGCTCGCTATTTGTCTTGTGCTGTCAAGTTGCCTGGTGATTCACGCCGAAAAGAGAATTATCAGTCAGCAGATTGCTCAACAGACCAACATTCAGGCCGATGACCAGACAAACGTTGATTTTCAGCAGACTGATGACCGCCAGATTAACGATCTGCAGGTAATCAATTCGTCTGAGAATCCTGATTTTGTCAAACCCCACCCAGCGGCTGGTCTTCAAACAATAGGCACCGTCAAATCGCTGGTGCCCTATGAAGACCTCTACAAAGTCTTGCAGCAGGATGCCGGCAAATACTTCATTCTGCCCATCGAAGAATTCGAAGCCCTCAAAAAGGCCAAAGAAGCGTGGCTGGCCTCGGCAACCGCCCCAGTCGCCGATCCACCGCCACTTCTCTACCAGGTTAACAACGCCCGTATTTCGGGTCGCCTCGAAGAGAACTTCGCCTTCATTGACGCCACCTTTAAAATTGACACCTTTACCGACAACTGGCACGACATACCGCTGTTCTGGGGCAGCCTGGCAGTAGAGGCCGTGACCCTCGACGACCGGCCAACGACGCTGCGAACAAGCTGGTCAGCCGGCCAGACCCGCCAGGTTCAATTCGGCAAAATGAACCGGCAAAACATGTTGCTGAATGTCTATAACACTGGCGGAACCACCGATACCCTCAGCCAGAACAACTGGAAAGACGCCATGTTTGTCCTGCCAGTCCAGGGAAAAGGCACTCATGTCTGCAAGGTTTCTCTGGTGGTTCCGATTCAGAACATCGATGATCTTTTTACCCTGCAGTTCAGCATGACCCGCATTCCTTTGTCTTTTATGCAGCTGAAGGCCGCTGATTTTGTTCTTTCGGTCGACAGTACGACTTTTAAAGATTTCAGCGTCGCCGAATCAGCTGGCAGCAATGGCTGCGAATTCATTGGCTGGCTTGGCGCCAACAGTGATATCAGCATCAAATGGCGCCGTAAGTTTTCACGGCAGCCGGCAATCAAGCCTCTGAGCAATGAACCTCAACCAGAAATCGCGAGTGCTACTGCCAGCGCCCCTGCCGAAGTTCAGGTCACCGCAGTCGAACCTGTGCGCCCGGTAGTTCAACCTCTTGTCTATGCCCGCTCTCAGACCCTGGTCAGTCTTGGCGAAACCTCGGTCTACGTTCACAAAACCTTTGATTACACCATCAGTAAAGCTCCGGTTTCGAGTTTTTCGTTCAACGTGCCCGAAGATGTCGAAATTGTTGCAGTCAACGCCGACCGCCCCCAGAGCCAGAAACTCCTGCGCGAGGGCAATCACAAGCGCCTGCGGGTAGATTTTTCACCCGGTCGCGAAGACGTCTGCCAGATCGAAATTGATTATGAAGCCCCGATCGACCTCACCAGCAAACTGATCAGCCTGCCAGAAGTTTCGCCGGCAGGAGTTGAACGCGAACTCGGCACCATCGCCGTCGAGGCTCTGACCTCAGTTGAAGTGAAGCCTGGCAATCTTGATGATAACCCACTGATCAAAGGCGTTTACCCACTCGACCAGCTCGAAATTCCTCAACCTCTTAAAGACCGGGCAACCCGGCCATTGCTGCTCGCCTGGCGACAGAACGTCAGCCCGGCCAACATCATGCTGGCCCTCGAGCGTTATCTTGACGTACCACAGCAAACAGTCGTTGCCGACAGTATGGATGTTAAAACCACCTTCACCACCAACAAATCAAGCAACACGCTGGTGAGCATGAACATCCGTAACAATAACAAACAGTATCTTCAGCTTCAGCTGGCCTCAGGGTCAGAAGTTCTATCGACCTTTCGCGGCGGCGTACCGGTCAGAACAGGCAACGGCAAAATACCCGGCGTTGTGCAGATTCCGCTCGAAATGAGTCAGACGGTGGGCGAACCGGTCGAAATGAACCTGCAGATTATCATCAAAGAACCGGTTGATTCAATAAAATGGCAAGGTAGTCTCGCCTTCACACCACCGCTCGTCGATATTCCGGTTTCTCATTTTTCATGGTATCTCTACGCTCCCGAAGACTATTACCTTTACGGCTTCTCGGGTACCGTCAAAGACCCGCAGACTCGCAAAGACCCATTTTTCTTCAGGGGTTTCATGCGCATGCTTACTGCCGCCTGGTCTCTGATCAGGCACCCTGATACCATTGTTTTCATTTTTTTCACGATCATTGTAATCATGGCAATCGTTGCCAGAAACCTGTTGTTTACGATTCTTGGCTTTTTATGGGCCGCTATCTGCGGCATTTTCGGTTTTGTTTTCGGCGGCAAAGGCTTCAGGCTGATTGAGTTGATGATCGTCATCATTATCATTGGCGTGCTGGCCGCCATGGCAATTCCAAATTTTCGCAAAGCACGCGAACAGGCCCGCGACAAGGCATGCTACGCTAACCAGCGAGTGCTGCTCGGTGCCGTCGAAATGTTCAACATGGATAACCCCAACAAAATGGCAAATCTCGACGTTGATCGCCTCGTCCAGGAAAAATACCTTAAAAACAAACCATACCCGCCAGAAAATGCCTGTAGATATTTTTCCCAGGGGAACATCGGCGAAGACGGCTTTATATACTGCCAGCTGCATGGCCCGATTGAAGGTGACCTCAACCAGGCCAATGCCAGACGTGAAATGGCAAATGAGTTCAGCGAAGCCAAACGAGCCGACACCATGGATCAGGCAATGGCCGGCGCAGCAGCAATGCAAGTTCAATCAGCACCACAGGCTCCCCCCCCAATGGAAAGCGGGAAAGCCTCTTTCGGTGGCGCGAAAGCCCGCGGTATGCTGCCGATTAAAACCAAGTTCGTCATGACCAAAAATTTCTACACTCTCGAACGCGACCTGGTTATGGCCGAAGTGGCCTCTGACGGGGCATTACTGGCCAATGCCACCTGCCCGACCGTGCAGCTCAGTTACATCTGGACTTCAGTGCTGAAATCAGCTGAGATCATCGCCTTCATTCTCGCAATGTTCGGCGCCTTGTATTTTGTGGCCGGCGCCTTTATGTTCGATCCAGCCAAAATTTTCTTTTCAGGCCTGATCATCTTTTTCCTGTCGATTATCGACTTGAGACTTAAAACCATCGGCGATGCAGCAAATGCCGGGTTCTGGCTGGCCATTGCCGGAGCTTTTATCTGGAAGGCAATCTGGCTGGTTACCAATATGAAACCCATGGATGCCGAAATTCCGCCGCCTCCCCCCGCAACACCGCAGCTTAACCCCGAAACCCCACCGAACGCCGGGCGCACTAATCCCATGTTCCTGATACTGCTTGCGGTGACTATCTTCCTGCTTGGCTGCTTACCTGTGTTTGCGGCCGATTACCGCGAGATCAGGGTAATGGCACCTTTCCAGGACCTTTCGAAGGTCATGCCCTCGGGTGATCGGGCGGTTATTATTCCTGAAGCTGATTACCGCTATCTCAAAGACATTGAGCCACCGATGATCAATGAAATCATCGCTCCGGCAGCCTACAGCTTTGAAGGGGTCAAATACCGCGGCATCATCGAAGAGCGCGGTGTCAGATTCAACGCCGAATTTAAGCTGAACCTCTTCAACACCGGCTGGAAAAAGGTCGGCCTGCTTTCAACTGAAGCCATACCTTCTTCTGCTTCGTTGAATGACGAACCACTGCCACTGACATTAATCGAAGACCGTGGCGAGACAGCCTACGGTTTCATGACCAACGCCTCTGGCCCGGCCATGGTTACGGTTGAATTTTTCATTCCGATGGCCTCGAGTGAATACCGGCACTCAAGCCGCTTCAATCTCAATATGGTGCCCGTCTGCATCTCAACCCTGCAGATTACCGTGAACGAGAAAGATTGCGAAGCCTGGATCGACCCTGGCGTCTTGCGCAACAGTGAAAAAAGCCCCGATAAAACCGTGTTTTTTGCAATTCTGCCTCCAACCGAGACGGTCAATTTCGAGCTTTATCGTAACATTACCGCACCAGAGCCTGAAGAAATCAAAGCAACCGATCAGCCGGCCGTTCCCGAAAATGAACCGGTAATCATTGAGGAAAAAACTCGCGTAACCGTCAGACAGCAGAACCTGCTGCACTTCAAAGAGGGCTTTGTCAGCGGTATCAATATCTTTGACCTCAAAATCATGGGCGGCACTGGTATCGCCAGCATTACCTTCCAGATTCCAGAAAAAATCAGAGTGCTCAAAGTCGAAAACAAACTGATTGAAAACTGGCGCCAGTTCGATGCCGACGGCATACGTCGCATCGAAGTCATTTTTAAATCAAGAATTCGCGGCAACACCCAGCTGACCATTGAATTTGAAGAAGATATCCAGAACCTCAAAGATGGCAGCTACCAGGTGCCCGAAATTATTCCGCTCGATGTTGAGCAATCATGGGGTCTGCTTGGCATTGGCTGCATTCAGGCCCTCGATATTTCCGTGAGTGGTGCACCAGAAGGCTACTCACTGATTGTCGCCGCAGAATTTCTCAAAGACTGGACCCGTGAACGCCCCGAAAAAACTCCCTATGCCTTCAAGTTTCTCAGACACCCGAACGAACTGTCGTTGACCATTGCCCGGCCAGAAGACATCGAACAGCAGACGGCAGTAATCGACCGCGCCGAGGCCATGACTCTTCTCAACGAAGAAGGATACCTGCTGACCCGGGTAGTGTATGAGGTTCGCAATAATTCAGAACAGTTTTTAAAAGTCAAACTGCCCCAGATCGGTGATGCCACGACTGAACTCTGGAGCACCCAGGTAGCAGGCCTGTCGGTAAGGTCGGGTTTTGACAGCAATCTCGGCGTTTATAACCTGCCAATCGTCAGATCGCCTATCGACAATGGCGAATCCAAGGCTTTCCCGGTCGAAATTGTTTTTGCCATCAAACTTGGCAGACAACTGGCCGCCTTCAATAAAACCTACATGGAACTACCCTCATCACACCTGCCGATCAGCGAATTGAGCTGGGTGGTCTACCTGCCCGAAGGTTATGAACTGATGCGTGAGACCGGCAACGTTGATCGATTGCTCAAAGTCGCCGATAACCGTTTTCTCGATAACAGCGGTTATTTCTCACCGATGTCTTCATATTCTAACGTTCAGAGCCAGAAGCGCCAGAAATCGCAGTCACAGAACATCATGCCCCAGCGTCAGAGCGAAAAAGTTTTTGGGCAGTCCGGTCTGTTGCCCGTTAAATTCAAGATTCCGACGACAAGCTGGCCCATATATTTCTCAATGCTGCAAATTGAGCCGACCAGCAAGGCTCCATACATTGAGGGCATGCTGATCAACCCAAGAAAGGGCCGCGGCTTTCTGTTTCAGTTCATCATGATTCTGGTGGGCATCATTGCTGCCACCGGCCTGATCAAAATGTTCACCTCAGTAGATCATTACAAATGGTTTATCATCACTGCCATTCAGGGAGTTATTCTCGCCATTGCCGTTTATCTCAAGCTCTACCAGGCCGATCACTTTGTGCAGCTTGGCTTTTCGGCAACTCTGGTGCTCTATCTGCTTTACCGTTTCTTCACCTACAAACCGGCAACGGTTGCCTGAAAAGAAAGGGAGATATTTTGAACAGCGATTCTCTGCCGAACACTCTCGAAAAGCCAGCCGGAAACGGCAGAGGCATGGTTCTGCCGCTGGCAGCGTTTCTGCTGGCCATCTACTTCTGGGACTCAATGCTCGTCTTGCCGATCAAATACCTGACGGTGTTTTTTCATGAGCTGTCACATGGCCTGGCTGCGGTACTCACCGGTGGCGACATCGTCAAAATCGAGATTAACGCTAATCTGGGCGGTGTCTGCTGGACTTCTGGCGGCAGTCGCTTCATTGTCACGAGCGCCGGCTACCTTGGCAGCCTGATCTGGGGCTGTCTGATTCTGCTTGGGGCGGTTAAAACACGCTTTGATCAGCAGATTACCGCTGCCCTCGGGGTGCTGCTGCTTGGCGTAACCCTCATCTGGGTTCGCAACCTTGAAGGCATTGTCATCTGCGGTCTGACCGGCTTTGGGCTGCTGGCTCTGGCTGCTTATACCAGCGAAAGGGTCTGTGACCAGTTTCTCAAATTTCTTGGGCTGACATCATGCCTTTACGTGCTCATCGACATCAAGGAAGATCTTATTGATCGTTCGATCAGGGGGTCTGATGCTTACAAGATAGCCGAGATGCTCTACCTTCCTGACTGGCTGGTCGGGCTGGTATGGTTGGTAATAGCAGGTTTCGTGACCTGGCAGGTTCTCTCTTACAGCATAAAAGAAGAACATTAATCTTAGAGGTGCAACATGGATTTTAATCTTCAGGAACTGCAGCAACTTCGCGAACTGAATCTCAAGCTCGACAAACTTGTCGAGCAGGTTGAAATTGCCCGACTTGACCTTGAGAGTTCGATGGGCAAGGTTTTTATGTTTCTGGCTGATTATCTGAAAATTTCGGCCATGTTCATCGAAACCCAGGATGAGAACCTCAATCAGCGAGTTTTCTCTTACGGCGACTGCGACGACAACATAAAACGTCAGGTACCCCAGCTCCACCAGGTGCTGCGGGCCATCAGCTTTAACTTCAACAATGTTCTCTGGTACGCTCAACCGATTGAAATGGCCGGTTCAATTACCGGGTCGGTTGCCATAGCCTTTGCACACGAGCACGCACCCAGCAAAAACCTTGGAACCGCAATGCTCGACTGCATCAGCGAACTTCTCGATAATTTCTTTTTCAGCATTCATTCAAGCAGCCTCAAACACAGTCTGATCATGGGTGTGCAGTCGGCGCTTAAAAACCATTCAATCGTTGACTCTATCGATGGGGCCGTCTATGTTCTTAAAAAAGAGATACCGTTTAAAAAACTGTTCATAATCTATTCTGATCATGAGCTGACCGGGGTCGAAAACACCAATTACCTTGTTTATGAAGGCGACCAGAGAACTTTCGATTCAACCAACACTCCCCACCCCGGGCTCGAAAGCTTTATAAAAAACGACACAAAGGGTATGACATTCGATACCGAAGCCATGAAGAAGGCCATTGGCTGCGAGCACCTGACCATCACCTACCTGCTCGACGGGCTTATTGATGAAAACCTGATCGGCAAAGTCATTTTCGTACCCGAAGAGGGTCGCAGTTTTTCGATTTTTGCCCGGGAAATTGTGCAGGTATTCGCAGAAACGCTGCGGCAGCGACTGGTCGATTTTAACCGTGAGCGCAACATGCTGCGCAAATTTTTCCCTGACCCGGTTATCTCAAGACTGACAGCTGAGCCTGGTTACGAAAAGCTCTACCTGACGCCCCGGGCCGAGGAAATTGGTATAATTTTTGCCGATATTTCGGGTTTCACCAAGATGAGTGAGCAGATACTCAAAACGCCCGAAAGAATCACCGCTTTTGTTGACCAGTGGTCAAACGGTATCGTCACCAAAGTTTTTCCGCTCGGCGCCTGCCTCGACAAAATTGTAGGCGACTGTCTGATTTTTTTGTTCGGGCCGCCATTCTATGAACTCGAACCGGTCAACATCGTCGAGAAGGTTCTTGAATCAGCAAAAATCATCGTCGATTATACCAACGAGTTTTTGCGCCTGCCTGAGAATGCTGATATACAGAAGCACCCAGACTTTGAGAAATTTGGGGTGGCGGTTGGCACCAACTTCTGCCCGGCGGTTGTTGGGCTGATTGGGCCAAACGACGACCTGACCGCCTTCAGTTCAGGCATGAATATCACGGCCCGCCTGCAGGGTCTCGCGAAGGCCGGCCAGATTCTTGCAACCGAAAGACTCAAAGAGCTTGCCATGGCCTCGGGGCACTGGGAGTTTGCCGGCCCCGAGTCAGCGCCGGTCAAAAACGTTGAAAAACCGCTTGTTTATTATCATGTCAAGCCAGCCCGAAAATGACAGGGTCAGGCGATGATGCATGCTGGTCGGTATATATAATTGAATGCCGTGATGGCAGCCTTTATACAGGCATAACCAACAACATTGAAAAGCGGATAGCCGCCCACAATGACGGCACTGCCGCCCGTTTTACCAGGGGTCGCGGCCCGGTGGTGTTGCGCTACCTCGAGAGTCAGCCAGACCGTTCGAGCGCCACCAAGCGTGAAACCCAGATAAAAAAATGCAGCCGCAGCGAAAAACTGCGGCTCATTGCCCTTGGCGGTTCAGTGGCGGGTTCTGGCGGCAAAACAAAGCGCCGGGCAGCTTCAATAAAAATTACGAACTGAAGCGTTCATCGACAACGGGTTTGAGCTTGCCGGTGCGGGTATTGCGCTTGATTTTGCCCGGCTTGTACCATTCGACGATGATAGTCATCCAGTTTTCTTTTATGGATTCAGCAATCTTGTAAGACCCACTGGCCAGAGCATCGATCACCTGCTGATCGGCAAGCGCCTGGTCGGCTTCGAGTCTAAGGCAGAGCTGATCTCGACCTTTGGCTGTCTGAGCGGCAATCTGAAATGACTGGCTGACGGGCAAACCGGCAAGCCCGGCAGCAACATCAACCGGAAGCAGGTTTATGCCGCCAATGACCAGCAGATCATCGCACCTGCCAAGCAGTTCGAATGACCGCCCCTGAAAACCGCACTGACAGAGACCCGACTCAACCCAGCGGCCAAGATCGCCGGTGCGGTAGCGCACTACTGGCATCAAAACCCGGTTAAGATTGGTTGCCACGATTTCGCCGGCGGCATTACCAGCGACCGGTCTATGATCGACAGGGTCGAGAATCTCAGCGTAGCAGTATTCTTCAAGAACGTGATGTACAGAACCTTCGAGGTGCAGGCACTGCCAGCCGACCGGCCCGGTATCAACACAGGCGTAGCCGGCTGAACGTATGGTCACTGCTCCGATGGCGTCTCTGAGAAAATCACAGGTTTGCGGTCGCAGATGCTCGCCGCCATAAAGAATCTTTTCGATTTTGATGTTGAGACCACGCTTTTTAACTTCCTCTGCGAGGTTAATAATGATCGAAGGCAGCCCGACCACGGCGTTTACCGCAAAAATTTGCAGGTATTTAATTATGTTATCAATGTCAGAAGCACCGCCAACTGGCAGATTGAGGCAGCCAAGATTTTCAAGGGCACGGCCGGCAACGTTGAAGCTGGTCCAGAGGTTGCCGGCAATAAACAGGTTGGCCACCCGGTCGTTGCGGCAAAGACCGGCGTTGCGATAGATATCAGTGAGCACATCGGTAACATAGCGATACTCATCGTTCGAATAAAAAGTGAACTTCGGGCTGCCTGTGGTGCCGCCCGAGGCATAGACATAGCTGTCGGTCATCGGGCCGGTTAGAATAGCCTCTGACTCTGGTGGCGAGTTGCGATAAAACGTTTCGCGGTCGAGAAGCGGCAGTTTGTGAAAATTTTCAAAACCACAACCACCGGCCTGATCGATGATCTGGCGGTAATATGGTGATGCCTGTATCTGTTTTAAAAGTCTTTCGACGCGGCTGGCCGGGTTATCAAGATATTCAACATCGACCCATTCAACGAGCTGGCGCAGCAAAAAGCCACCTTCATGCGGAGCACCGTCGTGCCCCTCGCTCATGCCACCAATTTCGGTAATTCTCTTAACGCCGATACCCAGCAACTCTTCTTCGAGTCTGCTCGAAACCTCGCTCTCACAATAAAGACCGGCAGTCTGCAGATAGGCCGCCAGCGGCCTGACCTGACCTACCAGGGTTTCAATGTCAGCAACAATTTTGATAAACAGGGTTCGGTTCAGGCACGAAATCTTAAAAACCGAGTCGTATTCAAGAACCAGAGTGAAGCTGAAGTCTTCGGGGCATACTAGACGCCCTTCGCCGCGGGCCTCTGACATGCGAGCGAGTTCACGCACTTTGCGTATTTCGACTTTTTCGTCAAAACTGAGGTCGCCAAGCGGCAATTCATCACGCAACTGCAAGAGTTCATCATACAAAGATTCTATCAGCAGATGCGCCGTTTTATGGTCGCGATCGAGCACGTAAACAACATGTGGCGAAGAGCAGGCCTGTTGGTCCCAGCGACAGAGGTCGAGAGCCAACCCGCGAATCATCGCTGCCGCAGGCCCTTTTTTGATACGTTTACCTTCGACCACCGCAAAAGAATAGCGGGGGCCGTTCTCTATCAACCTGGCGGCCGTGCCAATTCGGCTTTTTAGAGACACCAGAGCATCGTGCCCACCCCAGAACACAATAGTGAGGGGTGCCTGCAGAAGTGCAGTCTCGATGGCCTCATCGCCGCCTTTCCAGAGCAGGGCAGCCTGATTCGGCCAGATTATGCCTGCCGGGTCATGCTCTTTGATGCTTTCGATGAATAATAAAGGAAAAACCGGGTCAACCCGCGACATTTTAAGAATATTGGCATTCTTGGTGATAATGCCCGAAACCAGGCTGTCAACAGCACCGACAAAAACATTGCCGGCAGTCAGATGCAGCAGGACACCCCGCGGCATGGCCCGCAGCCTGAAATTGAGATGGGGCCGCTCGCTGCCGCGATCAAGAACAGCAGAATCGCCGAATTCGCCACTGATGCGCTTTTCAAGGTTTGTGCGCCGGCAGATGGCGCTGATCACAGCGAACCCTTCTTCGATCATCGCCGGGCTGAAAAGGGTCAAGCCCGGCAGGATTTTTGCTGCCTGACGGCGCAGGTGGTATTCAGGATCAGCCCAGGCCTGCGAGACCTGATCGAGAATATTCATAATACAGGCTATATCAGGGTCGGCCGCCAGGGCGGCTTTTTCAGATGCCAGGGCCAGAACTTCATCGACCGTTTCAGAGTTAAGCCAGTCGGCATCGACCTGTTGCCCGAAAACCAGACATTTATTCTTTTTCATGGTGTTTTCCGTTATTTTAGCAGGTCGAGAGCGGTTATGGCACAGCCTTTATGTTTGGCCAGACCGGCACGACCGGTTATGCGAAAAGTTTTTCCGGGGCGGCCGCAAGGGCAATCACCCTCGATTATCGCCTTATCGGTGGTCAGCAGCGCAATAGAAGGGTAGCTAGACAGATACGGGGTCATGAGATACAGCAACCCCTCTTCGCCGTCTCTGACCGATTGCATCGTCTCTGGGTCAACGGCCATTGCCCGGGCAAAAACCGGCACATGCAAACGCCCGGCTTCACAGTCAACATAAGGAATACCGTGCTCAACCATGCCGAACAGGTCACGAAGATTCTGGCGCGGCATTCCGAGCACCTTTTCGACGCGATCTTTAAAAATATCCTTGGTAACTTCAAGGTCTTTGTGCATTTTCCAGCCGCCACCAGTAATAATATAAGAGTCTTTGCCAAGATTCAGGCTGATGCCTTTTGCTTCGAGGCTGTTACAGACCTGCCACAGATAGGCCGGGAACCCAAGAATACGCACCGGTTCAGGGCGACGGCTGAAGTCGATCAGCTTCTTCACGGTGGCATCAAGATCAAATTCGAAGTCATTGGCGGCATGGTTCCAGCGGATGGCATAGAAAACCGAACGCCGGGCAGTAAGGCCGGTGAGCATCTTGTCAGAGAAGGCGGTACCGACATTGCCGGCGACCTTCGGGTCATAGGTGAAACAGAGGTAGTTGACCTTCTGTGAACGGTTAACCATGCCCAGTGATGCAAAAATGCTATCGACAATCTTGAGAATTCGCCGGTATGAACGGTGATCAAGCACAATAGCGCTTTTGCGACCACCGGTACCCGAAGAGGTTAACTCAATTTTAACCTGTTTTTCTGGGACCGAAATCAGCCGGTATTCTTTAAAAATGGTCACCAACAGCGGCGGAATCTGCTCAGGAGAATAGTTCTGGCTGAAATCGCTCAAACCGGCACAGGCCAGGAAGGCTTTAAACTCAGGGCAGCGGGCGGCATGCCAGCGCAGCGCCTCATTCATCGCCTCAGCGAACAGCCGGTCGGTGTGGTGGTTATGATCAAAGGCATCTGAAACAGCGAAAAGATCGCCACAGGCCACAAATGGTTTTGCTTCAGCCAATTCTCCACTCCTCGTCAAAATCTGGCTGGCAACGAACCAGAAGGTCATACCAGCATTTCATGAAGGCATCGAGAAAACGTCGGTTATTATCGACAAGATGCATATCCATAAAATCAAGACTTTCAAAAGACCTTGAAAAAACAAGAAAATCTTCGCGCAGGCCGTCATCGCTCATTTTCATTGCCGGGAAATAAGCGCAGGGCAGGAACTTGGCGTCAAGTGCCAGGCGCTGTTTTCTTGGGGTAAAGGCGTTAACCAGCATCTCGATATAGCGCATGCCTGATTTGGCGGCGGCTTCGCAGAACCACATCAGAGTGTTGCGAAGATCTTTGCCCGAATGGCGGTAAGCTACCATGACGCCATTGCCATCGAGGGGATTGCAGTTGACAAAAATATCTGAAGTGCCATCTTTAGCCGAAAAGAGCATATTAGGATCGGTAAACGGAAAAAAAACCTTCTTCATCAGGTCTTTATCCTGGTAGCGATAGAATTTTTCGGTGATATCGTCAACATCGCTCTGCACATCGAATTCGATAACCGGCCCCATCGACCTTGGGTCTTCGCTTTCAAGAACTACGATTTCAGGATCTTCAAGGTTCAGATCACTCTTGATAATATTGTAGAAATCAAGCATCTCTGGAATGAGTTTAGGATTTTTGCGCCGGTATTCAAGACATTTTGGCCCGATAAAGACTTCGAGACCGTGGGTCTCAAATGATTCAACTTTGCGAACATTGGGGAAAATGCCTGTGGACATAAAACCAAGATGCTCAAGAACCACCTGCGGCGCAAAACTGACAGTTCGGGTTGTGGCGTAGATGACATCGCAGGTTCGGGTGCGTTCGGTGAGCCTCTGCAGGCCGTGTTTAACCATGGTTCGCATGACATCCTGGCCGCGAAATTCGTTTAAAACAGCAGCAGCGTAAGACTTGCCAAGTTTGTTGATCGGGTCGATGGCAAATATAACTGAACCAACCAGACGGTCGGCAATTTTGGCTACTGTCCAGAAATAGCAGGGGTCTTCAACTTTTTTAGCAATAATCGCCGGATCAGCGACTTCGGGCAGAGTGTATTTGCCTTTATAGACCTTGATATAAAGATCGATTATGCCATTGATATCATCTTGCGAGGCAGACTGAAAGACGACGACGCGCTTATCCTGCAGAACGAGCTGCATCAGTATGCCCCTTTCAAAGGTGATCTCAATTATTGTCTATACTCAGTCAGTATAACCACCTTCAGTGTCGCGCGTCAATAAGCGTGCCGCAATCACAGCAATTCCCGAGGACTGTCAGTGTTATTCTGAAAATGGTAAACTGAAGCGGCGTTAAAGGGGAATTCATGATGTCGGGATACGAGATAATAGTTTGCGGGGCCGGCCCTGCCGGGATGCTGGCGGCAATTACGGCTGCCCGTGGCGGCCGCCAGGTATTGCTGCTCGAGCGAATGGCCCGCCCGGGCGCAAAACTGCTCGCCACGGGCGGCGGCAGATGCAATCTGGCGAGCCTGCTCTCTAATGAAGAAATTATCAGGCGCTTCGGCCGCGAAGGCCGTTTTATGATTCCAGCTCTGAAAGACTTTGATGTGGCAGCCCTGCGTGCCTTTTTTTCAGAAATCGGCGTTGAGAGCCATGCCCCAGATGGAATGCGTGTCTTTCCGGTAGATCATAATGCGGGCACCGTTGCCAAAGCTCTTGAAAACGAACTGCACCGTCTCAAAGTTGAGATCAGGTGTTCACAGCAGGTTACCGGTTTGAGGATTTCAGAGGGCCAGGTATGCGGTGTCGAGAGCAACGGTTGCGAAATTGCCTCCCGGCGGGTCATTCTCGCCACGGGGGGCAAGGGTTACCCGGCCCTTGGCTCAGACGGCTCAGGCATACAACTGGCAGCGGCGGCAGGTCATGCTGTTACCCCGCTTTTCCCGGCCATGTTGCCCCTGAAAACCAGAGAAACCTGGGTAAAAAACTGTCGGGCCGACACGATTGGCAAAACCGAAATTCGCATCCCCCTTCCGGAAGCGAAAAAACTTCATGGCCACGGCGACCTGATCTTTACTGTTGATGGTATTCGGGGGCCGGTTGTTCTGGATTTCGCCCGCGAAATTACGCCGCTGCTCGAGAAGTATGGTGAAGTACCTTTGTTGATCAATCTTACCCGTGGTCTGAACGAAGAGCAATTACGATCCTGCCTGCAGAAACAGCAGCAGCAGTCGCCGATGCAAACCGCAGCCACAATTGTTGCCAGTTTATTGCCCATGCCGCTGGCAGTAGAGCTTTGCCGCCTGGCCGGTATCGACCCTGAACAACCGCTCAAGAATCAGGCGCCCGGCTTGCGTGATGCGCTTCTTAAAATTCTGACCTGGACACCACTGACCGTAACAGGCCATGATGGCTGGCCAGCTGCCATGGTGACCCGGGGAGGCCTTTCTCTGAAGGAAATTCAACCAGAGACCCTCGAAAGTCGCATGGTTAAAGGGCTCTATTTCGGTGGCGAGATGTTGAACCTCGACGGGCCATGTGGTGGCTTTAATCTGCACTGGTGCTTTGCCAGCGGCAGATTAGCCGGGCAAAGTGCCGCGATTTGAAGGCCGGTTTTAAATTTTTCTAAGAAGGTGTAGAATGGCAGAGACAAATTTAAATCACCCGGAGGCAAAAATGCAGAAGGAACGTAAAGCAAAGGTCATCGAAGTTTTGAACAAGGCCAGGTCAATGGAATTACACGCCATTCACCAGTATATGAACCAGCATTACGGCCTCGACAATGCAGATTATGGTGAACTTGCCGCCAATATGAAATTGATTGCCATTGACGAAATGCGCCACGCTGAAGCCTTTGCCGAAAGAGTCAAGGAACTCGGCGGCGAGCCAACTTCTGATCTGGCTGCCAAAGTCAGCAAAGGGCAGAAGGTTAAGCAGGTTTATCCTTTTGATGCCAAGCTTGAAGATGACACCCTCGACAATTACAACCAGTTTTTGCTGATCTGCCGCGAAAATGGCGACAGTATCTCGGTTAAACTGTTTGAAACAATTATTGATGAAGAACAGGCACATTTTAATTATTTCGACAACGTCAATCAGCACCTCGAAAACCTGGGCGAATCATACCTGGCACGCATAGCCGGAACGCCCGCCGACACCGGTGCGCCATCCAAGGGTTTTGTTGCTCAGAAACCCGCCTGAAATCAACCATAACGCCCGGCACATTCGCCCAATTGCGAATGTGCCGGGTTTTTTGAATCTGAATTCGACTCTGGCTCATTGTCTGGCCTTGAAAAGATTGACGCAACTTTTAAAGTAGTGACAGAGGCTATTTACTGTCTGACACAGTAGAACAGTGCTATTAGAAGAAATTTCGGAAATGTTCTCCGTGCCATGCCAATTAGGAGTTCTGCCTGTCATTTTCGCCCTTGTTCGGATTCGCGATACGGACTATTCTGTTAATGTTTAACTTAACCGGTAACTCAGACTGATTTTTCAGGCATTAATCCTGACAACAAGGTGGTTGGCACAGATGAGAGTTTTTCTGGCAGTTTTAATAATGGTCTTTGCAATCTTTTTTCAGGCGGTTTACGCCGGCACGGCCAAAGATAAAGACTTCATGGACAAAGCGGCCGAACTCAGCTATGAAGGGCAACTGAAAATGGCCGAAAAGCTGGCAGGCCAGGAAACCCCGATCACCGGCAAGGGCGACGACAATTCTTCAACCACCATGTTTTTAACCATGATCTGGGGTTCGATCGGCACGGGCTATTTTATTTATGGTAAAAAGCAGTCGAAGTTCGTTTTTCTGATCTGCGGCGTTGGCCTGGCGGTTTTTCCATTTTTTATCAGCGACCTGGTGGCAACGATTGTTCTGGGTCTGCTGATGACGATTGCACCTTTCAAGATCGAGTTTTAAAAGGGCCGCCCCGGTTCAGCACACCACCACCGCCTGAGATTGATAACACCGCGCAGCAGTTCATCTGCCGCCAAAGCCAGCGCAAGGCCTGCGACACCCATGCCGGCATGAAAACCGAGAATATATGCCAGTGGAACGCAGATGAACAGCATTACCACAAACGAAGTTCGCGCGACATATTTTGCGTCGCCGCGTGCTTTGAGTGATGGGGCGAGGTTTGTATTAA
>DAOPYA010000070.1:0-12391 GCA_035352635.1 Candidatus Rifleibacterium sp.
TTCGACGCCGAAACCGGCATTTATACCCATCAGTATTTTATTTCGCGCCTCGAAAAAGAGATCCAGACGACGCTTTTTGCCGAGAACACCCTGGCCCTGGTTATCCTCGACATGGATAACTACAAGGAAATAATCAATCTGTATGGCATAGAAGCGGCGCACGAAACCCTGCGTCAGTCAGCCGAAGAGCTGAAAAGCCACATACGTGGCTGCGATGTGCTCGGTTCACTCGGTATCGACGAATTCATCCTGATGATGCCCTCAACCACGGCGCAGCACGCCGAAACCGTCATAGGCAAATTTGATGCACGCCTTAAAACCATAAAGTTCACCGACCACGAACTGCAGACCTCTTTTTCGTGCGGCATCACCCAGTTGCGCGATCAGACTGACGACCTCGATGCGCTGATTCATCGCGCCCAGGTCGCCCTGTATAACGCCCGCAAAACCGCTAACCGCACCATCTGCACTGAACTCTGAACATCGAGGTTTCTCATGCCGAATTTTTCTGCCCTGCGAACTGCTCTGTACATCTGCTTGCTTGCCATGACTGCCTTCAGCACCGGCTGCAATCTTTTTGACTCATCTTCAAGCCTGCCTGCCGCGCTGAGCTCCACGACAACCGCCGGCGACGCGACCATGAGCCTGAAGCTCGCTCTGCCACCACAGGCAGAAGGTATCGCGGCCAGCACTCTGATCAGAGGTTCGAGTACAGGCTTCGTCAAGATCATTTTGCAGGTTCGCCAGCCTGGTTCGGCCGAGAATAAATCATTTACGGTTGTAAAAACTGTCGAAGTCGTCGAAGGGAAGGCAGAAGCCACTCTCTCGGCTCTGCCGGCCGGGCTGGTCGTCGTCAAAGCCGAACTCAAAAACGCGCATGTCAGCGGTTGGCGAGAGTTTCACGGTGCCGGCGATTTAAAGGCCGCGGTCGATACAACGGTTGAAATCTCTCCGCCAGGTTCTAAACTGCCGGCCGACCTGCTGGCCACCGCCATGCAGGAAGCGATAAACAATGACAGCATTATGGCCGCTGCCGGGTCAAATATTGCAACCGACCTGCTGAACGCGGTCAAGCTGATCGATATTAACAGTGAGAACGTCTACGCTCAGGTTCTTGCCACCCTGATCGAGCAGGTGGCAGCGACCGGTATGGTCAAACTGGCCTATGACAACACTGCCCGCACTATTACCGCTTTCACTGGCACGGCACAGACATGGCAACAGACTTACGCACAACTGCTTGGCAGTAGTGCCATTTCCTAGGTTCTGCCCGAGAAATTCAAGGTTGTGAGGGTTATCAGACAGGGTTTCGGCGATTATTCACTGGTCGAATGGCGCGACGACGAATCGGGGTTGAGCCTGATCACCAGCCATAATAACAGCACCGGGCTCAAGCAATCGCTGCTGACGAACCCGGGGCGTTTAGATCTGACACTGCCCCTTTCGGGTGCCGATTATCTGATCACCGGTTACAATGCCTTTAAAAAGTGCCCGATGATCTGCCGCTGGAACACCAGCAAAACTTCGAGCACCGAAATGCAGGTCGTCAGCAACAAGAACCTCGAATGGGATCACTACTTCACCGATGAGCCTTATTCTAGCGACCCGACCCAGGGTCAGGTCGTGGCAAACCTCAGTATCGATGCCGCTGGCGGCATTTCTGCCTATGTAAAAACCCCAACCGGAGTCATTCACCCCTACACAATCGCTCGTGATAGCGGTCAGGCGACTGCCAACTTCACAACTGAAATTGCTTTGAACCAGCCACCAACCGTTGCGCTGCTGGCGCCAACCGAGGGCACCAGTTCGGCAGATAACCAGTCTCTCGACATCAGTGCAGCCCCTGAAGACAGCGATGGCAGCATCAAAGAGGTAGAATTTCTTGCCAACGGTGAAGTAATCGGCAAAGCGGTCGCCGAGCCCTGGATCTTCAGCTGGTCAGGCATGAACGCCGGCAGCTACAAACTGGTGGCCCGCGCCTGGGATAACCTGGGCTTCGCCGGGCTTTCATCGCCGGTTAATGTGACGATCACCGAATCGGGTTTTGGCAACCAGGCACCGACCGTGAGCCTGACGGCGCCGGCCGCCAACGCCACTTTCAGTTCAGCCTCGTCAGTCAGTATTGAAGCCACCGCCACCGATGTCGATGGCTCGATCAGCAAGGTTGAATTTTATCGGGGCAGCAGCCTTATCGGCAGTGATGATTCAGCGCCTTATACCATGACCTGGGTGCAGCCGGCCGCAGGCAATTACGTGCTCACAGCCAGGGCCTATGACGACAAGAATGCCAAAACCGACTCATCAGCCGTTTCGATAACAGTAACCACCACCAATGCAGGCACCGGCCCCGAACTGATGCTCAGCGAAATTGGCAGCCGCCTTTACAGTAATGTTCCGTTCTGGATTGAATTCATCAACAAATCGACGAATGCAATACAGTTGTCAGACTACGAAATCAGAACGCCGGCTATGCCGATTAACGGCGGCACTATCGCCAAATCAGCCACATTTCAGCTGCCGACCTTTAATCTGGCCGCCGGGGCGTATGTAATCGTCAGGTTCAATAACAACACCGATAACTTTGCCGGCCCGCAAGTGGTTCACGCAAACTACTCAACCACTACCCTGCCCTATTGGAGCGACTGGGGAATCATTGATCTGCGAAAAACCAGCACCGGCAAAACGATTGATTTCGTAAAATTCGGTGCTATCGAGGCTTATTATGAGACCACACCCGACCCGGCCACAGAATGGTCTGGAACAGCCGCACCGGCCATGACCAAAGCCCTTGGGCACTCGCTGGCCCGCAATCTTGAAAGCAACGACAACCACACTGCCGCGAACTGGGCAACACGGGCCTTTCAAACCCCGGCAGCTGCCAACGACGTTATTTCTGACACTGATGCCGATGCGGATGGCATACCAGATGAGAACGAAGCGCCCGGCAAAACCTTCTGCGGGCTTCCCTACTACGACTGGGGTGCCAGAGCCGGCACCAAAGACATTTTTGTGCACATCGACTATATGAACCCCGCCGCTTGCCCTGACCCGCTTGCAGTAACGCCAAGGGGCGAAGCGCTGCAAAAAATACAGGCGGCATTTGCCCGCAAGGCCATCAACATTCATTTCGATACGGGGACCCTGCTCGGTTCAACCGTGGCGCAGCATTGCCTCGATGGCCGATCACATCAGGTTGATTACGCCGAAACCCTTTATTTAACCCCTGAACTTGGTACTGCTAACGCCTACGTGTATAAAGCGGCGAGCATGCCGATCAGCAAACTGCCGGTTTTTCATTACTGCCTGCTTGGTTTTAAGCCGGCCAGGAGCTTTGGCGGGCTTGGCGAAGTTGGGGGCAACGATTATATCGTCACGCTTGGTCAAAGCGATGTGAGCCAGCATTTTTCGACTGCAACCACCGAGAAACTTAATTACCTGATCAATTCACAGGCTTCGACGATCATGCACGAACTTGGGCATAATCTTGGGCTTCTGCACGGCGGCAACGAAGATTTAAACAATAAACCGAATTACTATAGCATCATGAATTACATGTATTCAAACAACGGCCTGCCGACCATCGGCAACTCGGCCGAGGGCGACCGCTATTATTATTATCGTTTTGAAGAACTTAATGACCAGGCTTTTGCACAGTATTTTCCGAGCGGCTGGTGGGAAGATATTCATAACAATGCCTATTCAGCTGATATGGTACTCGACTTTTCAGATGGCAATGGTGCCGACATCAACGAAAGCAGCATTTCGGAAACGGCCGGCCTTGGTCGCAGCGGCAGCGCGGGCGTTGACTTCAATGGCGATGGCGACAAGAGCGACACCGGTCTGAGCAAACAACTGGTCGGCACCTCGGGCACTTTATCGACGCACCGAGACTTTAACGACTGGGATGCCATCAGTCTCAAATTCACGGCAAATGGCGATGGCCAGGCTTCGATCAGGGCATCGGTCGTTGATTCATCATTGCAAAAAGCTGACTACCTTGCCTTTGACCGGCAGAAATTTGTTACCTGCGACCCGATGAGCACGCACCGCGAACACTGAGCGAAGTGCCCAAGCCCGCCGCGACTGCCCTGACCGGCAATCGCGGCGGGTTTTTTATCGGGTTCTGAAGGCTCTTGCTCTTTAGGTCTGGAGTGCTATAATCAGGGGTAATTTCGGAGCAGAAAAAATATGAACCATACGGAAAGGAACTGAAATGAACCAAGTAAAGGCAGGAACCTGGGTTGAAATCGAAAAAACATTGTTGACGCCTGACCAGCGGGCGCCGCAGGTGCCTGAAGACACGCGTCACACGCCCTATATAATGAAGGTTGCCGGGTTTCTTACTGCTGATGCGCTTTATGGTGAAACAGTGACCGTCAAAACAATGAGCGGCCGGCTGATCAGCGGCACTCTGAATGTTATCAGGCCTCATTACACCCACAGTTTCGGCGATACTGTCGAAGAATTGCTGAATATCGGCCTTGGGGGTGAATTATGAGCAAAGATAATTCTTACCAGGCAGTAATGGCACGCAAGAACGAGATCATGAAGTCGTCGATGGGTCTTGATTACGAAGTTTATCGGCAGGGCGAGCTGGCGTTTGATTACGAACGCATGATGAACGACTGCGGTTTTACTCTTGAAGATATCATCAAAATTCAGACCCAGACGAAGGTCGGCAATACGCCGATGTTCGAACTGCATAATCTGACGCGGGCGGTTCGCAAAATCAGCGCCCCCGGCAAGGGTGCCCGAATTTTCGTTAAAGACGAGGCGGCGAATGCCTCGGGCAGCTTCAAGGCACGCCGGGCGTCGATTTCGGCCTATGTCGCCGAGAAAAAGGGTTATAAGGGGCTGATTGCCGCCACTTCTGGCAATTACGGGGCAGCGGTCGCCTCGCAGGCCGCGCAGCGTGGCCTGCGCTGCATCATCGTTCAGGAAGTCTTTGACTCAAAGGGCATTGGTCAGCCCGAGATTGTCGAGAAGGGCCGCAAATGTGAGGCCTTTGGCGCTG
The DNA here is from genome assembly GCA_035352635.1 of Candidatus Rifleibacterium sp. GTDB lineage: Bacteria > Muiribacteriota > Ozemobacteria > Ozemobacterales > Ozemobacteraceae > Rifleibacterium. The sequence continues at coordinate 5,015 of DAOPYA010000070.1, forward strand.
AAGTAATCAAGCTGTCGGTTGGCCCTGAACTGTTTTATTACCTGCTGCTGACTCTTGAAGAAACCGGCTATTTCAATGCTTCGCTCTACACACCATTCGGAATCAAGGGAGTCGAAACCCTTGGTCATGAGTTGACCATGCAGATCAGAAGCATGACCGGTCGAGACCCTGACGCGGTAATGATCACCCACGCCGGTGGCGGCAACCTCACCGGAACGGCACGCGGCCTGCTGGCAGCCGGTTGTCAGGCCAGGGTCATCGCCTGCTCAGTTGATCTTTCGGGGCTGCACATGGCATCAGATCGCGACTTTAACCGAAAATCATTCACCACCGGGCATACAGGCTTCGGCGTACCGTTCGCCACCTGGCCCGACCGCACTGATGTGCCGCGCAACGCGGCCCGCAGCCTGCGTTACATGGATGACTACATACTGGTCAACCAGGGCGAGGTTTTTTATGTTACTGAATTGCTCGCGAAGCTCGAGGGTATGGAACGCGGCCCGGCCGGCAATACGAGCCTGACTGGCGCGGTGGCGCTTGCCCGCGAACTTGATCAGGATAAAATCATCGTGGTTCAGGAAACCGAATATACCGGTGCCGGCAAACACCACAATTCTCAGTTGTCGTTCGCCCGCAAGATGGGTATCGAAGTGCGGCGCGGCAATCCTGAAGAAGGGGTTAACGGCCGCAGTATCGTTATTCCGGAGCACCTGTCACAGGTGGTTGGCCGGCACCAGGACATGGAAAAGCTGCGGATTTCGTACCTGAAAAACGCTGCAAAACAGCTTGAACCGGCAAAATGGAGCGAGATCGATCGCAAGTTTGTGGCCGCCGATGTTAAAAAAGACCTGAACTGGCTCGACCAGGCCCTCAAACAGATTTAACGATTTACAGCAAAATGCCGGGGTTCACGATTGTGAACCCCGGCATTTTTGCGTTGCAACAAAAACTCAGGCGGCGACGACTTCGCCTGCAGCAACCTGCTTTTTCCCGATTAACAGGCCGACAATAATGACAAGCCAGCCGGCAATGATGCCCGAGGTTGCAAGAATTGCCGGGTTGTTGGCCATGCTGATTAACGGCAAGGTCGGAGCGAACTTGTGGATAATGGCAGGCAGAAAATAGAAAACCGTTGAGGCGCCCACACCGACGGTAATCAGTTCACGAGTGACCGCAGGCAGAAACAGACCGCAGGCAATCGGAAGGAAAGTGGCAGTAAAGAGCAGATACACGCCATACTGGGCGAAAATAGCGACCGAACCACCGGTTGGGTTGTTCAACTGCCAGATCGACAGGCCAATACAGCCGATGCCGACGATGACCAGAGCAATTTTTCCGAACATCAGGGCTGTTTTAAGTTCGGCATCGCGGTTCTCTGGGCTGCTGATCGGTTTAAGCGTCAGATAGATATCGCTGGAGAAAATAGCCGACAGAGCCAGAAGCAGACCTTCAAGCGTCGAGATGCCCGCACACAGCAGCCCGATACTGATAAGCACCTGGGTGGCTGAACCAAAATTCATGGCAATATAAGTCGGCACCACCCGGTCGATGGCGGTCAGTTGCGGCAGTGTCACCCTGGCATACAGCCCTACCAGCATCACCGACACAAAAACAGCACCGGCGATGATTGCGGTAGCAAGATAGGTTTTGATCTGACCGCGATCCTTGAGCAGAAAAACCTTGCCAAGAATGTGGGGCTGGCAGACGATGGCCAGGCCGACCAGAAAATTACAGAAGAAAACTTCGAAAAAATTCCGAAAATAAAGGGAAGCAGGGTTAGCAAAGGCAGTCAAACCCGGGTCGATGGCCGCCAGCTTCGCAAACAGGCCTTCACCCGACATAAAATGTTCATAGCCGCTCAGAATCAGAATTACGGCAACGAGAAGCATAACAAGTGCCTGAATGGCATTGGTATAGGTTGAGGTGTTGGCACCGCCAAGCAGTGTGTACGAGAACACAAAAGCCATGACCCCGACGACCAGCCAGGTAGTTGAATTCAGGTCGGTCATCTGCAGCAGGCTGAAAAGAGTCAGCGCAATCGCCACCGCAATCAGAACTATAAAACTGACGAGGGTGAGCGAAATAACCGCAAAGAAAAGCCGCAAGCCCTTCGACTCGTAGCAGGCGCCGATCCATTGCGGTATGGTGAGAGCTTTAACCCGGTCACCTACCGCCATAAATGGCCCAGAGAGCACGCAAAGGCCAATCATGATACCAAGGCCGGCAGCAAAGCCGAGACCGAGAAGTGCCGAAAAACCATAGTGATAAACCAGCCCGGGGTTAACCACGAAGGTGGCAACACTGGTAAGCTGCGCGGTCAAAGACAACCCGACCCAGAACGGCCCGATATCCTTGTTGCCGACCGCAAAACTTGCGAGGTCTTTGGTGCGGCGCATACCCCTGATTGTCAGAGCAAAAGTGATAACCACATAAAGAATCAAAGCGGACCAGACTAACGTTGAATGACTCAAAACTTGAACTCCCTTGCTTATTTAATATGCTGCAATGCTAACATAAATTGCTGCGTCGCGTCAACGGGATTTTATTAATTTTGACAAATCGTATTGAATGCAGAAACCAAGCAGAGTCGCCCGAGCTACATGGCCTGTCAGGAGTGCCTGTTAATGCACTGGCAGAGCGAACTTTTTTAATGCAGCTGTCAGAAAGCCCCGCATTTATCTGTGTACATTCGTGTTAATCTGGGGGGATTAATTCTGGTGTTCACTGATGCTGCTCTGCTTTTTATGCAACCCAGTTCAGAAATACCCGTGGGCCAACGATGACGGCCAGTTCAGAGACCGGCGAGCGTACTCAGCAATTTGAGGGCGCTGCCAACGATGACCACAGTAAAAACGCAGCCCAGGCAACCGCTCGAACCGTCGTTGCCTTCGAGGTCTTCGAGCTTTTGTTTAGCGGCGAATGAACCCTGGGCCGCGGCTTTGCGAAACCAGTATTTGGCTTTTTCTTCGCTCAATTCGACGCCGGTGCCCATGAGATAGAACTCGCCGAGGTGCATCTGGGCCTTGCTGTTGCCGCCGCGTGCCAGTTCCATCATGATCTTCGAAGCCAGGTCAAAGTTATTGTTACGCAACTGTTTGAAAGCATCGTCGATGGTGGGTTTTGAGCCTGACGAACTCTGGGGGGCGGTTGAAGTATTAAGATCGGGAAGGCTTGCCGCCTTGCTTTTGCGGGATTTTGACGCTTCGCGGGGCGAAGTTGCCAGTTTGTGCGGGCGGGCCTCGCCTTCGGCATCATCAAAACTTAGCCCGAAGCTTTCGACGTTGAGGCTGACCTTGTTCTCGGCATCACTGATGCTAAAATCGGCCACCCTTTCGGAGGCGCCATCGCCAAATTTGCCGTCAAAATCAGCCACCTGGGGTTCGACAACTTTTGAAGGCGAGTCGAAAGGGTTGAAAACTTTTTCGATACTGGCATCGGTGACCAGTCTGATATCGTCTTTGATTACGAGTTGTTTTTCTAAAGCAGAGAATTCATCGGTTTCTTCAAGTTTGATGAGTGATTTAACCGGCTTGACCCTGAAGATTCCGACCCAGATGCCAATAATACGGTGGGCCAGATCTTTGGAATACCCTTCGAGGGCGGCGGTTTTGGCTATGGCCTCGGCAATGACGCGTTCTTCGACCTTATGGTCGGCGCGAATTCTGATCGGGTGCAGAAAATTATGCAACAGTGGCTGCAGAAGGGTTTCGAGGTCTTCTGAGGCATCCTGGCCGGTTGCTGCAAGTATCTTTTCGCGAAGTCGTTCAGGGACTTCGGTAATGGTAATGCCATAGCGTTCAGTCAGGCTTTTAAGAACTTCGACGATTTCTTCTAGACGTTTCATTTGTAGACTCCGCAGCACTGCGATCAGCTCTTTTAGATATTTCATCAATCTCTCTCAGAAAAAAACCCTTGGTCTCAATTAAGACCGACAGTTAATTGTACAATTGCCAGCAATCTTTTAAAAGAAAAAAATTGCGGATCGCGGGTTGCCAGCGTGACTTTTTCGTAGAGAGCGGCGCTGGCAGGGTCAGTGAAGCGATTCTCGCCGGTCTCGACACTCAAGCGGTAAGCATCTGGAACCTCTCGTTTGAAATGGCCGATACGCCAGCCCCGGCGGTCGGTGACCGGCAGGCGAGCCAGAAACGGGTCAGTCAGGGCCAGCCTGTCGATGATGATGGGGTGAACCCCGGCCCAGTAGCCGAGCATGCCGTTGAAGTCGTTTTCGAGATAGGCAACCTCAGAAACCGCTATTTGTCGGCCTATCTGGCTCCATTCAAAATCGGGGAAAACTTCGCCGGGGCGACTATAAAGGTAAGCATGCAGCGAACAGACATCAAAATAATAACCGCGTTCGTCGGCAATACCGTGTTCGAGGGTAAAATCCTGAAAATTCAGCCAGGTGTTAACGGGCGTATGCGGAAACGCGAGAAGAAATATCAGAAAAACCCCAAGCAGAATACGTCCGAGCGCGGGTCTCGCCGAATACCAGGTTTCAAGACAACGGGTTTCGGCCAACAACAACAGAGCGACCAGGAACGGCATTGCCAGAAACCGGCCGCGCATAAAATCTCCACCGATCAAGATAACATAAGCAATATTCGCAATCATACCCAGGGCGATGGCCCGGGAATAGCGGCTACCGGCCAACCATGCCGCTACAATGCCCGCAAGAAGAACCAGCAGGGTCACCGGGTCGCTGCTCAGCGTTGCCAGAATGTAGCGCCAACCCTGCAGCAGCAGTTCACCCCGCTCAATACCCGTCAGGAGTTTGGCATAAGCGGTATTCGGAAACAGGGCGCCGTAATAGAAGAGCGAGAACAACGACCAGACGCCAAGTGGCGCCAACCATGCCAGATAAGCACCGACCTGTGAACGGCCGTCGATTTTTTGCCGGTCGGCAATTAGAACCAACGTGGCAGGCATGGTAAGAATCAGCAGATCGTGGCGGCAGATGCCGACCAGAGAGAAGGCGAACAATGCCAGGCGAAAAGTTCGCTGACCGCCATCAGCATTCTTCTGCGCAGCGAACCCGGCCAGCAACGCCACACTGACCAGCAGGTAGGCGAGCATGTTTTCAAGACCAGAGGTTGTGAAATCAAAAAAAGCATTCGAACCGGCCGCCAGCAGCAGCGCAAACGCGAGAACCCTGCCGTGGCCGAAGTAGCGCTGCAAAACCATTCCAAGCATCAGAAACAGCACCAGCGACAGCAGTATGACATTAAAGTAATGATCTACGGAAACCAGCCTGAAAGCTGCCAGTAACCAGTACCACAGAGGGCTGGTGTAGCATTGCACGCGCTGATGAGGGTTCCAGTTTGGGCCGTTGCCGGCAAACAACTGTTCGAGCGACCTGAAATTGATGTAGGCATCGTCGCAGACCCAGGCGTTTTTTAAAAAGATAAAGAGCAGCAAAAACAAGAGCAGGCCGCAGACAAGATTATAGCCGCGCTGCGAAGATGTGTCGGTCATGCGTACCTCGGGTTTCTGCCCATATTTAACAGCTTGTTGAAGCAGCACGGCTTACAGCCGCGCCCGCGAACCGGTGAAAATCATTCAGTACATTCTTATATAACACATCTGTTCAGACAAACGGGCAGCAAAATCGAGAATTTTTGCACGGCGTGGGGTGATAAAATCGGGAGGTTGCGAAAAACCTGTTTACCATGGGCTGTTAATCTGTTATTTTCTCTATGATGTGAGCAGAACTATTCGCGAGGTGCAGTTATCGGCAGGTCGTTTGACAAGATTCTGATTCAGCCTCAGACCAGCATTCTCGACACCCTGAGGGTGATCGACGACACTGCTTTTGAAATCGCGCTGGTCATCGACGCCGAAGAGCGTCTGATCGGCACGGTCACCGACGGTGATATTCGCCGCGGCATCATCAGAGGCGCTGATCTTGCCAGCCCGATCGCCGGCCTGATGAATAATCGCCCGATCACCGCGCCCCAGAACACCCCCGACGATGAGTTGCTTTTTTTGATGACCAACCGCTCGATCAAGCATCTGCCGGTTATCGACCGTCACCAGCATGTGGTCAGGCTGGTGCAGCTCAAAGATCTGATTGCCCGCAAACCCCGGCCAAATATCGCGGTGATCATGGCCGGCGGCCTTGGTTCAAGGCTGGGCGAAATTACCCGCGAACTGCCCAAACCGTTGCTGCCGGTCGGTGGGCGACCGATCATTTCGCTGATTATCGAGCAACTGCGCCGTCATGGCATCGAAAAAGTCTATATTTCGATCAATTTTCAGGCCGCAAAAATCATGCAGCACTTTGCGGAGCACCCGGTGGCCGGGGTCAGCATCAGCTTTTTAGAAGAAGAGCAGTTTCTCGGAACGGCCGGTTCCCTGTCGCTGCTGCCTGAGCGGCCAGGTGCGCCTTTCATTCTTATGAATGCCGACATACTTTCGCCTATTAATTTCGGCAATCTGCTTGAATTTCATCAGACCGGCGCAAAGTCGCTGACGGTGTGTACCCGCGAATTTAATTTTCAGATTCCTTACGGGGTGTTGCAGATGCGCGGAGACGAACTGCTCGATATCGAAGAAAAGCCGGCACACAGCATTTTCATCAACGCCGGGGTCTACGTGCTCGAACCGGCACTGCTTGACCAGATTACCCCCGGGCAAAGGCTCGATATGCCAGACCTGATAAAAAAAGCCATCACCGACCTGGGCGGTGTGAGTTGCTTCCCGGTTGCCGAGTTCTGGCTTGACATCGGCAATCCGCACGACTATTCAAAAGCACGCGACAGTTTTGCCGCACTGGCGGGGCAATATGACTTCTGATTTTTTTTCTGGTCTTACGATCGCCGTTACCGGGGCGGGTGGTTTTATTGGCAGTCATCTTGTTGAGGCGTTGCTTGCCAAAGGCGCCAGGGTCAGGGCACTGCTTCGTTACAATTCGCGGTCAGACCTTGGCTGGCTTAAAGATGCGGCGTCGCACCCGGCCCTGAGTATTATTCATGGCGATATTCGCGACCCTTTTATGGTCGACAGTCTGGTGGCCGGCTGTGACGGTGTTTTTCATCTGGCGGCCCTCATCGGGATTCCATTCTCATACACCGCACCCCAGAGCTATATCGAAACCAACGTCAATGGCACGCTCAACGTTCTCGAAGCGGCACGCCGCCACAAGGTCGGGCGCACAATTCTGACTTCTACCAGTGAAGTTTATGGCACGGCTATTTATGTGCCGATCGACGAGAGCCACCCTTTGCAGCCTCAGTCACCCTATTCAGCGAGTAAAATTGCAGCCGATATGCTCGGCAGATCGTATAATTGCGCTTTTGCACTGCCGCTGACTATCGTCAGGCCTTTCAACACCTTTGGCCCAAGGCAGTCACTGCGGGCGGTAATTCCGACGATCATTGC
>DAOPYA010000070.1:12491-22566 GCA_035352635.1 Candidatus Rifleibacterium sp.
GCCGACTCTGAAGTCATGCGGCTGATCGGGCATGCGAGCCACGCAACCAATGACCTCGGCTGGAAACCTCAACACAGTTTCCGTGATGGCCTGGCCGCCACCATTGACCAGATCAGGCTGCATCTCGCCGATTACGCTGACGCGGCCAGGTTCAAAAGCTGAAATGACCGCAAAATCCTTTCTTCAGAATTTCACCCGTTTCCCGGTAATCATTGCCGAAGCCGGAGTTAATCATAACGGCAGCGTCGAGATGGCCCGCCGTCTGATTGAAGCCGCTGCGGCTGCCGGTGCCGATGTGGTTAAATTTCAGACTTTCAAGGCCGGCGAATGCACCGGCCGCTGGGCGGCAACCGCGCCTTATCAGCAGCGTCAGGATGCAGGGGCAACCGATCAATTTCAGCTGCTCGCTGGCCTTGAGCTTGACTTTGCCGACTTCGGAGATCTCAAAGACTACGCCGAAGCTCAGGGGCTGGTATTTCTGTCAACCCCAGACGGTCAGCTCAGTCTTGACCTGCTTTGCAACATCGGCAGCACCGCCATAAAAATTGCTTCGGGAGAATTAACCAATTTGCCTTTTCTGGCCAGCATCGGCTTTAAAAAGTGCCCGGTGATTCTTTCGACCGGCATGGGCACCCTTGGCGAAGTTCAGAAAGCAATCGAAACCCTCAGCGATTCAGGGTGTGGCCCGATCGTTCTGCTGCATTGCACCAGCGAATACCCGGCGCCCGCCGCCGAGACAAACCTGCACGCCATGAGCGTCATGCGCCAGGCGTTCGGCCTGCCGGTTGGCTTTTCAGATCACACGACCGGAAACGAGGCGGCCATCGCAGCAACGGCGCTCGGTGCCGTAATTATCGAAAAACACCTGACTCTTGACCGCACGCTTGCCGGCCCAGATCATGCCGCTTCGATGGAACCGCATGAATTTGCAGATATGGTCAAGGCGGTGCGTCGTGCCGCAACGATGCTCGGCGACGGCATCAAGCGCCCCACCCCATCAGAAGCAAATAACCGGCCACTGGTCAGGCGTGGTCTGGTAGCCGCCACTGATCTGCCGGCAGGTGCCATTCTCAGCGGCCGCAATGTGGCAATTAAAAGACCGGCTGCCGGCATCGCCCCAGAACTTTTGCCGCAGGCCCTTAATCGCCGGTTAACAGTGAGTCTTGCCGCCGATGAGCCAATCACCTGGCAGCACCTGGGTGAGGTAGTCGATCTTGAGCTTTGAGTTCATAACCAGCCCGGAGCGCTGGAACACAATATTTGACGAGCTGCCCGGGTTTGCCGGCAAGGTTTATTACAGCCATGCCTATCATGCGGCCTGTGCGTGCAATGGCGATGGTCAACCGGGCGCGATTCTGCACACTTCAAGGGCCGGTCAGATTTTCTACCCGTTTCTTCTGCGCCAGATACCTTTTTGTGTGGGCGGCGAGGGCTACCATGACCTTGAAACCGCTTACGGCTATGGCGGCCCACAGTTTTTTACTGACGACCAGAGTGCCATTGCCGAATTCAAGGCACTTTTTGCCGAATGGGCGAGGCAACAAAGCGTTGTAGCCGAATTCGTCAGATTTAACCCGCTCACCGCCATGCACGAACAATACTCAGACGTCTGCATGGTCAGTCACAACCGCACCACCGTCAGCATCAATCTAAGCGATGGTTTTGCCGGGCTGCTGGCCGGCTGCACCCCTGCCCGGCAGCGCAACTGGCGGCGGGCAGGCCGCGAAAACCTTACCATGCGCAGCCTGGATGACCTGCATGAATTCGCAGACCTCTATCGGCAGACCATGCAGCGACTGGCAGCCAGGTCTTATTATCTTTTTTCAGCAGACTATTTTGCCGCACTCGCGGCAATGCCGACTTCGAGCAGGTATTTTGCCGGCGTCTTCACCCCCGACAACCGACTGGCGGCCGCCGCGGTCTTTCTGCTCGACGGGCAAAGCGCCCATTACCATCTTGGCGCTTCTGACCCGCAGTTTAAAGATTCTCAGGCCAGTGCCTTTCTGATGCTCGAATTCGCACGCCTCGCCGCCGAGACCGGCCAAAAAACGCTGCATCTGGGCGGTGGCCTGTCGCTGGCAGAAGATGACCGGCTTTTTCGTTTTAAAGCCGGCTTCGCGCCGGGTAGGCACCATTTTTTTATCGGTCGGCGCGTGCATCAGCCCGAAATTTACGCGACTCTTTCACAGAACTGGCAGAAGCTCACTGGTCTGGTTCCGCAGATTCTGCTGCATTATCACTATGGAGCAAATGATGAAAACCTTTGACAAACAATGGAACGAAGTGCACGCAACACGAAACTGGGGCAAATACCCGGCCGAAGAACTGGTCAGATTCATGTCACGCCTCTACGCGCCGGGGGTGCGCCGGCAGATCAAGGTTCTCGATCTAGGCTGCGGCACAGGTGCCAACACCTGGTTTCTTTGTCGTGAAGGCTTTTTAACCGTCGCTTTCGATGGAGCTTTTGCGGCCCTGCCGAAAGCCCGCGAACTCTGCCGCAACGAAACCCGCCCACCATTGCTGTTGCAGGCAGATGCCGGGGTTTTGCCCTTTGCCGATGAAAGTTTTGACGCGGTGGTAGAGATCGGAGCACTGGCCGCAAATACAAGCGCCGGCATCAGAAGCATTTTATCTGAAATCAGGCGGGTTCTGAAGCCGGGCGGCAGTTTTTTTTCTTCAGTGCTGTTCACGCCGGCCACCACCGGCTATGGCAGTGGCGAAAAACTCGATGCGCACAGCTATCGAAACATCAGCGACGGGCCGGTTGCCGGTCTGGGCACCATTCATTTCTTTTCGCGGGCTGAAATCAGGTCGCTCTGGCAGAAAAACGGTTTTGGCGAACTGACCATCGATCGTCTCGAGCGCAGTGACCGTAACGGCGCTTTCCGGGTCAGTTTTTATATGGTGGGCGCTACCCGCCTCAAAAAATAGCAAAAGAGATTCAGCATGGCAGATCAGCATGTTTTTATTAATAGAGCGACAAAGTCGCCTCTAAGCGTCGTGCTCATCGAACCCGACATACCGCAGAACACCGGCAACATTGCCAGGTTGTGCTGCGCCACTGGTGCTGAACTGGTTCTGGTTCGGCCTCTGGGTTTCAGATTAACTGATGCGGCCCTGCAGCGGGCGGGCATGGATTACTGGAAATCGTTACACCCGACCATTTTGAACGATCTCGACGAATTTTTCGCCTGGGCCGCCGGTCGGCGCGTATTTTATCTTTCGGCGCACGGCACCAGAAACTACGCCGCCATCAATTACCAACCGGGCGACGCGCTGGTCTTCGGCTCTGAATCAGGCGGCCTGCCCCCTCAGGTTTTAACTGCCGGCACAACTGCCGCGAGCCTCATCACCCTGCCAATGCTCGCGAATACGCGCTGCATCAATGTTTCTTCGGCTGTGGCGGCAACGGTATATGAGGCTCTGCGCCAGATTTATGGCTGGTCGTCACCATCAGACGGCGGCAATGACATGGCGGTGCCAGGGTCATCAGAACCCTGACCTTCGGGTTGAGCCTCACCGGCGAATTCTTCGGCGGCCATTGCTTCGATCTCGTCATCCATATTCTCACCCATCTCGCGGGCCATTTTTTTCGCCCAGGTGGCAAAGGTGCGCGGGTCATTCTCGTCAAGACCCGACATTTTTGTTGGGTCGGCAAGCGATTCCATCATCTGTTCTTCAGTACGCACTGTTTTTACACGCGAAACCAGGCGTTGGGTCTGGGTTGAACCACAGTGCTGGCAGGCCTGAGCGCTGTCACGTTGACTGATCTGGCAGAGAACCGTAAATTTCCGGTGGCACCCGGAACATGAAAATTCGTATAGAGGCATGCTTGTCTCCCTAAAATTATTCACATTGGGGTCGATTATATGTTAGTCTAGGGTTAACAATCAAGACTTCTGAGATTATCTGCCCGAGGAAACCTGATGAGCCGGTCGCCTTACGAACTAGTTAAAAGCACTGACGATGCATTATGGCGTGAAGGTCTTAATTCGCTTCTCATCGACCACGGCACCGATGCTGCGCAGGCAGTCATCGAAATTCTCAGTGACAAAGCCTGGCACAAACGTGAAGCCGCGGCTAAAACCCTCATTCAATGGGGCCCTGCCGTCTGCTCGCAACTGGCGCAAACCCTCGACGAAGCGAATCCTGACCAGTTTTACTGGGTACTCTATGTTCTTGGCCATATCGGCAGCGAAGAAGCTCTGGCCTGCGTCAGGCATGTTCTTAACCACCATGAATCCGAACTGCGCGGCTACGCGATCCGTGCTATTGCCGTTAACCAAAGCATCGAGAATGCGAGATCGCTGTATCAGATGCTCAATGACCCGAACTGGGCCGTCAGAAAGCTTTGCTTTGAAAAGCTGCTGGCATTCGGCACTCTCATTCTCGACGATCTGCGCAAAATCATCATCACGCCAGCCAAGGTTCCCAATCACAGCGTTATCGCGCTGTTCGTTAAAATTGGCCAGGACAGCATCATCACCGAACTGCAGAAATTTTACGCTGAGGGTTCATTCGCGCTGCGCTACGCAATTATAACGGCGCTGGGCGAGCTAGGCACGCCGCCGGCCATTGATTTTCTCATTCACAACCTTGCCGACCCCTCATGGGCCATCAGGCGTCTGGCTGGCGAACAGCTGCAAAAGCTTGGTTCCAAAGTGTTTGATCGGCTGACGGTTGCCTTCAGCAAGGCCGATTCGCTGATCAGGTATGATATTATCCGCATTCTGGTAAAGCTGCTGGGCGAGAAGTCTATGCCGCTCATAAACCGCCTGCTGTCTGCCACCGACCAGGAACACCGCCTGTTGGCCATCGAAAACCTGGCGCACCTCAAAAGCGACGAGGCAACCAACACGCTGATCAATTGCCTTTCTGATCATGACCGGATCGTCGCCGATTACGCCTCAGACTGTCTGGCGGTCAAAGTAAATCTCAATGTCGAGTTGCTGTTGCGCAATCTCAGCACCGAAGACGAGAACCTGCGCTTTCAGATCATCAAAATCATCGGCTCGATAGGCGGCATGGCACTCAACCCGGTAATCAAAATTCTCGAATCCGGCAACAAACAGGAAAGACTGTTTCTGCTTGGCGTGCTGCAGCGAATCGCCCCTGACCAGAACCTGATCGACATGTTGATCAGACTGCTGGGCGACAGCAACTGGCCAGTGCGCAACGCCGCGGCCAACTGTCTGGTCAACTACGGTGAAGCTTCGGTATCAGCGATTGTCAAAGCTCTCAACGACCCTTCTGACGATGTGCAGTTCTGGTCGCGCAAAGCACTGCTGATGATCGGGCCACGGGCGGTTATTATTCTGAAGCAGATTCTCGACGATGGCACCGAACCAAATCTGATGCCGCACATCGTTTCGGCCTTGCTGTCGATGAACCACCCCGATGCGGTACCGGCAGTCATCAAGTTTCTTGAAAACAGCGATGAGTTACGCATTCAGACGGTTTTCACCTCGATTCCCGAAATTTCTTCAAAAGATGTGGTCAACACCATTCTGAACCTGCTGACCCACCCAGAGGAAAAAGTAGTGCGCTGGCTGTCAAAGCTGCTGACCAAGGCTGCCAACCCGGCTCTGCGTCGCACCGTTTTTCTTGGCTTCAGCCATTCAAACGAAACGGTGCGCTATTACGTATCTGAGGCCGTCTCCACCTGGAAAACCCTCCTCGAAGCCGACATCAAAGTCATCGCCCGGCAGCTGACCGTCGAAAAAAACATGCGCAACCTGAAGTCAATAATTGCCTGCCTGGCGAAGAACCCATTCCCGTCTTCGGTCAAGGCTGTCGAAGATTTTCTGCAGACCTGCCAGCCGGGCATGATGCTTGACCTGATGCTTGAGACCGCGGTTCATAACCGGCCCGAGTTTCTGCGCATGCTCGATCAGCTTTTGAACAGGCGCTCTGAAGTCATTACCCTCGATGACGTTGACCGGGTCGGCAACATCCTCGGGCATGTTTATCGGAACAACCCTGACGGCCTTGTTCAGGGCCTCACTTCGCCGAGCAAGGCTTACCGCTTCTGCTGTATCATCGCGCTCGACTCAATCGATGACCGCCGCATCGCCTTTTCAATCATGGAAACCCTGCTTCCCAACGAAGAAACAGACGTCATGCAGCGGGCCGTGAAGACCCTGGCGCGATACTTTTTCCATGATGACTTCAGGCTGAAGGGCGCGATTACAGATTTCTTTCTTTGCCTAGGCAAATTGATCACCGAACCGCTCTGCGAACACATTGAAACCCTCGAAAACGAGATTGATCGCAAGGCGCTCGTCGATATGATCGAGAGTGTCGGCGGCAGTGTTGACCCGGCCCTGTTGCGCCCCAAAGGCGAGGCGAAAGTCATGCTTTCAGACAATCATCTCGATGAAGTGCTCGAAAAAAGGCGCCAGGCCCTCGAAGAACTCGAAAAATACGACCAGCTCATCAAAGTCAGCCACACCCTCGACCTGTCGATCATGTTCACCGACGTCAAGGGCTTTACGGCCTTCAGCTCGAAGGCATCTCTGTCTGAGGTCATGTCGATGCTCAAGCAACATGACGAGATTCTCAAACCGGTCTTCGACAAATACAACGGCGACGCGCTTAAAAAGATTGGCGATGCCTTTCTGGTGGTCTTCGAGAACCACAATAATTCGATTCTCGCCGCCATCGACATTCAGCGCAAACTCACCGAATTCAACCTGACGGTGCCCGAAGAACGAAAACTGGCGATTCGCATTGCCATCAACAGCGGTTCGGTTATCAGAACCGAAAACGATGTAATGGGCGATGCGGTGAATCTGGCATCGCGTCTTGAAGGCGTTGCCGATGCCTTCGAGATTGTCATCTCAGAAAACACCCTGCAACGCATCGACCGCCATATTTTTGAAATCGAACCATACGGCACGCATCAGCTCAAAGGCATCGATAAGCCGGTCAAATCATTCAAGATTAAGTGGTAACGACGACAGGCAGCTTTGTTGCTACAATTATTTCTTGAAACCCGCAACAGCAGAGTTGAGCCGCTTCAAACAGCCCAAACCTGTCGGCCGTGCCCTTTTATGATTTTTCAGAGAGAGAGCTTATTTAGGGCAATCAATAGCATCTGGTTCTTAAATTGGGCGGCAGAACAAATCAGCTGCGGGCTGGAGACTGGCCTGACGAGGGTTTCTGGGGGGAACCGGAAGTTTTGTCGGGTTTACCCTGGTCAGCCGGGGTAGCAATGCCGTAGGCTTTGGCGCTGGCCTTGCCAATACGCTCTTCGAGCCTCTTCTGAAAGTCTTTTTTATCTTCGGCATGTTTATAGCCATCATCGTAAGTGATTTTTTTGCTGACTACCAGGTCTTCGAGGCATTGATCCATGGTGATCATGCCTTCCTGGCGACCGGTCTGCATGATCGACAGCAGCTGATCGGTTTTATCTTCTTTGATGCAGCGGCGCACCGGGGTTGAGCCGACCAGCACTTCGTAGGCTAGCACGCGACTGGCCGACAGATAGGCTGGCACAAGGCGTTGCGAGACAACACCACGCAGGGTGCCTGCCAGTTGCATGCGAATCGTCTGTTGAACGTCACCGGGAAAACTCCCGACGATGCGATGAATTGATTCGTAAGCATTGATGGTATGCAAAGTCGAAAAAACGAGGTGACCGGTTTCGGATGCGGCGATTGCCAGACTCATAGTTTCGAGATCGCGCATTTCGCCAACGAGAATAACATCAGGGTCTTCGCGTAGGGCGCTGCGCAGTGCGTTCGAGAAAGACAGGGTGTTAGTGCCCAGTTCACGCTGGCTGACGACGCTTCGTTTATGCGGGTGCACGAATTCGATCGGGTCTTCAATGGTAATAATATGGTCATAACGCATGCGGTTAACATGGTCAATCATCGCGGCCAGGGTGGTTGACTTGCCCGAACCGGTGGCACCGGTAACGAGAATCAGACCGGCCTTGTGGTTGCAGATTTTTTCCATGATCGACTTGTCGATTGAAAGTTCTTCGAAGCTCGGCACGGTATTTGGAATAATACGAAATACGCCGGCCATGCCGTTTTTCTGCATAAAAACGTTGACGCGGAACCTGGCGCAGTCAGAAATTTCATAAGAAAAGTCGAGTTCCATGCGCTCGTTGAATTCACGCTTCTGGGCGTCATTCATAATTGAAAACAGCAGGAATCTGCTCTTTTCGGGGGTGATGTTTTCGAAGGTGGTTCTGACAAGTTCGCCATGCACCCTGATACTTGGTGGCAGCCCGATAGAGATATGCAGGTCAGAACCGCGTTCTTCATGGAGATAATAGAGCAGTTCTTTGAGATCGGTAATATTTTCTTTAGCGTATTTTCGGCGCAGCACACGGGTTTCGACGTTTTCGGGGCGCAACAGGTCGAGAGTGATTTTTTCGACTTTAAGAACCGCATCAAGCTGATCTTCAGACAATTTAGATACGAGCGAGATCATGCGATCTTTGTCGGAGTCAGAAGAACTGTCGTAGAGGTTGAGAAACGAGGTAACCCCGTAGTAATCGCGGCGTTTGAGAATCTCACGCGACCACCAGGCAATATCAGAACTGCTATCGAAACATGCCGAGACCAGTTCTTTGAGAAACGCCTTGCGTGGTTGTCTGGCCAGGTTTTCGACGATGGTATGCCTGATAGAAAGGTCTTTATCATCGAGTTTAAGCAGCAAAAGACCTGCAATCAGGTCGAATTTTTGAAGTTTCGAAATTGATTCGATGGCGCAGGTGCGCACCAGAGTATTCTTGGAGTTGTCGATCATAAAAAGCAGCGGGCGCAAAGCCTCTTTTGAACCAATAACGCCGAGGATTTTGAGCACCTGGATGATGAGATCTTCGTCTTCAGTATCGAGACAGGCCAGCAATGGGTCAACGGCATGCACACCCAATTGAACGATAATGCGGTGGGCGTAATCTTGGATAAAAATCGATTCATCTTTAATGAAGGGCAGCAACTCAGCAATGACGCTCGGGTCACGCACTTCGCCTAGTGCGGTGAGCAGATAGTATTTGGTATCCTGGGTTGGTACCCCGAATCTTTCGCCGACAAGCTTGACTACTTCAAGGCCAAGCACCCTGCCGAGCAGGGTCATCATGCTGAGTCTGGTATCTTTGCCGGCGGTCGGAAAAATCGACATGACATGCGAGACGACTTCACGGCCCCAGTTCGAAAGAGATTTAATGGCTTCCTGGCGCACGATCATTGACTCGTCATCGAGCAGCCCGAGAAGCGTTTTCATGGAATTTTCGTTTTTGATTTCGCCAAGCCCGGCGCAGATGTAAGGCTTAAAAACACCATTGCGGTCGGATTCGAGCATACGCTGAAAAAGGGTAAAAGCTTTTTCGCGCAGAATCAACGGAATAAGCTTGATACATTCATACTTCTGCTGACTTGAGCAGCTCTGAAAATATTCCTGGATGATCTGATAAATTGAATCACCCTGCTCGATAAGCGACCGCTTGGCCTGTTTGCGGACAATCCAGCTCGGGTCGCTGATTTTATCAAGGAAAGCGAGAATAATGCGTTTATCAGGGTTTTTGCTGAGCGCTTCGAGGGCGATCTTTCGGATTTCGTCGTTCTCGCGGCTGTTAAGTATATCGAGCAGTTCGTCTTGATGGACAAACCCAAGTTCGATGAGAATAAAGAAGGCCCAGAATCGAACGGTCATGTCTGAAGACAGTCTGAGGGCAGGCAGAACGTCTTTAAGAATGGTCGGGTAATTTATGACAATCTGCACAGCCTTTTTTTGAATACTTTCAAATTTGCTGGCAAGTGCGATGGGCAGGGTTGTCGAGATGATTTTTTTCTGTTTTTCGGAGTTTTGTGACTGCAACAGGGAAGCCAGCTTATCGAGTGCCTGTTCGTTATCTAGAAAGTCGCGGCTTCTCAGTTTGTCCTGGAGACTGAGCAGGATTTCCTCTATCATAAACTGCGTTCCTTGGCTTCTTTAATTAGGTTGCAAAAACAGCTCAAAAGATTATACCAGCAAAAACCTCAAACCGGACATTTTTTTTCATATATCCAGGGCAAACGGAAACCTTTTTCTCTCCAACAGCGGTATCACGGCATGTCAGTCG
>DAOPYA010000071.1:0-21780 GCA_035352635.1 Candidatus Rifleibacterium sp.
ACTACCACCTCGTTTACGGCATCATTAGCCTGCCTTTACCAGCAGATAAAAGTTGCACATATTGAAGCTGGCCTTAGAACTCACAATATTTATAGCCCTTGGCCCGAAGAAGCTAATCGGCAATTAACTGCCCGGCTGGCCAAACTTCATTTTGCGCCAACCCAGGCTTCCAAACAAAATCTTGTGAGCGAAAACATCGACTCAGAATCGGTAATTGTAACCGGCAATACGGTCATTGATGCCCTATATTGGGTTTTAAACAAAATAGAAACGGAACCCCTCGTTAAGGGCCAGATACTTTCCGAGCTTGCTAAGTCAGGCTTTTCCCTGACAAATACAAAAAAGCTGATCCTTGTAACTGGACATCGTAGAGAAAATTTTGGTCATGGCTTCATTAATATCTGTGAAGCCTTGAAGGAAATAGCTGATTCACGGCCAGACGTAGAAATTGTCTACCCCGTTCATCTCAATCCGAATGTTGGAACCCCAGTGAAACAGATTTTATCTGGCACTGCTAATGTTCATCTGATCGATCCTTTGAGCTATCTTCCGTTTGTCTTTTTGATGAGCCAGGCTCATTTAATAATTACCGACAGCGGAGGGGTGCAGGAAGAAGCGCCCAGCCTTGGAAAACCCGTATTGGTAACGCGCAATACTACTGAACGCCCTGAGGCCGTTACGGCTGGTACTGTCAAGCTTGTCGGCACTATCAAAGAAAAAATTGTTGCACAAACACTGGAATTGTTGAATAATGATCTTTCTTATCAGGCAATGAGTCAGGCCCATAATCCTTACGGTGATGGTAATGCCTCTTCAAAAATCGTGGCCTATCTCAGGAGTTCAGCTGCATGTTGAAAAAGAAAAGAATTTGTGTGATGGGCTTGGGTTATATCGGTTTGCCGACTTCGGCTCTTCTTGCAAACAAGGGTTATGAAGTTCATGGCGTTGATGTCAAAACAGAAGTTGTTGCCACCATCAATCAGGGCCGCATACACATAGTGGAACCGGATTTGGAAACTTTTGTTAAAGCCGCCGTGAATAGCGGCAACCTGAAAGCTGACTTAAAACCGGCCCATGCAGATGTTTTTTTTATTTCTGTTCCTACTCCCTTTAACGACGGCTATGTACCGAACATTGATTATGTTCTTGCTGCTACCCGGGCTATTGCGCCCCTCATTCAAGAAAACAATATCGTTATTCTTGAATCGACTTCCCCGGTTGGTACTACCGAAAAAATTCAGGATCTTTTAAAGGAAACCAGGCCTGAGCTTTTTAAATCTGAAACCCCTTCCTTTTTTTTGGCCCACTGCCCCGAAAGAGTCTTGCCTGGCCAGATCATGAAAGAATTGGTTGAAAATGATCGTATTGTCGGTGGAACTACCCCAGATGCAACTAGGATTGCAGCAGCATTTTATCGCGAATTTGTCCAGGGGGAGGTCTATGAAACCGATGCCCGAACCGCTGAAATGTGCAAGCTGACAGAAAACAGCTATCGAGATGTGAATATTGCTTTCGCCAATGAGCTGAGTATGCTCTGTGATAAGTTCGACATAGATGTCTGGAAATTGATAAACCTAGCCAATCGCCACCCACGCGTCAAAATTCTCAAGCCAGGCTGCGGCGTTGGCGGCCATTGTATTGCAGTCGATCCCTGGTTTATTGTGCATGCTGGCGGCGAAACCGCAAAACTCATTCGAGTTGCCCGCGAGGTTAACAATTATAAAACAGAATGGGTCATTGAAAAGATTAAAAATACAGCACTCAAGTTTGAAAACGAGAATGGCCGAAAGCCCGTTATTGCATGTATGGGTCTTGCTTTTAAGCCGGATATTGACGACCTGCGTGAATCCCCGGCTCTAAATATCTTCAGACGCCTAAGGTCTGACGGCTTGTCCGTATTGGCGGTCGAACCCAATCTTGAAAAGCACAAAGATTTTGAACTGACACATTTTCAGATAGCACTTCAAACTGCCGATTTGCTGGCATTTCTTGTGGCTCATAAAGAGTTCAAAAATCTTCAAATTGATAGCGACCTAAATTTCTGTGGTGTCTTCAACTCAGAACGACCATAAAGTGCCTGAAAATGAATGATATAAATTATAATGGATCAGTCAATAAAATTCACTACAAGGGCTAGAATTGGTAAGTAATGACCAAAATTATAGTTTGAAATGATTCAACAAAGAGGGTTGCTGCGCTCGAAATGATATCTGGTCAATACTGAATCCCCAGGAGGAGCTCTCTTTGAAATACAAGAAAATTCTCTATGTGACAACATGCTATTATCTAAAAAATAGTTCTGCTGCAATTCGCAACAATGCTTTAGTGCGTGGCCTCTCAAAGTTAGGTCATGAGGTTGATGTATTGACAGTAGAATGGCCTGAGGGTAAAAAATCCGCTTTTTTTGCACAAGAAATGAATGGTCGTGTTTTTTATTCAAAGTTAAAAAATTATAATGTTTTACAGAAAAAAAAGAGCTTTTTCTCGAAGTTTTTTAAAGGGATTGGGTTGTCTAATTTTTTAGCGAATCTCTTTTTTTTCCCCGACGTATGCAAAGAATGGCCATCAGAGATAATGAAGTTAGATCTGAATTTTACCTGCTATGATTTATTAGTAAGTTCTTCTGATCTGAAAAGTTCTCATTTTGCTGCAAAGGAAATAAAGGTTAAATACCCAAATCTGAAATGGGCTCAAATTTGGGGTGACCCTTGGGCAGACGATATAGGTCTTTCGATTCTACATAAACTCATTGTTAGGCTCATTGAACCAAAAATACTTAATTGTGCAGACTTAATTTTTTATACAAACGAATTAACAGTAAAAAAAATGCACGAAAAATACCCCTCTTTATCCAAACGAATGAATTTTTGTCCTAGGAGTTATTATCGAGAAGTTTACCATGAAGAACTACAAAATTCGGATTCGATTCGTTTATTGTACCCAGGTGCATTTGGTTCTGGTCGAGACATTAGCCTGCTTGCCAGCGTTCTTGATGAGTTCAATCTTGGTGCAAAAAAGCGAGTTGAGTTGGTCGTTTTTTCGAATGCTGATTCATATAAGAGTTTGGAGAAGTTCAAATGCATTGAATTTCACCCACCGATCGATTACGATGAGATTTTGCAGCAGTTTGCAATGGCACACGGTGCTATTTTTATAGAGAATTATGGTGAAAGCGGCCAAATCCCTGGTAAATTATTTGACTATTTCGGAACAATGCTTCCGATAGTCTGCTTATTAAAGAACAGAAACAATAAATTGGGCCAGTTTCTAGATAGATTTGAGAGGTGTATTATTTTACCCAACGAACGCGATTTTATTGCCCGAAATATTGATGAGTTAATAAAACGTATTAAGTTGAGAACTAATTTTGAGTTAGACTATTCACCCGAAGCCGTAGCTGAGTATTTCATTTCTAAATCTTTGGGGTAAAAATGTTTGCCTATTTTTTATTACCTATTGCCTGTTTTTATGTGGGCAAAATTTATGAATTTAAGCGTGTGTGGTTTTTTCAATTGTTTTTATTGATAGTGATTGGTCTTTTTTTATGTGGTGGATACATGACAGGAAGTGACTGGCGCCAATATGAAAAAGACTACACATTAATCGGGTCGGGTGGTGCTGTTCGCTACGAGGCGGGTTATGTGTTACTTAATAAAGTATTTAATGAATTAGGATTTGGATTTTGGCCATTTTTAATTTTATTGAAATTATTTGCATTTATTTCAGTTGTTTTGCTGTTTATTCTCTTTTCCAAAAATTATTGGCTTGCATTAGGTCTATTTTTATCCTTTAACGCATATTTTATGTTTATTGACAACCCTTTAAGAAATTTGATGGCTGCTTCTTTCCTTTGGTTAGCAGCAATAGCATTTAATTGTGGTCTTTTGTTTATATCCATTTTACTCGTTTTTCTCGCATCGCAATTTCATTTGGCAACTCTTATCTGCTTGCCCTTTATTGGCTTGGGTATGATTGGTTTTGAAAAGACTGGGAAGGTTTTCTTAACCATTATGATTGCTATGTTTTGGGTCGTTTTTTCAAATCAGTCGCTGATTATGGGGTCTGCAATATGGGTTTTATCTTTATTAAATTTGTCTTATGTGCCCAGTTATTTTTTTGATCCAGATAACTTGTATACTTCAGGTCAGCAGTTTTCTGTCGGCTTGTTCCTTCGGGCTATTTTATTTTTTCTGATTCTTTTAAACAGAGAAAAACTGACAAAGGACAATTCTGCAGGTGAAATAGCTTTTAATTTTTCCCTGATTTATCTTATTACCGCTAAAATGGCTTTGACTGTGCCTATTTTGGGCAGGGTTTCAATGTGTTTTGCCCCATTTTTTTGGATTGCATTTGCTCAATCAACCATTTTTATTCGAAGGTCTTATCGAGAAGTGTTAATTATTTTAATGCTTATGATAAGCTGTGTTACGGTCTTTAGTATAATCAGCTCATCTTACAAATACGTTCCCTACTCGAACTACCTATTTTACGCCCTAATTGGTGATGAGCTAGATTATTCGTTTAGAAGTAAATATAATCCTCTTGAAAGCCCTTTCTAGAGACCAAACACTATTTGTCTGTGTGGGACTTCGATTAAAGTTCTTTGTGTCTGGTGAAAAAATACTATCAGCTATGTTTGAGGTTAATTGTGAAATACTCTATCATTACTCCTGTTTTTAATTCATTTTCTCTGATGAAGAAGTATTTTCTTTCGCTGGAGAGGCAAACAATTCAAGATTTTGAAGTAATAGTTATTGATGACTGTTCAACCGACACCTCTTTTTGCGAACTATCGAGATACTGCCAAAGTTCGAAATTGAATATTAGACTGAAAAAAACTGTGGAAAATTTGGGTCCTGGAAATGCTAGAAATGAGGGTATCAACGCGGCCAATGGAGAATGGATAGCGTTCATTGACAATGATGATTGGGTTGAGGAGTCATTTCTCGAAGAAATGGAAAAAATCATAAATAGTTATTCAGAAATAGATTGCGTAATTTTTGATTACTATAAGGCCTATGATAGGAGAATGATGGCTTGCGCTACTTTGCGAAACTGTCCTGAGGGTTTCGTGTCAGGTTCAATTGCACTTGCTGACGCTTCAGCCATTCATTCAAAACTAATAAAACGATCTTTATTGAACGATCATAAAATTCGTTATCCGCAGATTCGAAGATGCGAGGATATTGCATTTTTTGGCCTTGTTATGGCGGCAAGTAAAAAAATTTATTATTCAAAAAAGAACTTGTATTATTATTTCCAAAGGCGGGCATCATTATCGAATAATCTCGACTTAGATATTATTGCCTCAATTGAGGCTTTTTCCATCTTGGAAGAAAAATTGTACAGTCTTTACCCCCGCGAGATCGAAACTAAATCGGTTAACTATTTGCTTTACAGTTGCGTTCTTTTAATGGTCAAGCGTCGAGAAGCGAGTCTTTCTGTTCTTGGCTATATTATTAGCTATGAAAAGAAGTATCCAAACTGGTTTCGACGCATTTCCTTGTGTAAACACGGTATACCTAAATTCATTTTTTTCCTTGGCATTAAATTGCGGCTCTTTTCTTTTCTGCGCATATGTGTTAAAATTAATGACCTTTTGAAGAAATATTGTTTTTGATACATGCGGGTATTTTCCGTGCTATTTGTGTGTCTCGGTTTTATTGAAAAGGTTAAAAATGCAAAATTTTAGACCAGTTCTTATATCTCGTGAATGTCCAACATGTAGAATAGCTTCGAGAATTGTAGGCCATCATAAGGAGCCGTTCGCTTTTTCCTACAATTTTGACTCTAACTATGAAATTCCAATGCGGAAGTGTGATAAATGTAATCTTTGTTTTTTTGATCTTGCGCAGGGTTATAATACGGCTGGTGAAATTTACAATAGCATCTCCCCTCTTTCAACGACTTTTATGTGCCCGCGGCATAAGACATTTAAAAAAATGATTTTTCGTTCTCGGCAAGGTAGGCTGCCTAATATTCTGGAATTGGGATCTGGCCATTCAATGCTTGCTCAAGATCTAGCAAGGGCGGGGTGTACGGTAACGGTTGTAGATTATGAACCATGTATCGAACAACGAAAATACCCTCAGGGAGGCGTGCTTATCCCTTACAAGGCAGACTTAACGAGTCTTAAGGCCTCTGACTTTTCGAGCGAGCATTTCGATTGGGTGATACTTGATAACGTACTTGAGCATTTACCAGCGTACTATGGTTTAATTACAAATATAAAATCTTGGATAAAGAAGAACCCGCTGGGCAAAGTTTTAGTTTCGGTGCCGAATCGACTTTCTTTGAGGAATTATCTCTCTCCAAATTATAGGAAAAATCATCAGTACAGGCCTCTTGAACATGTGAATATGTTTGATGCTAGATCTCTTGATTCGCTTTTCGAGAAAAGAGGTTTTTGTCTTTCGCCTACTATTTTTTTTCCGACTAGCCTTATGGATTTAATAATTTTACTTTCTATGACTCTTGTCTCTCCATTTGGTCTTTACAGGGTTTATGCTTTGAATGCCAACACCGAATAGCATTCGGAAAGCGTGCCCCTATATTTTCAAACTTATTGTAAGTGAATTTTATGAAAGGGCCACCGCTGCTTGGAAATGGTCACTAAATTACTTTGAAAAATTGTCTCAAAAACTGACATTTCGCTGTTTTGAGGTCGCTTTTTGAATTTTCTATAATGCTGATTAGCACTAGATTCTTGTACAGAAAGGTTAATTTTGGTAGGTTGATATGAGTGTAATTGAAACCCTTATTGAAAAAGAGGTTGAACTAATTCAGCTCACGTCATCCGTATTTACCCAGAACCTTGATCACTTGGGTCTTGTTGCTGGCACAATAAAGCAGCTGGGCCTTGTCGGGAGAATCGACGAGCTTTTAGGTGAAAATAGCCGCGCAACAAAATTTGTAAGCGTTGGTGAATGTGTTGCCGCAATGATTCTTAACGGACTGGGCTTTACCAACCAGGCCCTTTATCTTGTTTCCCATTTTTTCAGCAATAAACCGGTTGATCGCCTTCTTGGTGGCCATCTTAAGGGTGAATACTTCAACGACGATGCTTTGAGCGCTTCTCTTGACCAGATTGCGGCTGCAGATCCAACCCAATTCTTTGCGAATATCGCCTTTCCGATAGCTATGAATCGGAAATATCGCCGACTCGCCGCACGTCTTGACAGCACTACGTTTTCTCTTGAAGGTGCCTATGATGGCTTCGGGGGCTCGCCAGAAGAAGCACCTCAGATTATCTCTGTTGCTCATGGTCATTCAAAGCAACATCGACCTGATCTGAAGCAGATTACTCTGTCAATGGTGAACACCGGGCCAGGCGCAATACCAATCTGGTCAGAACCGCTGAGTGGGAATGCTTCTGACAAAAAGACTTTTCACGAAACTATTGCTCGGGTGAGGGCCTTTCAAAAGGCTATTGGTGATTCAGAAGAATTTCGATGGGTTGCTGATTCCGCATTGTACAGCAAAGAGCAGTTGCTTAAATCTTCAACCGACTTTGTCTGGGTCACCAGAGTGCCAGAAACTATCCGCGAAGCCAAAGAACTGACCCGGAAAAGCGACCGTGAACTCAGCTGGAAACAATTAACTGGCGGCTACAAGTATCATTCCACGACTTCTAAGTTTGGAGAAATTGAGCAGAGGTGGTTGCTGGTATTTTCTGAAGCGGCTTATGAGAGAGAGTCTGCTACGCTTGAAAAACGCATAGAAAAAGAAAAGAAAACAATGGAAAAGGCTCTATGGCATCTTTCCAACGAAGCTTTTGCCTGCGAAACTGATGCAAAGAAGAGATTTCTGGAAGTTGTCGCTGACTTTACTCTTCACCAAGCAGATTTCAGCGTAACAACCCAGGCTAAATTTTCCAAAAGAGGTCGACCCGCAAAAAACGCCCAGCCTCAAGATCAGGAAGTGAAGATCGTTTTGCCGGAAATAAAGGAAAATCTTGAAATAATCAATCGCCTGAAGGCGACCAAAGGTCGCTTTATTCTCGCCACAAACGATCTTGACAGCAACGCCTTTCCCGACGAAGAGATTCTTAAGGAATATAAAGATCTCGCAAAGCTTGAAAGAGGCTTTAGATTTTTGAAAGACCCCTGGTTCATGCTGGACAAGCTCTTTCTTAAAACTCCCAATCGTATTGCCGCTCTCACTGCTGTAATGACGCTTGGTCTTCTTGTTTATAATGTGGCTGAATATGAGATGCGAGCAGCATTAAAGGCGCAGCATAAAACCTTACCAAATCAGCTGAAAAAAGAAATCAACAACCCGACATTGCGCTGGGTATTTAAGTTGTTGGAAGGAATATCGATCGCAACAATGGCCACCGACAAGATTGTACATAGCGCTGTTTCAAACCTTACGGAACTGGCCGAAAGAATAATAAGGCTTTTCGAGCACGAAACGGAAATGGTCTACGGGCTTGAAAACACCGCTCAACAAGGGAAAGCTAGGAAAAATGGAAAAAAGTAGGACTATGTACCCGAAATGTCAGTTGACACATTCCAAGGGAAATATTACAGGTTGGCTCCAAATGATGTACGGTAGTCATATTAGGTGAAAATAACCGCGCAGCAAAATTTGTAAGCGTTTGTTTACGGGCTTGAAAACACCGCTCAAAAAGGGAAAGCTAAGAAAAATGGAAAAAAGTAGGATTATCTACCCGAAATATCAGGTCTAGGAAACAAATATGAATTTAGAGAAGACTTCTAGTTGCATTGTTGAGCAAAACAAATATTTGACAGGTAAGATTGGCATTTTGACATATAACAATGTTCATAATTATGGTGCAATTTTGCAAATGTATGCTCTTACGAGAATTTTCCAATCAAAGGGCTTTTTGCCTATAGTTTTGCAATTCAAAAGAAACTATTCCGTTAAACCATTAGAGGCTAAAAAAAAATATGATATTGGGTTTGGATCTATTTTTTACTATTTGTCTTGGATGATTGAAAATGGTTTAAGAAAAACACTATTCAACATTTTGAAGTTTATTTCTTTGAAAATTTTTAAAAAACGTTGCTTCAACCTCGGTCGAGATTACTCCGAAGAACTTGATCTAAAAAAAGTGTGTATTGGTAGTGACGAAGTATTTGCTGTTGACGTGGGCTTTAATCCAGTTCTGTATGGCATCGGGGTTCCTTGTTCTCAGATTTTTTCTTATGCGGGTTGCTTTGGCAAAAGTACGTACCAGGATGTTTTGCGCATCGGCGCTCAGACTTTGATAAAAGAAGGGTTGGAAAAACTGCAAGCAATATCGTTAAGAGACGAAAATTCCCAATACATTGTTGAACAAATTTTGGGAAAGAGGTGTGCGATTCATTGCGATCCTGTTATTTTGTATGGCTTTCATCAGGAAATCGAAAGAGCAAAATTATCAATCGACTTGTCTGACTATCTTGTAATATATTCATATGATAACAACATGAATAAGACAGAAGAAATTGTTGCAATTAAGACTTTTGCTACCATGAAGGGTTTAAAGACAGTATCTGTTGGTTTTTATCACGATTGGTGCGATTATAATGTCGTGGCAGACCCTCTCAAGACGCTTGGTTGGTTTGCTAACTCCTCTTGTGTTATTACCGACACGTTTCATGGTAGCATTCTGTCTATTATTACGCGAAAAAAATTTGCAACGCTGGTTAGAGAAAATAAGAATAAAGCAATGCATTTATTGTCATCCGTCTCCTTAGAGGATCGAATTTTAAAATATATTGATGAAATGCCTTCGGTAATCGATAAAGATATTGATTATGATTGTGTGGAAGAAAAAATAAATGCTCAGCGGAAGTCGGCGCAAAATTACATTGAAGGTTGTTTGAATAGATGACGTGAGAATGTTTATATGAATATATTTAGCCATGATTTGATTGAGGCTCACTCTTGCTGCGGGTGTGGTGCTTGTGCGGTCGCATGCAAATTTAAGGCCATAAACCTACAGCTTAACTTGGAGGGCTTTTTTGAACCGCGCCTTGATCCCGGTAAATGCACACATTGTGGGCGTTGTTTGCAAGTTTGTTTTAAGTTCCTGGGCAAAAGTGATCGAATCACAGATTTTAAGCAGGCTGTTTTGTTTTCTGCTGTTAGTAAAGATGCGTCTGTCGTATCTAGCTGTAGTTCTGGTGGCGTGGCCTTTGAGCTTTCACGCGCAGCACTAGATGATGGCCGTAAGGTTTTGGGTGCCATTTATGATGCAGATAATCACAAAGTAGTTACGCGCATTGCCAGCGAAAAAACTGAACTTGGTGCTATGAGGGGATCTAAATATTTGCAGAGTTACACACCAGATGCTTTTTTGGCTTCATTAAATGATGTGGATAACAAATATTTGTTTGTTGGGACACCTTGCCAGATTTATGGTATGAGGAAATTGTGTGAGCTTGAGGGCCAAGTTGACCGTTATACTTTTGTTGATTTTTTTTGTCACGGTGTTCCTTCATATCTTGTTTGGCAAAGACATCTCTCTGATACTATGAAATCGCGCCCGAATGAGCGACTTCTTTCGGTAGGTTTTCGAAGTAAAAAATTCGGTTGGCATTCTTTCTGTTTGGAATTTTGTTTTAGTTCCGGCTCTTTATTCCAAAAAGAAAATACTTCGAATTTTTATAAAATATTTTTCGATGACGTGATGCTTGCTAGATCATGCTATACGTGTAGTATATGTAAAAGATTTGGATTTTCAGATTTACGTATAGGCGACTATTGGGGTGCCAAGTATGACGAAAACGACACAGGGGTTTCGATTGTCGCTGCTCCTAGCGATTTTGGACAAAAAATTTTAACTAGCATTCGCGATCGAGTTGTAATGCAAAATGAAAGCTTTACTGACAATAGTGCATTTTTGACAAACAGCAATAACTATAAAATTGATGAGGCTATCCGAAAGAAAATTGTTGAAGATATTTCTAAGGGGTTGTCTTTATCTGCAATTGTTGATACTTACTACGCTCTATTCCCTACAAAGACTAGAATAGGGAAAAAACTTCGATTTCTGTTTTCGCTTTTACCAGCCAAGGTGTTAAAAAAAATCCGTAAAATATATCATAGGATGAGAGATTGAATAAATTCTTCGATTCGTAGGATGCAAAATACAAAACAGGTTTAATGACAGGGATTAATTATGACAATATCAGCGGTGGCCCGATTTGCTGGTCAAGTTTTCGTGATTTATAAGTGATACTCATGCTGCCAGTTTGACCTCGGACTTGCCAAAGTAAACCATGTCTGGTGTTTGGTAGTCAAGAGTTTGTTAGGTACAGCCACATGGCTTTTGTTTAATCTTTGGGTTTTGATTAATTCGAAGTTCAAGTCTTTGATTTTGTTTGTTCCATTTTTTATTGCTGGCCAAGTATTTGCTCCACTTGTTATTCCATACTATTTTGCTTTCGCTGCATTGGGTTTTCAGTATTCCGAAAATAAAGAGAAAGAGGCTGGGCTTTTATGAATGAAAAAAGTGTTGCTGTATTGATGTCTGTTTATTACAACGAGAAGCCAGAGTATCTTGGAAAAGCTTTAAATAGTGTATTTAACCAAACAATGCAACCTACTCAGGTTGTAGTAGTGAAAGATGGACCGCTTTCAGAAGGGTTAGAAATAGTAATTAGTGAGTGGCGAGCTAGAGAAGGTCGTCGGCTGAAAGTGATACAGCTTGAAAAAAATTGTGGTTTAGCTGTGGCCCTTAATAAGGGACTCGAGCAAATTGAAGCACCATTTATTGCCAGGATGGATTCCGATGATATTTCCTTGCCAACTCGTTTTGAAAAGCAGGTTTCTTATTTGTTGGAAAATCATGAGGTCGACATTTTAGGCTCTTGGATTGCTGAAATTGATGAGAAAGATTTTATAATTAAACCCAAAGTATTTTACCCAGAAAAGCATGAAGACTGCTTACAATTATTTTCTTTTAGGGACCCTGTTGCTCATCCGTCAGTGATTTTCAGAAATAGTTTTTTCTTAAAGGCAGGGAACTACTCTGAAAGGCATGTTGGCGAGAATAAAAACGAAGATACAAATCTATGGTATCGCGGATTTAAAAACGGTTGTGTATTTGCAAATATTCCGGAAATATTATTGCATTTTCGGCGATCAAAAAGTTTCTATAGCCGAAGATCGGGACTATTAAGAGGAAAATTGATACTTCGAGATAGACTGGTGATTAACCGTGAATTATCTTATGGGTTTAAAGCAAATTTGTTTGCTTTTGCTTACTTCTTTTTAGGTATGCTACCCAGTAGCCTAAAAAAACTTCTGTATCATTACTTGAGATAAAGATAAAGAAACGAGAGATAATTTTATCGCAATTTGCCGGTAATTTAGGTAGAATAACTTTCCATGTGTTAAAGGCAATCTATTTTGCTTAAAATATTGAAGGATCATAGATGAATACTGAATTTTTGTCTTTTGCCTTACCATATTTAGATTCTGCCGAGATAAACGAAGTAGTTGCTTCGTTAAAAAGCGGTTGGATAACCACTGGCCCGAAATGTCGGCAGTTTGAAGAGAAATTTGCTGCTTATGTGGGGGCGAAGCATGCGGTTGCTGTGAATTCAGCTACTGCTGGTCTGCATCTGGCTCTTGATGCTGCTGGTCTGAAGCGTGGCGAGGTTGCGCTCACCGTTCCGATTACCTTTACTGCCACGGCCGAAGTTGTTCGCTATTTTGATGCCGACATCGACCTAATCGAAGTTGCCAACCCTTGCGCAACGATGAACCCAGCGTCGCTCAGAAAATACCTGGTAGATAAGTGCGAGATGAAAGATGGCGCTTGTTATCGCAGGGCCGACGGGAAAAGAGTCAGGGCCGTTTTGCCGGTGCATTTTGCCGGTCTGGTCTGTGACATGGACCCGATAAACGAACTTGCTGCACAATACAACCTTGCTGTGATCGAAGACGCAGCACATTCTTTCCCCGCCAGCTATAAAGGCCGCCAGGTTGGCAGACTCTCGCCTTTGACCGTATTTTCGTTCTATGCCACCAAAACCATTACCACTGGCGAAGGTGGCATGATTGTCACTGATGATGACGAAATGGCCGAAAGAATGCGAATCATGCGCCTGCACGGCATCAGCAAAGATGCCTGGAAACGCTATACCGCTGAAGGGTCCTGGTATTATGAAGTAATTGAGCCGGGGTTCAAGTATAATTTGACCGATATTGCCGCTTCAATGGGGCTGCACCAGCTTGACAAGGCTGAATGGATGCGTGATGTCAGGCAGAAATATGCCGAAATGTATACGGCCGCTTTCAAAGATGTGGCTGAATTGCAGACGCCATGCCATGGAAACCCCGATTCCCTGCATGCCTGGCATCTTTATACTCTGCGAATCCGGCCCGAAAAGCTGACGATCTCGCGGGCAGATTTGATTGAAAGGCTCAAAGATGCTGGCATTGGCACTTCCGTTCACTTCATTCCGCTGCATCTCCACCCTTATTACCGCGACCGCTACGGCTATAGACGCGGCGATTTTCCTGTCTCTGAAGACCTCTACGATCGTGAAATCTCGTTGCCAATTTATCCGAAAATGACTGAATCTGACGTTCAGCGGGTGATCGATACGGTTTTGGATCTGGTAAAGAAACATAGAAAATGATCGACTCGGCTCTGCGCAGAATCATCGATATCGCCGGCGCCCTGTTTGGCATCTGGCTGACCGGGCCTATAATGGCGGCTGCGGCGTTATGGGTTAAGCTCGACTCGCCGGGCCCGATTTTTTATCGCCAGCAGCGTGTCGGTCGTGATGGCAAAATTTTCAGAATCTTCAAGTTCCGCACCATGGTTACCAATGCCGATAAAATCGGAACTCTGATAACCGTCGGCGGCCGCGACCCAAGAATAACGGTTGCCGGCTACTGGCTGCGCAAATTCAAGATCGACGAACTGCCTCAGTTCTTAAATGTTTTGTTCGGCGAAATGAGCTTTGTCGGACCCCGCCCAGAGGTTCAGAGATATGTTGACCTTTATACTCCGGAACAACGCAAAATCCTTGAAGCCAGGCCAGGAGTTACCGATATTGCATCGATTGCCTACCGCAACGAAAACGAAATTCTCGAAAAAAAATCCGACCCCGAAGCATACTATAAGGCTGTCATAATGCAGCGCAAGCTGAAGCTGAATCAGATTTATCTTGCAAAGCGCAACGTGTGCTCCGATATCTACGTGATTCTACGCACCATCTTCCGACTCGGCCGCTGAGTGTGTGTTTATGTAAACAGGCCAGAATGTTCCCTGTTTTGTTCGATCTCTTTGAAAAGCGGGCGATAGAGTTGCTCTATTTTATCGTTGAGATCTGCTTCCTGTCTTAGCAACTTCATGAGCCTGAAGCGATCGATTAAAACCACATCAATAATTTCTAGAGGATTATACCATTCCAGAGAATCCTTACGGAAATTTCGTGGGATAAAATGATAGGTCAGATAGGCATTGCAGAGATGAATATAATTTTTCCATTTAGATTGATGAGCATCGAATTGCTTGTCTACCCAGTTTTGCCCGCAGGCGCACTGGCCAAAAAAGACAGGTTGTGAAAACTGACTGTCGCCAAATTCCAATAAACCGACCCAGTCAAGCCCACCGTCTCCATTGTTATGTCTTCCGGCATTTTCCTTCGTGAAATTCGGGTGCGGTTGTAAGTGCAGCAAACTGCATAGCTTCTTAACCTTATCGAAAAAACTTCCGGTTATTACATCAGAAGAATTCCTGCAAGAACCTGAACCGAAAAAGAAATTGCTTGCTCCGGCAGGGGTTAAACGCCTGAAGGCAGGTTCACAGAGCTCCTCAAAAAGGTGACCAAGGCGGTTTATGCCTGTTTTGGTAGCTAGTTTTAACAATGAAGAAAATAGAAGTGCAATGTATAGACTTTGCAAAGGGGTTAAATTGTCTTTGAGCTTCAGCGAGCGATTGTTGGTAATAAAGGGATAATCATCACCGTAAGCCCCTGTGCGGCATGCCAGAGAAGTGAAAAGGTTTCGGATTTTGTCAGTGATTCGATCATGTAGTTGGGAGTCATATATGTCAAGGACTATGATCTCATCATCAATTAAATCTGAAGAATCAAAGTAGTTCTCTGATAACTCCGGAAAATCAGAGTCGTTGCCAAGCGCTAAAGCAGCAGTATGGGGGCAGTTGTTGTTTTCATCGAAAAAACGGTCGACTACTGCGCTTTCTGTAATGCTTCCATCTTGAGAGATGCAACACAGAAATTCAATATGGTCAAGCCAATCGTTTAGCTCAAAATCCTCGTTCGGTAGCCTGAAGTTTTTAATGTTGATATAATCCATGGACGTCATCCCTGATATTGCTCTCTAAGCTTACCGCTTAAAGCTTTGAGAATCAGTTCTGCAGAATCTATGATTTCTTCTACGACTCTTTTATCGCTTTTATCGGGGTGGCAGCTGCGGTGAACTATTTTTTGTGCTTCTGCCATGTTTTGCATGGCTCTCGACAGGTAGAGACGAATGTTTTCGTCTGCCAGATCGGTCAGCTCAGCGGCTTCAGACAGGCTTTTTTCCCCTCTTGCAAAAGCTTGCAGGGCATCCGAATTTTTTATGACTTTACTGAGTGTTCTGAGGTTTCTGCTCTCACCAACTCTGGTTCTGCCGTTGGGTAGCTTTGCATACAACCATTCGGTTACTTCTTTGAGCTTGTCGTGCTTGAGTTCGCTGAACTGAAGAGGTGCTTCGCTGTTGATGCCAACATACTCTGCGATTGCCGGCTGCATAGTCAGCGCATCGGTGATAAGCGACAGATCGAAGTTTTCTTCTTCAAGCCCGGCAATATCGTAAAACTTTCGGCTCTGAATCAGTTCGAAAACCTGATAACCGACCAGGAGCCGACGAACATATGAAGCCTTGCTGCCGATCTCTTTGGCAAGTTCTTTGAATACTTCCGGGCCTTTGTCCGGTTTATTCAAATACAGGCCGTTGAGATACCTAGCTTTAGAAATGACGGGCCAGGATTTAACCCCGGTTACATGTCGGAAAGCAAGATAATTGCCGACTTCGCTTCTGTCGGCGACAACGTATACCCATATCTTTTCGGGCAGACTGTTTTTGCTGCGGGCGATTTCTGATAAGCCGTAGACCGCTTTAGGGCTGATGGTAGCGAGTTCGGGTTCGGCAAGCAGCATTATTGCTGCCAGTCGTCGGTTGCCTTCGATGACAACATGGCCGTTTCCGTCGTTCATTGCAATGATCGGCTCGCCTGGGAAAAAGCCATTTTCGGCAATCGACGCCATCAGATCGATGAGAGTGGCATCAGAAAGCATCCAATTGAGAATAGCCCGGGTATCTTTGCCTTTGATTTGTTCGGGTAATCTTGGATTCTGTCGATCCAGCTTGAGTTGCCCTATATCAATTTCTTTGAAAGAATCTTTATTGTTCATAGTTCATTCTGAATATGTAAAATTTTTCGCAGACCAACACGGGCAGATTGGTACCGCATGTGTCATCATTGCCCGAGCTAACTTTAACATATTTACCCCTTTTTGCGTGTTTTTTTTACCTGAGGATTTTTGCTGAAGCCTTGTAAGACTATCGCTTCATGCGGCTCACAATCTTTAAGGAGATTGTTCCAATCGCTTTCTGAGTAAGTTCTAATTGTTTCATAAATTACAAAGATGATCTTATGCCATTCAGTCGCTTTATATCCTTGCGTATCTGTCAGTATTTCATCAACAATTCTTTTCGCGTCTTCTTGAGTTGTCACATACTTATACTCGATTAAAATTTTTATTGATGGTATCCCTGTGTCTGGTTGGAAATTTTTTACAGCTTTGGATATGGCAGGCTTGGTTTTTAGATCGGGATAATAGCACTTCAGAATCCCTTCTATTCTATTATGGACGTCTTGCTCACAGGCTGGAACACTTTGGTAAAGCTTTTCATCGCAAATTGAATAGATCGATCTGCGGATAAGATTTTTTATCCCAACACATTCATCTTCAGGGTTTTGACGTAGACCAAATGCTGTTTCTATTCCGCCCAGATAAATTCCGAGCTTTGATGACCAGATCAGACAAGGCTCACCGTCTCCCATTTCGCTTTTTAAAAAATTGTCTTTAGCTATCTGAAAAATGTTCAACAGCTGTTTGTAATTTTCAATTAAGTCGAGCTTCTCGTAAATTACGAACAGTTCGATAAAGGCTTTTTCTATAAAATATTTGGCGTTCGATTCGTAATACAATTTGGTATGTTGGTCTTCTTCATAAAGTGACGAAGAGAATGAATTATTTGCAATTGAGATTGTTCCTTCAACACACTCTATTGCTTTGGCTATCTGCTTTGTCATATCGCCCCCTAATTATAAAGTTGCTATCGCCTGGCGCCATGGTCTTAGCCACCCCCCGTCATTTTTTGCTTCGTCCATCAAAATGTCTTTCTCATTCAACTCAATCCAGTTGGCTTCAGCATCCCGTAGCCACTTTTTCAACTCTTTTAAATCTGCAGAGTCATGCAGGAGCTGCTCTGTTTTGGCAAACCAGCTGTTTCTCAGCTAAATTCTCAGCCGCTTTATCTTTTAACCATGGCAGAAGCGGCAATTGCCTGCAAGCGGTGATTTCGGTCCAGGCCCTCTCCTGATTTACAAACACCAGACCAATTCTTCGCCGTTTGAATTCCCCGATGTATTTTTCAGCGGCTTTCCTCTTCTTTTCAGGGAGCACCACATAAGAATAGTCTGCAAACGATGTGTTGCGAAAGGCTTGATTGATAACTTTTGCCAGGTTGCTGAGCTTTGCTTCAAATGCATACAGGTCTTTTTGACTACTGCGGGCGATAATATCTGTCTGCCCCCCGGCAAAAGTGAATTCACTGGCCCACGAGACAAGCTCTACATCATACTGACTTCTTTCAATATGAGCAATAAAAGTTGTGACAAGATCCTTTTCTTTTTTGAAGTCCACTATTTGCTGTTCCAATCAAATTCGTTTCCTGAGTTGATATTCTACATAAAAGCTGTGTTGGATGCAAAATTTTAATGATTCTCAACATTACAGAGAGTCATATAACTTGGGGCTACTTAACAAGAGAGGTTTTAGAAAATTTCCTGTATAATCGTTTTTATCAAGCTGGTTTTTTTGACTGGAGACAATACATGGTTGAGCGCAGGGGCATCATTCTTGCCGGGGGCTCCGGAACGCGGCTTTACCCGATTACTATCGGGGTCAGCAAACAGCTGATGCCGGTTTATGACAAGCCGATGATTTATTACCCGCTTTCGACGCTCATGCTGGCCGGAATCAAAGACATTCTCATCATCACCACACCTGAAGACCGGGCGGCGTTTCAGCGGGTGCTGCACGACGGCAGTCAGTGGGGCATCAACCTGCAATATGCCGTGCAGCCGAGCCCTGATGGCCTGGCGCAGGCATTCATTATCGGCGCGGAATTTCTCGCGGGGCGGCCGTCGTGTCTGATTCTCGGCGATAATATTTTTTACGCGGAAGGCTGGCCGAAAAAATTACAGCAGATCAACGAAAAAAGGTTTGGGGCAACGGTGTTCGGCTATTATGTCAATGACCCGCACCGCTATGGCGTCGTTGAGTTCGATGCTGCCGGCAAAGCTGTCAGTATTGTCGAAAAACCCACAAACCCGCGCTCAAACTATGCCGTGACCGGCCTCTATTTTTATGACGAAAAGGTCGTTGAGCTGGCCAAAAGCTTGCGACCCTCTGCCAGAGGCGAACTCGAAATAACCGATCTGAACCGCTTATACCTTGAACGCAACGAACTTAATGTTGAAGTTCTCGGGCGCGGGCTCGCCTGGCTCGATACCGGAACCTTCAACTCGCTTCTCGATGCCTCACTTTTTGTTAAGGTCGTCGAAGAACGCCAGGGCCTCAAAATCGCCTGCGTCGAAGAAATCGCCTGGCGCATGGGCTATATCGACAAAAAACAACTGCTTGAAATGGCAAAACCCATGGCTAAAAACGATTACGGCAAATACCTGCTGCGCCTCGCCGGCGAAACCCGTTCAGACTGACCCAGCGGTAAACAGCTTTCTGAAGATGCGGCTCTGTTGATTCTCAATAAAACGTCACGGTCTTTTCTCAGAGAATTTTAACTGAAACAGAGCAGGCCTCTCAGGCTGTTTATGTGGCGGCTTTTCGCTTCTTGGCGGCTTTATAGGGTGCAGCAGGTTCACAGAGCTTGTTTTTTCCAGCAAGAACCTCTATTTGATCAATGGGCAGGTCAGTTACTTCTGCGATTTCTTCAAAAGACTTTCCTTTGGCGAGCATCTTTAGCGCAACTTTTTCCATGCCTTTTTCGATGCCCTTTTCTATGCCCTTTTCTATGCCCTTTTCTATGCCCTTTTCTATGCCCTTTTTTTCAGCAGCGTCCAGGTCGGTGGCCAGGTCGCTTAAAAACATTTCTCTGGCGAGAAGTTCGTATCTCATGTGCTCGTCAGTGTTGGCTGTGCTCATTTGTTTAATCACCTCGCATATTCCTTTCTCTTTTTTGAGCTCACCTGGCAACTCAGAGTCGCTGCGGTAATAATCGCCGAATTTTAAAATATGAAGCCATTTTTCAAATCGGTTTTGCAACTCCGCGGGCTTGCTCTTGTCAAATTTTGACAACTCAACGAAGTGGTATTCCATAAGGTCTGTGAGGATATTGTTATTTTTATCGTGCTTGATCAGATATTTATTATAAATCTCTGGCTCAGGCAGGGTCGTTTCACACATTATCCATAAGCAGATCGTTTTATTAAGATCAGAATATTTTGTGCCACGGACGATTTGCCTGGTATAACTTGCTGCAGAATAGAACAATACACGCTTTAATATCTCAGCATGGGCTTTAACCTGGATTTCGACGCAATAGACTTCGCCGCTGATGTCACGGGCCTTAACGTCAATTACAGACTGCTTGCCATTTTTCCAATCAGGAAGATTTATCGGGTTGAGGATTTCAAGTTCTTCGATCTGCTGACTGCCCTTAAGGCTGAGCAGGGCATTCAGCATCAAAGTCAGAAGCTTTTCATTGCCTTTGCTGCCAAATACAATCTTAAACAGCAGGTCATTAGTCAGCCCGAAATATTTAACTTCTGAATTATCTGCGATATTCATGATTTTTTATCGCCTCTGTAATCTTGACAAGCCTCTGAACGTCGCAAATAACCAACCCTTGGGCTATTTACCCGAGAACGGACGATAATGCTTCTGTAAAGTTTAAAATCTGACATACAACCAGTATACCGCAAGGCCCCTTTCCCTGACAATAATGCCAAAAATCGTGCAATGAAAAATGAAAGACCATTCACCGATTATACTGATTGGCGCAGTTACTTGTAGGGAGATATTTATCTTTGTAGCTTCGGGGCTTTGTGCGAGGTTTTTGGCTTTTTTGTGGTCTTGTAGAGCGCGGCGGGTTCTTTTACGCTGTTGCTGTCTTTGCGCAATTTCTCGATCTGCTCAGGGGTCAGGCAGCTTTGAGTTTGAGTAGCCTTGCCTGAGTTGTTTCAAGAACGGAATCGCGTAAAAAACCACTGGCATTTATGATTTCTATACCAATCAACTCGCCGGCTTCGTTCAATTCTGCAGTTATGTTCGGGCTGATTTCAATACTGTCGGTTTCCCTGTCATCGGAAATTATCAGGTGCAAGATGTCTTCTTCTTTGAAATAGGTCATTTTCGGTTTATCCATGAGCAAATCTCCCGGTTTTCAGCCTGAATTTTATCTGTTGCCTGCTGGTAGCATGAACGGTAACCGGTATGACCCGGTTTTCATCGCATTCATACGGTATCATGACAAGCCGGTTATCGTGCCTGCCAACAACTACATTTCTTCCGGTAGAAGAATCAATGTATCTTTCGGTTGAGTATCTGATGATTTCTTCAAGCACAGAAGTTTCGTAACCTCTTAGCTTTGCCCGGTATTTGAGATATTCTGTCCAGATTATTTCGAATTTGTTTTCTGGCATAACTCATTAGAGTATAACCCAGGAGATACCCCTGAGCAAGCTGTTATTGAGATTTTGCTGATTTGGTCCTTGCCTGGGCGCCGATTATTTTTCAGGGTGAGCCGGTGGGCGTTTGGGTTTTCTGGTGGTTTTATAGGCTGCGGCGGGTTCTTTTACGCTGTTGCTGTCTTTGCGCAATTTTTCGATCTGGTCAGGGGTAAGGCTGGTGTATCTGGCTATTGTTTCGATTGGCAGGTTGTCATTGAGCATTTTCAGGGCGGTATATTCGAGGGTTTCCTGTTTTCCTTCTTCGCGTCCTTCTTCTCTGGCGGTGTCTAGTGAATTTTTGAGGTCGCGGTAGACCTTAAGGCTGTCTTCATAGGCCATGGCTTCTTCCGGGGTGAATTTCGCTATCTCAGCAGCGCCAAACAGCTTCTTGAAGCCGAAGTCGGTAAAAGGGTTAAGGTAGGTAGCCTGCTGCACGTCGATTCCTCTCAGTGAACGTTTTCAAACCCTGATCAGTATATTTAAACATGCCAGCCCGGGTCAAGCCGAAACAATTATGAAAAGAGCGGTCTTTTGTCAGAGAATTTTAACTGAAACAGAGCAGGCCTCTCAGGCTGTTTATGTGGCGGTTTTTCGCTTCCTGGCGGCTTTATAGGGTGCAGCAGGCTCACAGACTTTGCCCAGGCATTTTTTAGCGAGATTTTCTACCAGATCAGCCGAGAGTCCAGTGTATTTGCATACTTTTTCGACTGTGAGGCCGTCT
Source organism: Candidatus Rifleibacterium sp. (assembly GCA_035352635.1). Taxonomy (GTDB): domain Bacteria; phylum Muiribacteriota; class Ozemobacteria; order Ozemobacterales; family Ozemobacteraceae; genus Rifleibacterium. Next base: position 21,678 of record DAOPYA010000071.1, read on the forward strand.
TGCAGCATATTGATTGCATCTTCGGCCTTGGCTTTTTCGATGCCTTTCTCTATGCCCTTTTCTATGCCCTTTTCTATGCCCTTTTTTTCAGCAGCGTCCAGGT
>DAOPYA010000072.1:0-21646 GCA_035352635.1 Candidatus Rifleibacterium sp.
GTTTCGCAGTATGCGGAACTAATCTAACAAAGGAAGGTGTTAGCTGTGCCAACTATTAACCAGCTGATCAGAAAAGCCAGACAGGCGGTTAAATACAAGTCAAATTCACCAGCCCTTGGAAGCTGCCCTCAGCGCCGTGGTGTTTGTACTGTAGTTAAAACCACTACTCCGAAGAAACCGAACTCGGCTCTTCGCAAAATCGCCAGAATCAGGCTGACCAACAAGATCGAGGTAACTGCTTACATTCCAGGCATTGGCCACAATTTGCAGGAGCACTCAGTAGTAATGATCCGCGGCGGCCGCGTCAAGGATTTGCCGGGCGTTCGTTACCACATCATTCGCGGCGCCCTTGACTGCGCAGGCGTTGCCAACCGCATGCAGGCCCGTTCTAAGTATGGTGCCAAACGGCCCAAGAAATAAGGAGAACTGATTCATGCCACGTCGTGGTCACGTAACCAAAAGAGAATTGACTCCAGATTCAGTCTACAATTCAAAATTGGTAACCAGATTTATCAACAACCTGATGCTTTGCGGTAAGAAGAGCATCGGCAGTCGCATTTTCTATGATGCAGTTGAAATGGTTGCCAAAAAACGAAAAGAAGACAACGGCCTGGAACTTTTCAAAAAAGTTGTCGACAGTGCCAAACCTATCGTTGAAGTTCGCAGCAAACGTGTGGGTGGCGCTAACTACCAGGTTCCGATCGAAGTTAAACCAGATCGCGCTATCGCTCTTGCCTTCCGCTGGATTCTCAAACATTCCAGAGCTAGAAAAGAAAAATCAATGTCTGACCGCCTGTGTGCAGAATTCGACGATATTCTGAATAATACTGGCGCCACCATGAAGAAGCGTGACGAAGTCCACAGAATGGCCGACGCCAACAAGGCATTCGCTCACTTCCGGGTTTGATAAAATTTCCGTATAATCTGTTGCATCAAGGCAGGTAAACAGTCTAATGACAGCGCTCGAAACCATCAGCAAGATCAGAAATATCGGTATTGTGGCCCACATCGATGCGGGCAAAACCACAACTACCGAGAGAATTCTTTTCTACACTGGTAAAGCCTATAAAATGGGCGAGGTTCACGAGGGTACCGCCGTCATGGACTGGATGATCCAGGAGCAGGAACGCGGAATTACAATCACCAGTGCGGCAACAAAATGCCACTGGCTGGATTGCGACATCAATATCATAGACACGCCCGGGCACGTAGATTTTACAGCAGAAGTTGAGCGCTCCCTCAGGGTTCTCGATGGTGCTGTGGTGGTTTTTTGTGCGGTCGCCGGTGTACAGCCTCAGTCCGAAACTGTTTGGCGTCAGGCAAACCGTTACAAGGTTCCCAGAATCGCTTTTGTTAACAAAATGGATAGAGTCGGCGCCAGCTTCGAAAGAGTTGTGCAGCAGATTGGTGAGCGTCTTGGTCACAAGGCTTTGCCGATCGTTATGCCAATTGGTGCCGAAGATAAATTCCGTGGTCATATTGATTTGATCACCATGAAAGCGCACATCTGGGACGACGAATCCACCAAAAAGCTTGGTGCAGAATTCAAGACTGATGTTATTCCAGCTGAGTATCGCGAGCAGGCAAAAGCTGCGCGTGATGCCATGCTTGAAACGATTTCAGCCTTTAATGATGAGATTCTTGAAAGTTTCCTCGAAGAAAAAGAGGTTTCTGAAGATCTTATCAGGCGCACTATCCGCGAAGCAACGGTCAGCAATCGTGTTGTTCCGATTCTTTGTGGCTCGGCTTTTAAAAATAAAGGTGTCCAGGATCTCCTCAACTCTGTGACCTTCTACCTTCCATCACCGCTTGATATTCCGCCGGCAATTGCCTATAAAATTGACAACCACGAAGAAGTGGAAATCAAATCTGATCCCGATGCTCCGTTTGCCGCGCTTGTCTTCAAAATTGCAACTGATTCGCACGTTGGTAAGCTTGCTTACCTGAGAATTTATTCCGGAAGCATTGAATCAGGAAAAGTTGTCTATAACATCACCCGCGAGGGCCGAAAAGAACGCATCGGCCGACTGCTGCAGATGCACGCCAACCAGCGCCAGGATCTTCCACGTGCTACGGCCGGCGACATCGTGGCAGCCGTAGGTTTAAAGAATATTGCCACCGGCGATACTCTGGCCTGCACTACCGATCATCCGTCTCTTGAAAAGATTACTTTCCCTGAAACCGTCATATCGGTCGCGATTGAGCCAAAAACTCAGGGCGATCTCGCTCGACTTACTGAAGTTCTCGAAGCGCTGATGAACGAAGACCCGACTTTTAAAGCCAAAATCGATGCCGATACGGGTGAAACCCTGATATCTGGCATGGGTGAACTGCATCTCGAAGTAATAGTTGACCGTATTCTGCGTGAATTCAACGTCAGAGCTTCGGTCGGCAAGCCGCAGGTGGCTTATAAAGAAGGAATTACTGCCAGGGGCAGGGGCGAATGTGTCTATGAAAAGACCATTGGTGGTAAAAATCACTTTGCTCAGGTTAGTGTTGAAGTTGAACCCCTCGCCAGAGGCAAGGGCTTTTCTTTCATCAATGTTCTGGGTTCAGGGGTTCTGCCGCCGGTATTCGTCTCAGCAATAGAAAAAGGTTGCCAGGACGCCATGAATGATGGTATCCTAGCTGGCTTCCCGGTGGTAGACGTGCAGGCAAAACTGGTTGGCGGCATGCATCGCGAAACTGAAAGCAACGATGTTGCCTTCAAAATCGCGGCTTATGAAGCCATGAAAACGGCGATGCGCAGCGCGAAGGCAGTACTTCTTGAGCCTTTCATGAAGGTTGAGATCGAGACTCCCGAACAGTATATGGGCGATATAATCGGCAATATGAATTCTAGACGCGGCAAGGTAATCAACATGGAAATGCGTGAAGACATCAGAATCATTGATTGTCACGCGCCTCTTTCTGATATGTTTGGTTACTCAACCCAGCTGAGATCTCTCTCGCAGGGTCGCGCAACCTTCACCATGGAGCTCTTGCACTATGATGAAGCACCGAAGGCAGTTATTGAACGTATCCTGGGTGTGTTTGGCTTTAACCAGGCGCCTCACCAAATGATGGCTGGCGATAATTAAACATTCCCGGGTATTTATCTGATTGAAATCCAAGGAGGATTTTAAAATGGCTAAACAGAAGATGCGGTTGTCTCTGAAGGCTTTTGATCATCGTCTTCTCGACCAGTCAGTGGCCAGAATCTGCGACACCGTTAAACGCACTGGAACCAAAATTTCCGGACCGATCCCGATGCCCACCGAGATCCGGAAATACACAGTTCTTCGCTCCCCCTTTGTTAACAAGGATGCCCGTGAACAGTTCGAAATGAGGGTTCACAAACGCAACATCGACCTTTACAATCCGTCAGGTCAAACTGTTGATTCTCTCATGAACATGGACCTTCCTTCCGGCGTTAACATCGAAATCAAGATGTTATAATCGGAAAGGAAACAGGAGGATTATTAATAATGAGCGTTAAGGCAATATTGGGTACCAAAGTTGGTATGACCCAGATTTTTACAGATGATGGAAACGTGGTTCCTGTAACCGTGATCAGCGCAGGCCCCTGCACAATTATCCGCAAGGGTGAAGGCAGCGTCCAGGTTGGTTATCGCGAAATCAGACCTGAAGCAGTTAAACGACTGCTCAACAAACCTCTGCGCATGAGCTTTGAAAAAGCCGGTGTCAAACCATTCCGCTTCGTAAGATGCTTGCCCGCTGACGAACTTGAAGGCATTGAGCCTCTCACTGAAATCAATGTTTCAATGTTTAAAGAAGGTGACCAGGTAAGCGTCACCGGAACCAGCAAGGGTAAAGGTTTTTCCGGCGCAATGGAACGTCATAACTTCAATGGCGCGCAGATGACTCACGGTCAGTCAGACCGCGCACGCGCGACCGGTTCCTGCGGTTCTGGTACAAACATGTCACGCACTATGAAGGGCAAAAGGCTGCCTGGGCAAATGGGTAACGTTCGCCGCACCGTTAAAGGTCTCAAGATCGTTAAGGTTGACGAACAGAAGAACCTTCTGTTGGTAAAGGGTTCCATACCTGGGGCCTCCAATGGTCTGGTTATCATCAGACGGCAGGCTTAAGGAACGGAGGAAAATATGGAAACCAAGATTTTTAAAATGAATGGAACCGCCAGCGGTTCAGTTACACTTGATGAAAAGGTGTTTGCCACCAAAGCTCACCCCCAGACCATCAATGATGTTGTTAAAGCACAGTTGAACAATGAACGCCACGGCACTGTCAGCACCATGACCCGCGGCGAAGTCAATGGCACAACCAAGAAAATGTTCAAACAAAAAGGCACCGGTCGTGCGAGACAGGGTGACATCAAGTCGCCTCTGCATCCAGGCGGTGGCCGGGCATTTGGTCCGAAACCGAGAATTTTTGACCAACGCCCCCCGAAACAGGTTGTTGACCGCGCCATTATTGGCGTTCTCACAGCCCTGGCCAGCAATGGCGCTATCCGCGTCGTCGAAGGTCTTGAATTTGCCACCGGCAAAACCAAAGACGTAGCCAGCTTCCTGGAAAGCCACAAGCTGAACAAGGTTCTGCTTGTTGTTCCCCAGATCACCGATAACACCAAGCGTGCAACTGCCAATCTTAAAAACGTTAAGGTTGTCACTCCGATGCACGTTAATGTCGTCGATCTGCTCAAATATGGCCAGGTTGCCATAAATGATAAAGCAGTCAAAATGCTCGAGGAGGTCCTGGTTAAATGAAAACGCCTCAGGATATCGTAATTCAGCCAATCGTATCAGAAAAAAGCTACGACCGCATGGGCGAAGGCATCTATCAGTTCAAGGTTCTGAAAAGCGCCAACAAACATGAGATTAAAGATGCAGTTGAAGCTCTGTTCAAAGTTACCGTTAACAATGTTAACACCGTGACTGTTGTCAGAAAGCCGAAACGCCGCGGCGTTTTCCAGGGCTATACCGGTTCATGGAAAAAAGCCATCGTGACCCTCAAAGAAGGCGATAAAATCACTTTCTTTGAAGGTATTGCCTGAGAAGCAGGAATAGGAGAAAGCCATGAGTATGAAAGTTTATAAGCCTATTACCCCCTCACGCCGCTTCATGACAGGTTTCGACTTCAGTGATATTACCACTGACAAACCCCATAAGCCCCTGTGTGAGTGGCTCAAGACCACTGCCGGCCGCAATCATCACGGCCATGTCACTCTGCGCCACAGAGGCGGCGGTTCCCGCAAACTGTATCGTATAATCGACTTCAAACGCAACAAAGACGGCATCCCCGGCACTGTTGCGACTATTGAATACGATCCGAATAGAAGCTCCCGCATCGCTCTGGTAAATTACCGCGATGGCGAAAAGAGATATATCATCGCTCACGAAGGTATCAAGGTTGGCGACGTTATCGAAAGCGGCATTCATGCTGACATTCTTCCCGGTAACTGTCTCCCCCTTAGAAACATTCCCCTGGGTTCAACTCTCCATCATATCGAACTGCATCCTGGTAAAGGTGCTCAGGTTGCCAGATCAGCCGGTGCCGCCGCCCAGCTGGTCGGTAAAGAAGGCAAGTATGCCCAGATCAACATGCCTTCTGGTGAAATGAGAATGGTTCTGATTGACTGCCGCGCCGTTATCGGTAAGGTTGGCAACTCAGATCACATGAACATCAGCATTGGTAAAGCCGGTCGTAATAGATGGATGGGCTGGCGCCCGTTCGTTCGCGGTTCAGTAATGAATCCATGCGACCATCCGCACGGTGGTGGTGAAGCCCGCTGCAGCCGCGGTAGAACTCCTGTATCTCTCTGGGGTAAGCCTGCTCAGGGTTACAAGACCAGAAAGAAAAAGAATCCTACCAGCCGTCTCATCATTTCACGCAGGAAGAAGTAAGGGAGAAACACAATGGCAAAAAAAGCTCCATTTGTTTGTGCAAGATTAGTTAAAAGAATTCAGGATATGAATCATGCCGGTGAAAAGCGTCAGGTAAAAACCTGGTCACGCGCTTCAACTGTATACCCCGAAATGGTCGGGCACACGATTGCCGTTCATAACGGTCGCAAGCATGTTCCTGTATTTATCACCGAAAACATGGTTGGCCATAAGCTGGGTGAATTCGCACCCACCAGAACCTTTAAAGGTCACGCCAATGCCAGCGAAAAAGCTGTAAAGCTTAAATAAGGGAAGGAGAAATAAGAATGTTACGACTTGTTGGTGTAACCATTCCCGATGACGTTGATCTGTTCAATGGCCTCCGCATGATTAAAGGCCTTGATACTAAAAACAGCCGCGCCAAGATCGAAACTCTGTTGACCAAGGCCGGTCTCTATAATCGTCAATTGCAGCCAAACGGCAAACTTGAAAAGGTTTATCCGAAGGTTGCTGACCTGAGCTGGAAAGACAAAGCCAGGCTTATCGACATCGTTGATATGCCTAGAGCAGTCCTGAGAAACATCCACTCCAGCCCGAAAAAACTCAGACTCATCGCTGATTCTATTCGTGGTAAGGGTGTTGATGAAGCAATGGCTATTCTGCAGTTCATGCAGAAGGGTGAAGCTCCGACCCTTCTCAAACTTCTGAAATCAGCTATTGCCAATGCCGGCGCTAATCATGACCTGCGTGCTGACGATCTCTATGTCGCCAAAGTCACCATTGATGGCGGCGCAACCATGAAGAGATTCATGGCCCGTGCCCGTGGTAGAGCTTGCCGCATCAGGAAGAGAACCTCACATGCTCTGATCGTTCTGCGCGAAAGATTTGCCATGAGCAAATTTGCTGCCAGCGATAAGACCCAGGATGGCGCTGCCAAAAAGACTGTTAAGAAAGCCCCGGCCAAGGCCGCTGCTAAAAATACAGCTCCCAAGGCTGACAAACCTGCCACTGCCAAGAAACCCGCTGCCAAAAAGACCACCAAATCACAGGGAGGTAAAGAATAATGGGCCAGAAGATTAATCCAATCGGCATTCGCCTTGGTATTACCAGAACCTGGGATTCCAGATGGTATGCAAAACGCAGCGACTATGCCAAGTTTGTGCATGAAGATGTTAAGGTTCGCGACTTTATCGATACGCAGAAGTTCCGCCGCGAAGGCATCAGCAAAATCGAAATCGAACGCAAATCAAACAACAAAATGCGCGTTACTATCCACACTGCCAAACCCGGTGTTATCATCGGCCGCGGCGGCGACAAAGTTGAAGAACTCAAAAAAGAACTCGAAAATCTTACCGGTAAATCGGTGTTCCTCAACATCCAGGAAATCAAACAGCCTGATACTGATGCCAAGCTTATCGCCGAAAGTATTGCCATGCAGCTTGAACGCCGCGTTTCACATCGCCGCGCCATGAAGCAGGTAATCAGTCGCGCTCTGCGCGCCGGTGCCAAGGGTGTCAAGATTCTGTGCTCCGGTCGTCTCAATGGTGCTGAAATCGCCCGCCGCGAATGGGTTCGCGAAGGCCGCGTTCCTCTGCACACTCTGCGTGCTGATATCGATTACGCAACCGATACAGCAATCACGACTTTCGGTTGTGTTGGCGTCAAAGTCTGGATCTTCAAAGGCGAAAAGATTGGTAAAGCCCATCTTTACAACCGCGATTCCAACTCGGCGGCAAATACACCGAATGCCGGCGCTCCCGCTAACACCAGGAAGTAAGGAGGAACCATTCTATGTTGATTCCAGCAAGAACCAAATTCAGAAAACAGCATCGTGGCAGAATGAAGGGTCAGGCCAAGGGTGGCAAATACCTGGCCTTCGGTTCCTACGGTCTTCAGGCTCTCGATCCGCACTGGGTGACCAGCGCTCAGATTGAAGCCGCTCGTAAGGTCATCACCCGCACCGTTAAGCGTGCTGGTAAAATGTGGATTCGGGTTTTCCCGGACAAACCTGTTTCGAAGAAGCCGCTTGAAACCCGCATGGGTAAAGGTAAAGGCGCTCCGGAATTCTGGGTAGCAGTTATCAAACCCGGCAAGATTCTCTTTGAACTTGAAGGTGTTCCCGAAAATATCGCCCTCGAATCACTGACTCAGGCAGCAGCCAAGCTCCCGATCCGCTGCCAGGTAGTCTCCAACAATAGCTAACAGGAAGGTGCCCAATGAAGAATCGCGAAGATTTTTCTGAACTCAACGAGCAGGAACTCGAAGATAAGTATAAACACTACAAAGAAGAATTGTTCAACCTGAGATTTCAGGCTGTAACAGGTCAACTTGCCAATCCGTCAAGAATCAGTCTGGTGCGCCGCAATATTGCCCGCGTCAAGACCTACCTGACCAGAATGGAAAAGACCAGAATCAATCAGCTCCTCAAGGCTGAATATGATGCACTTCTCAAAGAAGAAAAGATTGATACACGCAATACTCCTCTCACTGAAAAAATCGCCCGCCTCAAAGCCCGGTTGTCAGTGAAAGCACGCAAGGTTAACCAGGAAATCCGCACTAATTGCGATAAAAAGGTTGCCGAACTGCTGAAGAATATCCGTGGCGAAATCTCTAAAAAATTGAGAAATGCCAACGGCAAAGATGACGCCCAGTTACGAGCGGCTTCGAAGCGACTCAAAGACCCCAAATGTACAATTAGAAAGAAGTTTCTTGACAAATTGTCTGAAATGGGATTAAATGAAGCTTCTCAGATCGCTACCATCAAGGAAAATAAGCGTGCGAAACTGCGCGAACTCGAAAATATCAGGGTTCTGCAGCGCGAACTGACCGCAGGCCGGCTTCCTTTTTAAGCAGGAGTAAAAAATGGAAAACGAAAAAACCTTAAGACGCAGCCGCGTTGCCAAAGTTGTTGCTGACAGCACCGAAAAGACCATCAAGGTCGAAATCGAAGGCATGGTTCAGCATCCCCGCTACAAAAAGTACATCAAGCGTCACACCAGATTTCTGGTTCATGACCCTGAAGAAAAATGTAAGGTCGGCGATACAGTTCGCATTGAAGAATGCAGACCGATAAGCAAGACCAAAAAATGGATTGTGCGCGAGATCGTTAAGACCGGCGCCGCCATTGAAGAATAAGGAGCAACAGCAATGATTCGACAGGAAACCGTATTAAAAGTTGCTGATAACTCCGGCGCCAAAAAGCTCCTCTGCATCCGCGTCCAGGGTTGCAGCGGCAGATCTTTCGGCCGGGTTGGCGATGTTATCGTAGCATCTGTTAAAGACGCTATCCCCGATGGCACCGTTAAGAAAAAAGAAGTGGTCAAGGCTGTAATCGTTCGCACTGCCAAAGAAACCCGCCGTGCTGATGGCAGTTTCATCAAGTTCGACGATAACGCAGCTGTAATCATCGGAAACGATAATAATCCCCGTGGCACCCGTATCTTCGGGCCCGTGGCCAGAGAACTTCGCGAAAAGCAGTTCATGAAAATCGTTTCGCTGGCACCAGAAGTACTGTAAGGGAGCTGAACATGCACAAGAAGATTAAAGCCAGACGTGGCGTTGAAAAACCCCACATCAAAAAAGACGACCAGGTAGTTATTCTCGCTGGTGACGATAAAGGCAAAAAAGGTCGCATCCTTTCTGTAAGCTCAGAAAAGGGCACCGCTATTGTTGAAGGCGTTAACTACATTAAGAGACACACCCGACCCGGTAAAAAAATCGGCAAGGGTGGGGTTATCGAAAAAGAAGGCTCAATTGCTATCAGCAAAATTGGTCTTCTTTCCCCAGACGGCAAAGAACTCACCCATGCCAAAATCATCAAGCAGGGTGACGAAAAGAATCGCGTTTGTGTTAACACTAACGAGCCTCTTGGCCGCAAGTAAGTAACCTGAATTGTTCAGGAATAAGATATCATAAGGAGTTTCGGCATGGCAAAGACAGAAAAGGGCGAAAAGGCAGCCCCCGCAAAGGCAGCCCCTGCAGCAAAAGCAACAGGGCCTAAGTCTCTCCCAAGGCTGAAGGAAAAGTTTCTGAAGGAGATCGCACCCAAGCTGGTTACCAAATACGGTAACGTAATGCGGATTCCCAGGGTAACCAAAGTGGTTATCAATATGGGCGTCGGTGCTGCTACTCAGAATGCTAAACTTCTAGAAGCCGCTACGAGAGACCTCACAATCATCGCCGGTCAAAAACCGGTAGTAACCAAGGCTAAGAAGTCAATCTCTAACTTCAAGCTGAGAGCCGGCGTCCCCATCGGATGTCGCGTCACTCTCCGCGGCGATAGATGCTTCTATTTCCTGGACAAACTTTTTACCATTGTTGTTCCCCGCATCAGAGACTTCCGCGGACTTTCTCCGAAAGCTTTCGACGGTCGTGGCAACTACAGCCTGGGTTTGCAGGAACAGCTGGTTTTCCCTGAAATCACCTACGATTCAGTAGAAAAGGTACAGGGCATGAACATTACCATCGTAACCACAGCTCACAATGACGGCGAAGCTTATGAGCTGCTCGAAATGATGGGTATGCCGTTCCGCAAGATCACTAAGAAAGCGCAGTAACACAAGGAGTAGTTATGGCTAAGAAAGCACTTGTCGAAAAGTGGAGTAAAGCTCCAAAGTTCTCTACCCAGGCCTATAACCGCTGCCTTATCTGCGGTCGTCCGCGTGGTTATATGAGAGATTTTCAGATGTGTCGTATTTGTTTCCGGGACCTCGCTTCGGTAGGCAGAATCCCTGGCGTAACCAAATCAAGTTGGTAAAGGAGTTAATGAGTTATGAGTATGACTGATCCTATTGGCGATATGCTGACTCGTATCCGGAATGCCAACATGGTTAAGCATGAAAGCGTTGAAATGCCTTCATCTAAAATGAAAATCGAGATTGCAAAGATTCTCAAAAAAGAAGGCTACATCCGGGATTTCCGCTATTACAAATTTCAGAATAAATTCAATCTGAAAGTTTTCCTGAAGTATGGCGAAAAGAATTCTCACATCCTCAAGGGAATCAACCGTGTTTCTAAACCTGGCAGAAGACTTTATTCTGGCAAGGAAGAAATTGCGAAGGTTCTCGGTGGCCTGGGCGTTTCTATTCTCACCACTTCCAAGGGCGTCATGACTGACAAAGAAGCCCGCAAAGCTGGAGTCGGTGGCGAAGTTCTCTGCCACGTCTGGTAACCAGGAGAAGCGACATGTCAAGAATTGGTAAAAAACCTGTAATCGTTCCCAAAGGCGTTGAAGTTAACGTTAATGGCACCATGATCTCTGTTAAAGGCCCCAAAGGTCACATGAGCAAAGACATGCCCGGCGAAGTTAAAGTAACACGCGAAAATGATCATATTGTCTGCACCATTCCCGAAGGTAGCTCCAAAGTTGTCAGAGCAAAATTTGGTCTGGTAAGAAGCCTTATTAATAATATGGTGACCGGTGTTCACACTGGTTACACAAAAGGCCTCGAAATCATCGGCGTTGGTTACAAAGCACAAAATCAGGCCCCCAACAAGATTCTGGTTAATATCGGTTATTCACACCCCGTGGTGTATGAAGCACCGGCAGAAATCACTCTTAAAGTTGATGGCAATAAAGTGTTCGTAACCGGCATTGATAAGGAAGTCGTCGGCCAGACCGCTTCTGAGATCAGAAAAATCCGACCCCCGAGACATTACAAAGATGGCGCTGGTATTCGCTATCTTGGCGAAAATGTCCGCATCAAGGTCGGCAAGAAGCTTGCAGCTTAAGGCAACAAAGGAAGGTACATAATGAAACTCGGAAAAAAAGAAATGCGTAAGCGGCGTCATGCACGCAGCAGATTTTATTTGTCCGGTACTACCCAGAAGCCCCGTCTTGCAGTTTTTCGCAGCCTTAAGCATATCTATGCTCAAGTAATTGACGATTCAACTGGCGAAACCATGGTAATGGCTAGTTCACTTGACAAAGAAGTTCGTTCTACCGTAAAAGGTGGCAATAAGACAGGCGCCAAAGCTATCGGTCAGAGACTGGCAGAAAAGGCAATGAAACAAGGCATTACTGCTGTGGTATTTGACAAGGGTGGTTACAAATATCATGGTCGCGTCAAGGAACTGGCTGATGCAGCTAGATCCGCTGGCTTGAAATTCTAGGAGGAAACCAGATGGCTGAACAGGGAAATCAAGGGAATCCTCGTTTCCGTCGAGACGGCGGTCGCCGACGTGACCAGGTCGTGGAAAACGAATTCACCGAAAAAATAATTTCTGTAAATCGTGTCTCAAAAACCGTTAAAGGTGGTAGACATTTTGGCTTTTCCGTTCTGGTTTGCGTAGGCGATCAGAAGGGTAAAGTCGGTATTGCTATCGGCAAAGCCAAGGCTGTTCCGGATGCAGTACGCAAAGGCCTCGAAAAGGCCCGCAAAATGATGGTTCAGATTCCTCTGAACAAAGATACCATTGCCCATCCTTTCATTGGCAAATTCGGTTCTTCCCAGGTTCTTATTAAACCCGCGGCTCCCGGCACCGGTGTTATCGCCGGCGGTGCAGTTCGCGCTATTTTTGAAGCTCTCGGCGTTAAAGACGTTCTGTCAAAACGCCTTGGCTCCAAGAACCCCGTTAACATGGCCAAGGCTACCATGAACGCTCTGCGCGATATGCGCGGTGTTGATGTTATCGCCAAAAATCGTGGGATTACTCCCGGCCAGGTTATTAACGGCTAAGGAAAAAAACCATGACAGAAAAGAAAATCAGACTTAAACTTATCAAAAGCATGATCGGCGCAAGTCAGCGCCAGGTCAAAACCCTTCACGCTCTCGGGCTCCGCAAGATGCAGCAGGAAGTTGAACATGTGGCAACTCCCCAGATTCTTGGTATGGTAAGCAAGATGCAGCGCTGGATCGAAGTTAATTAAGGAGACCTCGTTATGATGAATCTTGGTAATCTTAAAAAGGCCAAAGGGTCTACCAAAGATAAAAGAAGAATAGGGCGCGGTAAGGGCTCCGGCATGGGCAACCAGGCCACCCGAGGTCATGACGGTCAGTTGGGCCGCGGCAGCAAGGTTCACCCCTATGCCGGGTTCGAAGGCGGTCAGATGCGTTTTGTGCGCATCATGCCAAAGCGCGGCTTCACCAGCCCGCATCGCGTTGAATTTTCTCTGGTCAACCTCGCCGCTCTCGAGCTGACCTTTGCAGCAAACGCTGAAGTAACCGTTGAAAAACTCATCGAAGCCGGTCTGGTTAAAAATGCCAATAATCCGGTTAAGATTCTCGCACGTGGCGAAATCAAGAAGCCTCTTACCGTTAAAGCTCATCAATTTTCATGTTCTGCCAAGGACAAAATTGAAAAAGCCGGTGGAAAGGCGGAGGTGATCTAACTTGCTGCAGAGCCTATCAAACTCAATGAGAATTCCGGAACTCCGGAATCGTATTCTTTTTACACTTGGCATGATTCTGGTCTTCAGGGTCGGTACACACATTCCGACTCCTGGCGTCGATGCCAAATTGCTTACCCAGAACCTTCCTTCTTCTGAATTGTTCAGTTTTCTGAATATGTTTTCAGGTGGTGCACTGAGACGTTTCTCGGTATTTGCACTCGGCATTGCTCCTTACATCAACTCATCAATTATCATGCAGTTGCTTGTATACGTAATTCCTTACTTCGAACACCTGGCTAAAGAAGAAGGCGAAGAGGGACGCAAGATGATCAGTCAGTATACAAGATACGGCACAGTTTTGATAGGCGCGTTGCAGGCGTTAGGCATCAGCTTCATGCTTGAAAGATACCAGGTTGTTCCACACCCCGGTATTGGTTTCAAATTGATGGCTGTTATCACCCTTACTGCTGGCACAGCGTTCATCATGTGGCTGGGCGAACAAATGACTGCTCGTGGTATTGGTAATGGGATTTCCATTCTAATTACTGCCGGTATTCTCGCAGGTCTCCCAGAAGCCGTTATTCATCAGGTCGTGTTGTTCAGCGGCGACGCACATGATGTCGTTAAGACTATCTTTCTGCTGTTCTTCGTGGTCGTTACAATCATGCTGATTGTATTCGTCCAGGATGGCGTGCGCAAGATTCCGGTTCAGTATGCCAAGCGTGTTGTTGGTCGCAGGGTTTATGGTGGTCAAAACACCTACATCCCACTGCGGGTTAACCAGGCAGGCGTTATTCCCGTAATCTTCGCTAGTTCGATTCTCATGTTCCCGGCAATGATCTTCAGCTGGGTGCAGAGTCTTGAATCAATGCAGGAAGCAGTTAAAAACCCGATCGTCTACTGGTTATTGAATATTTTCAACTATAACAGCGTAACCTACATATTGATCTACGTTGCTTTGATCATATTCTTCACCTACTTCTATACTGCAATCTCTTTCAATGTCCAGGATCTCGCCGACAACATGAAGAAATACGGCGGTTTTATTCCCGGTATCAGAGCCGGTCAGAAGACTGTTGAATTCCTTGAAAAAACCGTGTCAAGAGTAACTCTTGCCGGTGGCGTGTTCCTTGCCTTTGTCTCTGTAATTCCTAATTTTCTTATCATGTTTATGAATGTCAACTTCTACTTTGGCGGAACTGCTCTGCTGATCGTAGTCGGGGTCGCCATGGATACGATGCGCCAGCTGGAATCACATCTGGTCACCAGACACTATGAAGGATTCATGAAGAAAAAAGGATTGAGATGAGTAAGAGAAATCTGAATCTGATCTTTCTTGGCCCACCGGGTGCCGGCAAAGGCACCCAGGCCAAGATGATTATCGATAAGTATAATATACCGCAGATTTCAACCGGAGACCTGATGAGAGCCGCTGTCTCATCAGGTTCTTCTGTTGGTGATCAGGTTAAATCATTTATGGCGAGTGGGGCATTGGTTCCAGACTCACTCGTTATTGACATTCTTCTTGACCGGCTTGCTGCTGATGACTGCCGAGATGGTTTCATTCTCGACGGTTTTCCGAGAACGGTTGGTCAGGCTGAAGCCCTCGATGTTCAACTTCTCAAAAGAAAAATGCCACTTAATGCTGTGGTAGCAATGATGGTTCCTGATGCAGTATTGACTGATCGCCTTACCGCGAGAAGAATTTGCCGGCAATGCAGTGCTTCATACCATCTAGAATACCTCAAACCAAAGGTCGACGGGGTGTGTGATCGCTGCCAGGGTGAGCTCTACCAGCGCAAAGACGATTCCGAAGAAGTCATTCTGAACCGACTCAAGGTTTACCATGACCAGACATCGCCACTGATTGATTTTTATCAGAAGCGAAAAATGTTGTACACAGTTAACGGAAATAAAAAAATAGAGATGATTTTTTCTGAGATCTGTGATATAATCGATAAACTGAATAAGCTTTGATTCCCCTGAAAACACCTCAGGAAATCGAGACAATGCAGGAAAATGGCCGAATTCTTTCGGTCATTCTTAATAAGGTTAAGCATCAGGCCAAACCCGGTGTTTCAACTTTAGAACTGGCAGAATACGCCCACAAAGAAATCCGCCTGGCCGGAGCTGAATCAGCTTTCCTTGGCTACCGGGATTTCCCGGGGGCAATCTGTATCAGTCTCAACGACGAGGTTGTTCACGGTATTCCATCGTCATCGAGAATTATCCAACCCGGAGACCTTCTCAAACTTGACATCGGTTTAAAGCGCAACGGCTTCTACTCGGATATGGCAGAGACGATATTTCTCGGAGACAATCCTCCTGTTGAAGTAACCAATCTCATGCAGATTACCTGGAAAGCCCTGGAGGCTGGAATTGGTAATTTAATTCCCGGCAATACTTTGGGAAAAGTTTCACAAAGTATGCAGGATACCATAGAGACTAGCGGACTGTCGGTGGTCAAACGGTTTGTTGGCCATGGGATCGGGCGAAAGCTCCATGAAAAACCACCTGTTCCAAACTTTGGTACCCCTGAAGAGGGGCCGCGGCTTGAGATTGGAATGGTGTTGGCGATTGAACCCATAGCTACCTACGGAGACCCGGAGATAGCCATAAAGCAGGATGGCTGGACGGCGATAATGGTAAGCGGTGCTTTGAGTGCACACTTTGAGCGCACGGTGGCCATTACCCCTCAGGGTCCCAGAATTCTCACATCGACCTGCCAGGCGGGTTAAAAGAAAGGGTTATTAGTCATACAATGAGCAAAGGTGATACCATTCAGGTCAACGGAAAGGTTGTAGAACCTCTTCCAAACGCCATGTTCAAGGTTGAGCTTGAAAATGGGCACATGGTTCTGGCTCACATCTCCGGCAAGATGAGGATGCATTACATTCGTATTCTTCCCGGTGACAAGGTCACTGTAGAATTAACTCCCTATGATTTGACCCGTGGGCGAATCGTCTATCGTTTTAAATAAGTCCTAAAGAGCGATAGCAAACAGCACGCAGGAGGAAAAAAATGCGAGTTAGAGCATCTGTTAAGAAAATCTGTGAAAAGTGTAAAATCATCAAACGTCGCGGAATTATTCGTGTTCTGTGTGAAAATCCCAGACACAAACAGCGACAGGGCTAAGACAGGAGGAAAATTATGGCACGTATAGCAGGCGTTGATCTGCCTCGAAACAAAAGAGTCGAAGCAGCTCTGCCCTACATCTACGGGATCGGCTGGTCAGCCGCAGGAAAGATTCTTGCCAAGACCAACATCAACCCGGACACCCGCGTTAAAGACCTTACTGAAGATGAAATTTCTTCAATTAAAAAGGTTCTTGACTCAGAATATCGCGTAGAAGGCGATCTTAGACGCGAAATTTCCATGAATATTAAACGACTCATGGAAATCGGCTGCTACCGTGGTCTCAGACACCGCAAGGGTCTGCCAGTCCGTGGTCAGAGAACTAAAACCAATGCTCGCACCCGAAAAGGTCCGAGAAAAGCTGTCAAAAAGAACAAGGTATAATGTTTTTTTTGAGGATGTAAACTGATTTAAGGAGCATAAAATGGCAAAATCAGGAGCTAAGTCCAAAGTCCGGACCAAAAAGCGCGAAAAGAAGATGGTCGCCAAAGGTCAGGCACACATTCAATCAACTTTTAATAACGTTATCGTCACTATCACTGATATGACCGGTAACGTGCTGTGCTGGTCATCCTCTGGTTCTAACAGTTTCAGAGGTTCCAGAAAATCTACCCCTTACGCCGCCCAGGTTTCTGCCGAAATCACCGCTAAACGCGCTCTTGAATTTGGCATGAAAGAAATCGAAGTTTTCGTAGCTGGCCCCGGAATGAGCCGCGAATCTGCTATTCGCGCTCTGCAGACCGTAGGTCTGTCAGTAACGGCTATTAAAGACGTTTCCGGTATCCCGCACAATGGTTGTCGCCCTCCCAAGCGACGCCGCGTCTGAGGAGGCATAATAATGGCTAGATATACTGGTTCAGTTTGTAGAATTTGTCGCCGTGAAGGCGATCAACTTTTCCTTAAGGGTGCCCGCTGTTTTACCGAAAAATGCGCTTTCAAACGTCGCGCTTTTGTACCCGGTCAGCATGGCACTGAACAGATGCGCAAAAAAGCTACCGGCTACGAAGTTCAGCTTCGCGCCAAGCAGAAACTCAGAAAAACCTACGGAATTCTGGAACGCCAGTTCCGGAAATATTATGAAACCGCTACCCGCAAAGCTGGTAACTCTGGAGTTAACCTGCTTCACCAGCTTGAAACCCGTCTTGATAATGTAGCTTTCCGCATGGGTTTTGGTCTTTCACGTTCTCAGACACGCATGTGGGTTACCCAGGGCCACTTTGAAATCAACGGCCGCAAGTGCAATATTCCCAGCTATCAGCTGAGAGCCGGTGATGTCATTGCTATCCGCGAAAGCAGCAAGGTCAGAACTCAGATCAAAGATGCTCTCGAAATTAATTCCAGCCGCGAAGCAAGTGCATGGCTCGAAATTGATCGTGAAAATCTCAAAGGCAAGTTTGTTGCTCTGCCCGAGCGCACTCAGCTTGACCCGAAGATCCAGGAACATCTGATTATCGAATTCTACTCTCGCTAAGCTTAACAGGAGGCTATTTCGCGTGATTGAAATTAACCGACCAAAAATCAAGTATAATGAAGGCGAAAACCCCAACCACGGTATCGTGGAAGTGGAACCTCTTGAAAGAGGCTATGGCCAGACCCTCGGAACTTCTTTCCGCAGAGTGCTGCTTGCTTCTCTCCCAGGATCAGCCGTAAGTGCCGTCAAAATTGACGGCGTTCTGCATGAATTCTGCAGTATCCCTGGCGTGGTTGAAGATGTAACCGCCATTGTCCTTAATCTCAAAAAACTTGTTGTTAACGTGGAAGTTGAAGAACCCATCACTCTGCGCCTTGAAATTAAGGGACCAGCCGATGTAACTGCCGCTGATCTGCCTTCACATCCTGATCTTCTCGTAATTGATGAAGACGTTCACATTGCTCAGGTTACCGGTGATATCACTCTTGGTATGGATATCACCTTCAAAAGAGGCCGCGGCTACGTTCTGGCCGAAGAACACAAGTCTGCTAATCAGCCGATTGGCACTATTCTTGTTGACTCCCAGTTCTCTCCGGTTACCAGGGTAATGTACAACGTATCTGATGCGCGTGTTGGTCAGAATATTGATTTCGACAAACTTACTCTTCAGGTCTGGACAAACGGAAGCATGCAGCCCGCCGAGGCTGTTGAACTTTCCGCCAAATTCCTGATGGCACATGTCGATCTCTTCAAGGCTCTTGAAGAAGAAGTCGTCGAAGACAAAAAGGGCCTTCCCGCTCACAAAGAGGAACTCGTTATGGTCTCCTCTCAGAAACAGGAAGTCCCCCAGAAGGGTCATCACGATATTCTCATCAAAGATCTTGAATTTTCAGTCCGTTCGAGAAACTGCCTCAAGAAAGCTGGCATTCAGACTCTTGGTGAGCTTGTTAATAAAAAAGTTTCCGAGCTGCTTGAAATCAAGAATTTTGGTAAAAAGTCGCTCAAAGAGGTCAGGGAAAAACTCAGTCAATTCAATATGAGTCTTCCTGACGATGATGGTACCGCCGGAGGTAATGACGAATGAGACACAAGAAAACTGGCCGCAAGTTTGGTCGTGAGTCACATCAGAGGATTGCTCTGCTGAGATCTCTTTGCACCTCACTTGTTAAATACGAAAAAATCGAAACCACCCTGCAGAAAGCCAAAGATCTGCGCCGTGAAATTGAAAAAGCTCTGACGATCGCTAAAAAGATGCTGACGCTCAAAGGTGAAGATCAGGCTCAGACTGCTGGCCTAAAAGCCGCCAAGAGAACTCTTCTTGAAAAGTTCTTCCATGGTTGTAACGACCGTGAAATCGCAGGCCGCAACGAGATTAAGAAATATATTTCCAATCTCGACAAAGATACCCGCGAAGCCACTGAAAAATACATTGCCGACCCCGATAAGAATCCGAGACCTGAATTCATCGTTGGATATATTCCTGCTACCTGCACCCGCACTGTCGACCAGGATGGCAAGAGTGTTACCAAAGAAAGAAAGAACGCTCAGAGAATTCTCAGAGTTGAAGGCACCGTAACTAAGCTGATCAACCGCATCGCTCCTCGTTTTGAAACGATTCCTGGTGGCTACACCAGAATCTATAAACTTGGCAATCGCCGCGGCGACAACGCTGAAATGGCAATCATAGAATTCACCAAGTGATGGTGATGACGGTTCAATGATTCTCCTCGACCGGGTAAGTTACCGGTATAACGAGAAACAGGAAACCTCCTTCAAATTGAAGGAGGTTTCTTTTTCTTGCCGAAAAGGCTTGATAAACGGGGTTATCGGTGCCAATGGCAGTGGGAAATCGACAATAGCTCGCCTGATTGCAGGCCTGATTCAACCTCGCAGTGGTTCGGTGACCGTTGATGGTTTAGCTGCTTTTAATAACGGTGCTGGGGCGAGATTTTTGGCAGGTATTATTTTTCAGACCCCCGAAAACCAGATTGTAGGCACAACAGTTGCCGAAGATATCGCTTTTGGGCTTGAAAATCTTGGGGTTCCGAGACCTGAAATGCGGCAACGGGTTTACAATATCGCAGAAAAATTTGAACTGAATGACATGCTTGACGTGCCTGTTCATTGCTTGTCTGGGGGGCAGAAACAAATGCTGTGTGTGGCTTCGGTAATGGTGATGGAACCTTCATGGCTGATATTCGATGAACCAACCTCACACCTTGATCCCTGGACTCGAAAAATTTTCTGGAAAAAAATTCGTGGACTGGTGGCTGCCGAAAAAACAGGAGTTTTGGTTGTATCGCAACTTCCAGACGATATGGCTCATTTTGAGCAGATTTTTGCTTTTGAGAGCGGCGAACTTGTTTTTTCAGGTTCAAAAAATGAATTAAAAGAAAAGGCTGAGCAATTACCCTGGTTTAATCTACCTGAAGCCTGGCGTCTCGAAAAATTGCTGGGTACTAAAAAATGACCAGCTTTCTTCAATTTAATAATCTTTCTCTTGCTTTCAGCGGCAAAAAGATTATTGCTGGTCTGTCAGGCCGGTTTATCAGCGGAAAACTTAACCTGGTTGTTGGCCGGGCGGGTTCAGGCAAAAGCAGCCTGTTGCTTGCCATTGCCGGTTTTCATAAAGAGTGCCAGGGCGAGATACTCGATGATCAGGGCAGGTTCACCGCTGCCGGCAATATCTCTCTTGCCTTTCAAAACCCTGAGTCACTCTTTTTTAACCCAACGGTTGGCGACGAAATAGAGTTTGCCTTGCGTATGCGTGCCTTGCCTGAAAATGAAATCACGGACCGATCCAGAGACTGGCTTGCAAAGTGGGGCCTCCCGCCGGAAGTCTATTATTCCAAGCACCCGCTTGAGCTTTCGGGTGGCGAAAAACGTAGAGTCGCCCTGGCCGCCTGTTCGGTTTTTTTACCCCGGGTAATTATGCTCGATGAACCACTTGCCGGACTTGATTTCAAGGGCCAGAGAAGCCTGGCTGATATGCTTGCTGTTATCGCTTCTGATCATGTTGTTATTGTGGTAACCCATGAACCCGAAATATTTCTGACTGACGATACCAACATTTTATTGCTCTCTGAAGCGAATGGAACCTGGTTCAGTGGCTCTGAATTTTTGCGCCGTTCTCTTGAGCATGAGGACTTTTATCCTTTGCCTGCCTGGTATCGGCAGGCGGTAGGGCCTTTTATAAAACACGCCGCCTTGCCTGCTGTTAATGCCTCTTCGGTCGCTGATTTTCTGCAAAAGGTGAGATAAAAGTGTTAACAGGCTATCAACCGGGCACCGGGTTACTGTACCGATTAAACCCTTTGGTTAAGGGCTTTTCGGCATTAGTTCTTATTTTGTTTTTTTCTTTGAATCGCTTTGGCGCCATGCAAATGTCAGGGGCTCTGGCTGGGGTCTTGTTGATCGCCTTGATTTCACGCCTCCCGGTGGTAGATATTATTTTATCAATTAAACGGATAGCTTTTTTGCTGTTAATAGTTGCACTGGTTCAGGGCTTTAGAGGCAATGGCTTTGAATGGCTCTTTGCTGCGGAAGGAATAGTTCGTATTCTTGGGGTGTTTCTGGTGGCGGGTTTCTATCTTGCTACCTCACCTCAGGCTGAGTTGATGCATTTCTGGGAAGTAGTTTTCCGGCCTTTGAAGTTCTTCAGATTGCCTGCCAGAGAACTTGCTCTGGTAATGGTCATTGCCGTGCGTTTCCTTCCAGTTATGCTTTCAGAAATTGATCGCATTCGCATGGCACAAATAGCCAGAGGAGCAAAGATTGGCAACGGTGGCTGGCTTTCTTCGGCAGCTTCGCTTATGCCTCTAATGATTCCAACCATCTCTCAGGCCCTGATTCGCGCCG
Organism: Candidatus Rifleibacterium sp.; assembly: GCA_035352635.1. Classification (GTDB taxonomy): domain Bacteria; phylum Muiribacteriota; class Ozemobacteria; order Ozemobacterales; family Ozemobacteraceae; genus Rifleibacterium. Next base: position 21,578 of record DAOPYA010000072.1, read on the forward strand.
AAGAACTGGCTGAAGCCATGGAGGCCCGTGGATACAGGGTTTCGGCGGAACGAACCCGCTATCATCAAT
>DAOPYA010000073.1:0-21368 GCA_035352635.1 Candidatus Rifleibacterium sp.
CTAAATCGCCTGAAAGCGCAACGAGGGCCGGCTTTTATCGCCGCCTGAGATTTCTGCTGATCGCCGGCATCTTGTTATTTTCTGCCGTTCTACGGGCAGACAATCTGCAAAAACAGGTTGGCTGCCCAATCTGCAATATTGAATACACGGCTTTTCTCACCGCGACTTCTTCTGTCGGGCTTTGTCTTGATGGTCGCCCAGCCGATGGCCGCACCGAGCCACTTGCCGAATGCCCACTCTGCCGGGGTGTTTTTGCTGATACAACTTTCAGCCAGGCAGAAATCGCCCTGCTGAAAAAATTCATCTGGTCTGGTGATTTTCAGGCCTGGCGTGATGCCATGCCGGCCTCCCGCTACGCAGTGCTTCTTGAACACCTCGATCGCGGCAGTTATGAAACGGCCATGGCATGGCAGCGAGCTTCATGGGCCGCTGAAAACAACCCCGAACAACAAAAAACCTGCCGTGAAAAAAGTTTTGAATTTTTTCGCCAGGCACTTATCGAAAAATCTGCCAGTTACGACCCAGCCAGAGTTTTTGTGATTTCGTTAAAGATTGCAGAATTACAGCGGCAGATGCAGAATTTTTCAGAAGCCGAACAAACCCTCGACAAGATTTCCACGGCACCTGAGTTCAAAAGCGGCTGGTACCCAATGATAATCAGGCATTGCCGAAAACTCGTCGCTGACCGCAACAGTCTGCCATCAGTTCTGCCAACCGGCAACAAACTGCACGCAGCTATTGACCGGGGTGATTTATCTGAAGCAACCCGCCTGGCATCAGAAAGCCATGACCTGCTCGCCGAAATTGACTCTGCCGGTCGCACTCCGTTGCTGCACGCGATCAACCGCAAAGATGCCGCCCTGATCGATTGCCTGATCTCAGCCGGAGCCAACCTCAGCCAGGCGGGCATCGACGGCAACACCCCCTTGCATCAAGCGGTATTGAGCGGCGATCAAAGTATTTTCGCTAAAATCCTCGCTAAAACTGGCAATCCAGACCCGGTCAATCGTGAGGGCAACACCCCGCTGTTTCTGGCGGTTCTTGAGCGCAAACCGGCTATGGTCAATGCTCTTCTCGAAGCCGGCGCCGATTTCAACCGCCGCGACTCACGGGGCAACAGCCTGCTGCATCTGCTCTCACCCTGGAAAAGCTACGGTGGCACACCAATTCTCGAAAAACTCGCCAGCCGCATGCACGAAGTCGATATACGCAATTTTGACGACTACACCCCCCTGCACCTCGCCGCCATTGAGGGCAACACCCTGGCAATGCGAATACTGATGCAGGCCGGGGCTAACCTCGACGCCAGACTGCCCGACGGTTCGACCGCCCTGTTTTTCTGCAAACCGCAGATTAGCGGCAGCCTGCTTGGCATGGGCGCCAACCGCACCCTGACCAATAACGCCGGTCATACTGCCATAGTGCATGCCCGGGTAACCGGTGACTCTGAACGCATCAAATATCTCAAGAGAACCGGTCGTTTCGGAACCAGGCCCCGCAAACATTATCTGAAGAACCACGAAACGACGATCTGCAACGCTGTGCAAGCCGCCGCCTTCGATGACATTATAGACATCGTCAAAAAATACCCCGAAGAACTGCACCATCAGGACACCGAACTTTCAGAAACGCCGCTGCATAAAGCCGCTGCCCTCGGAAACCTCAAAATAATGCAATTGCTCATCGATCTTGGCGCCGCTGTCAATGCCACCAATGAATTCATGCGCACTCCACTGCACTATGCCGCTTCCAGGGGCGACCTGGATGCTGTAAAACTTCTGCTGAAGGCCGGGGCGAACCTGCAGTCAGTCGATTTTCGCGGTTCGACGCCCCTGCATGATGCCGCCCGGCATCGGCAGGTCTATATCTACCTGCTCGAACTCGACGCCAGCGACACAACCCGTGACAACGATGGGCAAACAGCCGCTGATCTTTTTAACGCCCGGTGAAGATTGCCTGATTAAGGCTGCCAATAATATAACCATGGCAGAGGGGCAAAATATCCTGTATAATTCGGCTTTGAAGTTATACCCTTAGTGAGGTTCTGAATGAAGAAAGCTGCAGCTTTTCTGATTCTGCTGGCTCTGCTGGCCACCACTGGCGGCACCGTTTACCTGCAGCAGCGTGAGGCTTCCCCGAAGCTTAGCGATCTGCAACCTGTCTTCGAAAATCTGAAAACCCTGGTTCCAGAAGCGATGCAATTGCCTGTCACCGCAGGTTTTGCCAGTTTTATGGCCCTGGTTTTTCTACTGACCCTGCTGGTTCTCTTTGAGCGCCGCCCGGCCACGCAACCGGCAATCGCTGTTGACAACAGTGCCGAACTTGATCTGCTGAAAAATAAAATAGCAGACGCCGAAAATGCGCAGACAAATCTGAAAAAACAGATCAGCGATCTCGACGCCGATAACGGCAATCTTAAAGTTCAGCTCGAAAAACTTAGAGCCAGTGCGATTGACAGCCATGAACTTGCAGCCGCCCGAGAACTGGCCGCCGAACTCGAAAAAAATCTCGCCAATGCAGCAAAAAACCGCGACCAGCTCATCGCCGAACAACAAAAAGCCATTAATGAAGTAAAAACAGCCGTCGAGAGCCGTAATCAGCTGCAGAGAGAAGTCGAAGCGCTGATTCAAAAGGTTGAAAAGACCGAAGCTGACGCAAAAAATTACCGCAAAGACAGTGAAAAAACTGCCGGGCAGCTTAAAACAGCCCAGGCAGACCTCGAAAAGAAAATCGGCGAAATTTCTGAGCTGCGTCAACAGGTAGAATCGCTGACCGGTGACCTGAAATCGGCCCAGGCAAACATGAAAGGCGGCAAAGCTGCGATACCGCCGGCCGCTTATCAGATTCTCTACCTGTTTCAAAAAGAAGGCCGTCTCATCGACCTGCTGAGCGAAGACATCTCTGAACTCGATGACGAAACGCTTGGCGGTGCCATACGACCCATTCACGAAGGCTGTCGCCGTCTGCTTGCCGATCGCCTGATTCTCGAACGCGTTCTCAATGAAGAAGAGGGCAGCATCGTGACCCTTGATGAGATCGACCCTGAAGCAATAAAACTTTCTGGGCGCGTGCCAGCCACCGGGCCTTACAAGGGCGAACTGATTCACCGTGGCTGGCGCCTCAAAGAATGCAATCTGCCCGAACTCGTCGATGGCTGGAAAGGCAACGTCATTGCCCCGGCCGAAGTCGAAATCAGCTGAGGAGAACCCCCCAATGGCAAAAGCGAAATACATCGTCGGCATCGACCTCGGAACCACCAACATTGTGCTGAGCTACGCGCCACTGGCCGCAGCCGGCGGTGATACTCCGACCCAGATCAGCCTGATGCCCATTGTCCAGGAACTGGCCAAGGGCGCCATCGAGAAGCTTGATGTACTGCCCTCGTTTATTTTTGAGCGTCTCAAAGAGAAGCCTGTATTCACCTGGGAAGACGACTCCCAATATATCATTGGCGATTACGCCCGCGAGCGCGGTGCTGAGGTTCCTGACCGCCTGATTTCATCGGCGAAGTCATGGCTGTGCAATACGCGCATTGATCGCACCCAGCCGATCTTACCCTGGAACGCCCCCGAAGAAAACGCGAAAATTTCACCGTTACAGGCCATGTCGACTTTTTTGCGCCATATCAAACACGCCTGGAGCGAAGAATTCGCCAAAGACAAACTTGAAGACCAGAAGGTGGTCGTGACCATTCCGGCTTCTTTCGATGCCGCAGCCCGCGATTTAATCGTTGAGGCATCGCGCATGGCCGGTTTGCCTGGTATAACCTTGCTTGAAGAACCGCAGGCAGCTTTTTATTCCTGGATTTCCCAGAATGACAGCCCGTGGCGGCAACAGGTCAAAAAGGGCGATGTGGTGCTGGTGGTCGATGTTGGCGGTGGCACCAGTGACTTCAGTCTCATCGAAATCAGCGAAGCCGATGGCGATCTGGCGCTTGAACGCGTTGCGGTTGGCAATCATATTCTGCTGGGCGGCGATAACATGGATCTGACCCTGGCTTACGTTGCCCGCCGCAAGCTTGAAGAGAGTGGCAAAAAAATCAGCCAGTGGCAGACGGTGCAGCTCAGCCACCAGTGCCGCAAAGCCAAAGAACAACTGCTTGCCGATCCGGGCAAGGATTCAGTGCCGATCGTCATTTCAGGGCGCGGCAGCAGCGTTATTGGCGGTTCAATGAAAACTTCCATCGAACGCGCCGATATCGAAAACACGCTGGTTGACGGCTTTTTTCCGGCATGCAGCATGAGCGACGACCCGGTCGAAGACACGAGCGGCGGGGTGCGCGAGGTCAGTCTGATGTATGCGGCCGACCCGGCAATCACCCGCCACCTGGCCAAATTTCTCCGCAGCCAGAATACCAGTGATCGCCAGTATGGTTTTCCAAAAGCCATACTTTTCAACGGCGGCGTTTTCCGTTCAGAAATCTTTCGCAATCGACTGATTGAAGTAATTAACAGTTGGCTCACCACCGCCGGGCACCAGGAAATCCGGGTGCTGGCAGGCATCGAACTCTCGCAGGCCGTGGCCCGGGGCGCAGCCTATTTCGGCATCGCACGTGAAGGCAAAGGCATCAGAATCCGGGGCGGCGTTTCCCAGGCCTATTATCTCGGCATCGAATCATCGCTGCCGGCGGTGCCTGGCTTCAAACCACCGCTCAAAGCACTCTGCGTTGCCAGACAGGGCACCGAAGAAGGCACCGTATCAGATGTTCCAGGGCGCACTTTTGGCCTGGTAATAGGCAAAACTGCTGAATTCAAGTTTTTCAAATCGAACTGCCGCCGCGAAGATGAATTCGCGCAGATGGTCGATGAAATCGACGAAAGTTTTGAAGATACCAGCTCGCTGCAGGTTGAACTGCCGGCCTACGAGGGCATGAAAGCCGGAGACCTTGTAGATGTCGGCTTGCAGGTTGCCATCACCGAAATTGGCACCCTTGAAGTTTTTTGCCTCGCCCGCCAGGGTGATCATCGCTGGAAACTCGAATTCAACGTGAGAGACTCCCTGAAATAATGAGCAGAGCCAACGCAGCTGATTCAAGATTCATCATCGGCATCGATCTGGGCACTACCCAATGTGCCCTCTCTTATGTCGATCTTGAAGACAAGAATCTCAGGGTTCGCAACCTCGAAATAACGCAACTGGTCAGCGGCGGTATGTTGGAAGGCCTTCCGACACTGCCATCGGTGATCTACCTTTGCGAAGAAGAGCGGTTGGTGAACCGCCCGCCCTGGATGGACAGCGAAGACATTATTGTTGGCGCCTATGCCCGGGAACTCGGCTTCGAGATTCCCGGCCGGTTTGTTCACAGCAGCAAATCATGGCTCTGCCACCCGCGTGCCGAGCGTCAGTCACCGATTCTGCCCTGGCAAAGCGAAGTTGTCGGGCGCAAGATTTCGCCGGTCGAAGCGGCAACCAGTTATCTGGCTTACCTTGGTCGTCTCTGGAACGCCACCATCGGCGTCGAAAACGAGGCTTTCGCCTTTCTGCGTCAGAAGGTCATCGTTACGGTTCCGGCTTCTTTCGACCCTTCAGCCCGCAACCTGACGCTTGAAGCTATCGACAAGGCTGGTATCAGGGCGGTTTCTCTGATCGAAGAACCACAGGCTGCTTTTTACGATTACCTGCAGCGCAACCCGAAAACCATGGTCGGCGAGCTAAAAGGCATCGATACGGTTCTGGTAATCGATATCGGCGGCGGCACCACCGATTTCAGTCTGATCAGACTTAACTGGTCAGCTGATCGTGATTACCCCGAGTTTTCGCGGCTGGCGGTCGGCCCGCACCTGTTAATCGGCGGTGACAACCTGGATCTGGCGCTTGCCAGAAGGGTTGAAGCCGAATTCAAACACCGCGGCCGCAAACTGGCGGGCAAACAGTGGCTCTCGCTGCTGGCCCAGAGTCACACTACCAAAGAGCAGGTGCTGGCCGGCGAAGTTTCGGGGGCAGTGCACTTTAATCTCGCGGGTTCAGGCAGCAAGGTGCTGGCCGGGGCGGCTAAAATAAGCCTCGAGAGTGAAGAAATCAAAAAAACTCTTGTTGATGGTTTTTTTCCGCTGGTCGGCCCAGACGAGAAGCCTGACGAAGACAACACTCTCGGGTTATCAGAGGCCGGTCTGCCCTTTACGCGTGATGCGGCCGTAACCAGGCATCTTGCCGCCTTTTTGCGCGACAACGACGTGAAGCCTGACGCAATTCTCTTTAACGGCGGCACCATGCAGGCTGATTGCCTGCGCAACCGGCTTTTTGAAGTATTGACCCTGTGGCGCGGCACTGAACCCAAGGTTCTCGAGAACCCGCACCCGACATTGGCAGTGGCTGCCGGGGCCGCCTATTACGGCCTGGTGACGCTCGGCATGGGCCAGCGCATTCAGAGTGGCAACCCGGTTTCGGTTTATCTCGGCATCGGCACCGCGAAATCTTCTACCACTGCCAGGCATGTGCCTGAACAGCTGATGTGCATTCTACCCAAGGGTTCAGAAGCCGAAAAAGACTACCACATGGCCGGCAAAACTCTTGGCATCGATCTGAGCCATGATTCTGCCTTCTATCTTTTTTATACACCGGCCCCGCCAAAAGCTGAAGAGAGCGGCCGGCTGATCAAGTTCAATTCAAAACGTTACCTTTCTCTGCCGCCCTGCGTTCTAAAAGCCCGCACCAGCAAAGGCGAAAAACAGGTCGAAATCAGGGTCAGACTTCGCGAAACCGGTTATCTGCAGATTTTCTGCGAAGAGATCGGCGGCAGTTTTTCTCAAGAACTGCGCTTCGACCTCGGCGAAAGCGAAAAAGCAGGCAAAGGCGCGGCCGACGCCCCGGCAAAGCGCAGGGTTCCACTCACCAGCGCCCAGCTGAAAAAAATCGCCACGTTGCTGACGAGCGCCTTTTCAGAAAAAATCGAATACAATTCGGTCTTCAAGGAACTCGAAAGCATCATTGGTTCACCGCGCACCACCTGGGATGCCGAAATGCTGAGGCAGCTCTTCGATCTCTTCATTGAACGCGAGAGCGAATTCAGAAGCAACCAGAATTCCCTGGTGCTCTGGTTCCGACTTCTGGGTTTCTGTCTGCGGCCTGGCTTCGGGGTTCAGGGCGACACCGCCCGCATCGACCGCATCTGGCAGATGATCGACGACCGTTATGACTATAGCAATGCCGAATTCTGGTCAGACTGGTGGATAATGTGGAAGCGCATCGCGCCTGGCCTGTCAATCGAACGCCAGGAAGCTTTAAAAAGCCGCCTCGAACCAGTTCTTTTTCAGACGAAAAGGCGCGACCGCAAAGATCGCGAGGTCGGTCAGCACGAACGCAATCAGCTGTGGCGGCTGTTCGGGCATCTTGAACGCATTTCGGTTGCCGAAAAGGAACGCATCGGCTGGTGGATCATCAAGGCCCCTCCGAGTTACGGCGTCGATGCGGTAGCCCTCTCGGCACTGGCCAGGCTTGGCGCCCGCGAACTCGCTTATGCTCCTGATTCTGCAATGGTCAGCCAGGCTGTTGCCAATGCCTGGGCTGAACAACTCTTAAAAAAGGCAATGCCAGGCAACTCATATCTCGATACCGCGCTGCGCGAAATCGGGCGCAAAACCGGTGACAGGCTGGTGCAGATTGATGACCTGCTGCGCAAGCACATTCTCGACGTTTTTAAAAAGAAGCTGCGCAAGAAAGCCTTCATTCAGCCGTTGCTCAAAGCCGCCCGGCTCGAAGAAAAAGATCTTGCCGAACTGGTCGGCGAAGCTTTGCCATCAGGCTTTGTCTGGGTCAAAGACGCCGCCTGACCCGTTTCACTGGTCGCTGAGCCTGTTCGCCGGTCGCTGAGCCTGTCGAAGCGCAGTGATTACTTTCAGGTGATTTCGGTCTTGAGCTTGATCAATTCAAAGATTTTAACCGCCTGCTGTTTGCCGCGAATTTCAGTAAACGGCATTTCTTCGGCATCGACATAGTCTTTAATCAGGGCGTAAGTGGCACCTGAAAAGATAATCTTCGAATGGTTACCCTTTTTTGAGGCTGTTTCGAGTCGCGAGGCCAGATTAACTTCGTCACCGATAACCGTCAGGTCTTTGCGGCGCGAACTGCCGACATCGCCAAGCAGCACTGAGCCGGTGCTGATACCGATACCAATATTGATAGAAAAAAGGCCAAGGCTGCTGCGGGTCTGATTGAGTTTTTTGACGAAACGCTTCATAAGCACTGCTGCTTTAACAGCGCTCAAGGAATGGTGTTCAGGGGTGGTGCTGTGAAAAACCGCCATAACCGCATCGCCAATAAATTTATCGACGCGGCCGTGATTTGAGCGAATAATCGGTTCGACGCCGCCAAGAAATTCGTTGAGCAGCGCGAAAATTTTGTCAGGGCTGTTCTCTTCGGTGAGGCCGGTAAAATTGCGGATATCAGAAAACAAAATGGTCGCTTCGATATGCTTGCCGGCATGAATGGTGGCGTCGGCGTCATCCTGAATAGCTTCTAATACTGAATCTGAAACATAAGCCTGCATTTTTTCACGCTCGCGCAGGCCGCGCACCATATCATTCATTGTCTGGCTCAGGCGGCCAAGTTCGTCCGTACCCATGTCGGGCAGAATGACGTTGAGGTTACCCTGGCCAACCTGCTGGGCCGCCTGGTCGATGCGGCTGATCGGCACCAGCAGACTGGAAGTCAGCAGGAGGCTCAGCAGCGCGGTTCCGAGAATGGTTGCCAGCACCAGACCGGCAAAAACAATACTGGTCTCACGCAGGCGCCGTTCCATCATCTTTGTTGAAGCGAGAAAACAGGGAATAAAGCTCTGCCGGGCCATGGCAGTGAGGGGTTTGATAAGGTAGAGAAAATTTTCATCGCCGATGCGTATGTCGCCAGATTCTTCGACTTTGAGATCGAACGATCTTTGAAAAACTGCATCAAGCATCGACCAGATGTCTGACTCTGGTGGCAGATGCTTTTCGGCTTTGAAGGTTGTATAAAACGACAATTCAGGCCGCAACAGGGAATCTTCTTCGTTAACATTGTCGGTGGCCAGTCGATTCATGGTGAATTCGCGTTTTGCAAAGCGCTTTTCGATGAAATGTTCAGGCAGATGAATCATCAGTGGCCAGAGCTGGCCATTGATAACGACGCTAATCGACATGAAATACATGTGTTGATCGAGATATGCGTAGAACCGCAGATGACTTGGCCGCGAAAAATCGAGACTTGGGCCAAGTCCGTCGAGAAGGCCTTCGTATTCTTCATCGATTGCGGCCTGCAAAACCGAGGGCTCTGAGGCATTAAGAATTGTGGAATCGAATCTAATGATTTTGGAAGCAGCGAGTTCAAGCATTTTTTTCATGCCGGCCTCGAGTTTTTCCCAGTTGGTATGAGCCAGTTTGCCCTGGTTATTGAGCAACAGGTAATGGGCAATAAGGTCTTTTTCGCTTGCCTTGAGCATAGCGTTATTAATCTGCTCGACTGTAAAGGGCGGCGGCCCGATAAGACTGTGCAGGTCTTTGAACAACTGCTGCTCGATCAGGCGGGGGGTATCCTTGTAACGCATATCGAGGGCTTCCATGCCAGAGCGCATCTTAACGAAAGCCGCATCTTTGAGTCGGTTAGCTTCATGCGCCACAAAGGTTCTACCCAGACTGGCCAGACTGAGAACCGGCATCAGAATTGCGATCATAAAAATTGAGGCGATGCGGCGGCGCAGTGAGAGGTCGATGACGCCGAGTCTTCCGGCGTATATCGCGACTGCGGCGGCAATAATAATTATGGCAATGGCAGTGAACCACAGGGCGTTGAACATGTCACGTCGTTGCCGCAAAGGCTTTTCGAGACTGGCAACCGTCAGCACCCGCACCTGGGAATCTACCTCTGGCGGGGCGGCGCGTGCAATATAGTTTTTATATTCGAATACGGTTTGACTGCGGTTTATCAAGGCCTCAAGCAGACCGTTGGCGAAATCTGGCCGGGCTGGCAGAGCCGCATCGATGGCGATGGGGGTTCGCTGCGACAGGTTAAAAGCAGCAAGTGGCAGAGAAAGGCGTTCGTCGTTTCCGGCACGTCGGTGTATCATTCTTTTGAGCCAGAGGTTTTCGGGAAGGTTATCGGGAAAAACCATCAGCAGAAAGCCGCCGCGAATACGTGCCGGAATGTTTTCCCGCTTGTATTCGGCCACATCGACATCCCAGATGACCTCGCAGGGTTTGCCCAGCCAGCTGAAATCGCTGGTGAAGTTTCTGGCCCAGTTAAGATGTTCGGCCTTCGACGATGGCCCCATAGCCTTCTGAATGACCTTGAGGGCTGACGCGAACTGTTTCTGCATCTCGTAGTCTTCCATGGCCCCAATCGGGTTACTGATAATATTCAGGTTCGCCATCAGGTGCTTGAAAATTACCGCCCATGATCTATGGCCATGCAGAATCAGTTTCGACCTGATCGGCATTATTTCACCTTTTTCGTTCCAGAATAGCCATTTAAAGGCGCCAGGGTACAACTCGTCAAGGCGGTTGATAATCGCAGCGATGACTTCAGGCTTCTGGCGCGACAACTGTTTCTTGTGCAACAGTATTCTAAAAAAATCTTTGATCTGGTATTTCGAAGACGCCGTCAGATCAGCCCTTGCGCTCTGCAGGTCAAGAGCACGCTTGATCAGTTCGCGTTCTGCATGAAACTGTTCCTCGATCATATTCGCCAGCGCAAAACAGGCGACGGCCACCGGCAGCAGCACGACAATCGCGAATAAAAAAAGGTTCCTCAGCGAAAGGTTTTTAATTTGAGTTCCCAGGTTCATAATTGGATTTTAACCGAAATGAGCCGGGTTTTAAATTAATTTTCTTCCGAAAACTTATTCGGGTGCGATTCTCACCTGCCATCAGTCATTCTCGCACCGCCCCACCTGATTAATTGCAGCAATTTCAGGTTGAAAAATCACCGCAGATTTGTTACATTGAATGCCAACAACCAATTTGCGGGAGTAGCTCAGTTGGTAGAGCATCAGCTTCCCAAGCTGAGGGTCGCGGGTCCGAATCCCGTTTCCCGCTTAGAAAGGCAAAAGCCGCTTAAACAGCGGCTTTTGTTGTTTTAGTTTGCCGCTATTATGGTTAAAAAGTGGCCTTATTGGTGGCCTATTTTTCAAGCGGCTTGATGAAAAGATAATCTGTCATCATTGCCACGCGCTCAAACAAGAAACCAGCTTGGTCAATCGTTTAACCTCTGTGTTTTGAATATCTTAAACAGCCATCCAGAACTGTTCAAGCCAAGCCTATACAAATTTGCAGTCAAACTGCTCAACCAGATTATAAAGTGAATTCTGGTTGATACCCGATTCATAAAACAGTTTCCAATTAACTCTGGATGTGGCAGTCTTCCGAGTATAAAGCCAACAAAGCCCAAACCAATAGAACCAATGAGAGCTATCCAATACAAAAAGAACAGATTATGAGCAAACGCCTGTCTGATGTTCCCCTTTATTATCGCATTTACAGCCCTGGTTGTTCCACAAGCCGGACAAGGAAAGCCAGCTTGCCACACCGGGCAAACTGGCTTAAACAAATGATATACGTAGGCATTAGATGCCAGTAATACAGTAGCAATCAGGCGCCTAGTTTTTTGGGAAAAATTCCCATTCACCTAAATTACCTTCTCTCTGAAATTTTGTAAAACACATATAATAGTCGCCAATCATTGCAATTGTGCCAAGTCCAAATGTCCCAATATTAATACCTACCCAGGCCAAGCCTTTCATCCCTTGCCCCATCTTTACGTAGCCGACCGGAAATAAGCAAAGCAACCAAATAATCGCCTCTCCCATTTCCATCTTGCCGCCGCTACCAAAGCCTGAAGATGATTTAATCGCTACTCCACATTTAACACACATTACCTGTTTAGGATTAATTCCCACTCCACACTGCATACAAAACTTTTTTTCTGCTGCTGGTGGCATTCCACAGCTTGTGCATGCAACAGCTTTTTCTCCAATTTCTTTCCCGCAATTTCCACAAAACATGATATTACCTCCCGAAATAATTGTGATACGCGCTCTTTTGCTCCTGTTTTGGGTGCAAGTATATCACGCACCTAAAATGGGTGCAATGAAAAATACGGGTGAAAAATTCAGGCTCTCAATATATGAGCATGAGCAGGTATTACTACGGCAATGGCTCATTGATAAAAGAAAAGCAGCTAATTTAACTCAAAGAGAATTGGCTTTAAGGCTGGGTGTTGTGCATTCGCTTGTAGGAAAAGTGGAGCAGGGCGAAAGGCGGCTTGAAGTAGTCGAATTTATTAAATATTGCAAGGGGCTGGGGGCTGAACCCACAGAGCTGATTCAGTTGTTTCAAACATACCTGCACAGCAAACAGCCGCTTTAACCTCAGAGAATCTTTTCAAATCAGTTCATTTATAATTTTGTATACCGTAGGCCTGCTCAGGCTCAATGTTTTAGCAATCTGAGTTATCTTTTTGCCTTGTTCAAGCATGCTGCGAACAATAGACACATGCTCTTCAGTAACCTTTGTCAAACGCCCCTTAACGCTCCCGCCCCAGGTTTTTCCTTTCATCTTGGCCGCCATAATTCCCGCCATCTGCCTTTCGTGCCGTGCTTCAGTTTCAAAAGCGGCGACTGATGCCAGAACATTTGCCATGAGACGACCGGCTGGAGTAGATAAATCCAAGCCATCTTTTAATGAAACCAGATTCACCTTGCATTTGATCAATTCATCAAAGAAGCTCACAAGGCCTTTAGCGGTTCTACCGAGCCGATCAAGACGCCAACAAGCAACAGTAGATATTTTTCCGCTCATTAAATCACGCTGGAGCCGTTCCATATCCGGACGATTCATATTTGTTCCCGTCGCAGTATCTTCATACCAGACAACTGGCATTTTTTGATTTGCTGCCCAGCTTTGTAGATCCGCTAACTGACTGGCGTGATCTTGCGTTTTTGAACTTACCCGAGTGTAAATCGCTATCTGCTTACCCATTCCACTCACCTCCAGCATTTGATTCATAATCAACGCTGAAAAAACAAAGTTCTGTCAAGAACCAAGTAAACATAGGGCTTTACAATGGCCAAAGATTTTTATTTGTGAATGCCAGGTGAGCATACGACAAATCCAGATTTACATCACCAGCAAAGAAAGCATGTGTCAATTCTCGTTTTGTGCTTGTCCAGTGCGGGAAAGAGCCAGGAACGAGCCGCCGCGTGTTGGGGGCGTGTCTATAAATTGGTTTAACATTCTCAGATAAGAGTCGATGCAATTGCGCTCGTTGCTGTTGTTGCGGCCTCAATCGCTGAAATGCAGACACAATTTTCTGGTAGTTTTTTTTGGCTCTACGAGTATACAACCCCAGCGGCATTGCGGCATGGTATTCTATCATCTTGATAACTTCATCTGAAACCGATGACAACCGAGCATAGTCAATCAATGCGCGAGCATTTGAATCAATAGTTGCTTCCAGCCTTTTGCGCGTTAATAGATACCCGGTTTCTGCATACACAATCGGATTATTGCGGCAAAATGTTCGGTAGTTGCTTGTTCCATGAGCCTCTATTTTAGAACTCATGAAGTCATCCCATGCGTCATAATCACACCGTTCAATGCCAGTAGTTTTTACGGTTCTTGCAATTTTCTTTACGTGACGGGCTTCTTCATACTCAAATCCAGGTAAAACATCACGTTTGAACTGCTCAAGAAATTTTTTTGCATTGTAGTTACGTGATGCCAGTTGAGCAAACTTCCCTTCTATAGCTGCACATAACTTTGCTGAAACAATTTTGGGCTTTCCTTCTGTTGAAGCTGGCGACAACAAAAATATAAACATGCGCCAGTATGACGGGTTCTTTGACAAGCCCGGATATTTTACAATAAACCGCTCTCTAAGCGATTTTGGCAAAAAGCTGTAGAAGCCATATTGTTGCGGAATCCGTGCCACTTCCATATTTAAAGCATCTCACCGACACATTTTGTGCTTGTGATATAATATTGCTTCCGGCAGATAATTGCCAGTGCCATATTGAAAAAACGATGTTATGCTGGCTCATCAAACCACAAACCACGTTGTAAGGTTGTTATGAGTGCAAAAAAACTAACTGTTACCAAGAAATCGTCTCACCCGGCCACGCCAGAGGTTAATGATCAAAAGCTGTTGATAGACCTGCGACAGCTTATTGAGCAAACCAAGCACAATATCAGTCAAGCTGTAAATGCTGGTCTCGTGGCTCTGTATTGGAATATTGGCAAGCGCATCCGCACAGAAATTCTTGCTAATCAACGCGCTGAGTATGGAGAAAAAATAGTTTCAGCGCTGAGTAAACAATTGACCGCTGAATTTGGCCGTGGATTCAGTGGCAAAAGCTTGCTGCACATGATCCGGTTTTCTGAAGTCTACCCGGATGAGCAAATTGTCTCAGCACTGATGAGACAATTGACCTGGTCACATTTCGTCAGCATTATCTACCTCAAAGACTCTCTACAGCGGGATTTTTACGCAGAAATGTGCAGAGTTGAACGTTGGAGCACCAGAACCTTGCAGACCAAAATTGATAGCATGCTTTATGAGCGCACAGCAGTTGCCAAAAAACCCGAACAGGTCATTGCGAAGGAAATTGAAAAACTACGCAACGAAGATAAGCTGACACCAGACCTAGTATTTCGCGATCCGTATGTCTTAGATTTCCTGAAGCTGCACGACACTTTTGGCGAAAAAGATGTAGAAACCGCTATTCTGCGTGAAATGGCTTCATTCATCATGGAGCTTGGCGACGGCTTTACATTTGTTGCCAGACAAAAGCGAATTCAAATTGCCAACGAAGATTTTTACCTGGATCTGTTATTTTATCACCGCAAACTTCGTCGCTTAATTGCTATAGAATTGAAATATGGTGCATTTAAAGCTGCATACAAAGGTCAGATGGAGCTATACCTTCGCTGGCTGGATAAAAATGAACGCCAGCCAGAAGAAGCGCCGCCGCTTGGACTAATACTCTGTGCAGGTAAATCTGATGAAGTTGTTGAACTTCTGGAGCTAGGGAAAGCCGGCATTCACGTTGCAGAGTATCTTACAGAACTGCCACCGGTTGAAACATTGCAAAAGAAGCTGCATGATGCAATAAAAATTGCACGAGCAAGGGTATCAACAATAGAACGCAAATCTGTAAAGTCTAAAAAATAGCCCCCGACTACGCCCCACGCCTCTGGCGAGCGAATCCACCTGGGACGCAGTAAAAAGACCCCGGTGGTAGTCTGGTTTTTATGGAACATTTTTAGCCTTTGCCCGTAAAATCTGCATAACAAACGGTGTTACTTTGCGCAACTCTTCTTCGGTCAGAATGCTTTGCTGTGCAGATTGAAACGTTTCTTTCACCTTGGCCAGGTTCTCTACCGGCAAATCAACGGAAAATGGTAATCTTCGCCATAGCTTTATCTGTTGGAAAAGCAAACGCACAGCCTGTGAAGTTGTTAATCCAAGCTCGTCTAGAATGTATTCAACATCTGTTTTCAGCTCATTGTCTACGCGTACATGAATAAATTCATTCGATGCCATAATGTTACACCTCCGATTTAATACTTTACGGGGTGTGCCACATTTCCCGAGGTTAACCCCCTGGGAAAAAAATTTCGTCACGAATGAACTAAAAGACCAGGTCAGAGCATATCAAAACAACACAAAGAGTTTAAAACCGCGTCTTTCAATGGCTGTTGTGATCATATTTGCGCCGATAAAAAGGGCAAAACCGGGCTGTCATAATATGAACTTGTTCCCAAAATCAGCATTGATAATGGCTACTCTGACGGGCAACAATGATTACATCAGCAACACAAACGCTGAATGACAATTGCAGCTAATCATTATGTTTTAAGATTTTTGATGATAGCAATTGCTGTGTGCTTTAAAGTTCGCTCTGGAACTGGGAATCTGATTGTTTTGACAGCATCATACAGCATTTTAACGCCGAGGGGCTTGCCATACCGGTCTAGCGTAATCGACCCGTGGGCATGACCAAGCAATTCTGCAATGACTTCTGACCTGACAGCATTTTGTTTAAGGGCATTAGCAAAGCCATGCCGAAACGAATGAAAAACTTTACGCGGGTTATCAGTAACATGTTTGCGGTTCAACCGCTGATAAAATGCGCTGAATTTCTTGCCATAACTGTCTTCACGATGGCTCAGGTTCATCCACAATCGTGGATAGTTTAGTTTTCTTATGGCCGCCACGTAATCTGCAAAGCCAATGTTTATTATTAACGGGTGAATGGGCACGATACGGCGACTGCCGGGGTTTTTCAACACCTTGTCGCTGTTATCATTAATGTTAATGCAGTAAATGCCTTCGATTTCTTGGATGTCATCTATGTACAACTGAGCCAGCTCATTGAGCCGCGCCCCTGTGTATAAGGCCAGCAGCGGCAAAAAAAAGCATTCTGGTCGGTCAATGGCTTCATTGCCTATAAATACTTTAGTTGCAAACAATCGCTTTAAATCATCGACTGAATAGATTTCACGTTCTTCATTCTGCCTTGATTCGCGCTTTTTTGGCATATATAAGCCTGACGACACATCGCTATCAACATATCCGTGATTAAACGCCCATTTTAAATAGGCGGCCAGATTCGAAACAATTCTATAAGCCCTGGTATGACTCATAGGCTTGTAATCGCTTTGTTTCAATATGGCGGCCAGCGGCATACCTCTGAATCGTTTATCTTTGGTCAAATTTGGTGGCAACCGGCAAATCTGCTCTCGTATTTGCAATAACATTTGCCTGTTAATGCTGTTAACCGATATATTGCCACCTAGCAACTCAATTAAGATTCGGATCATTTGGCGCTGGTCTGTGCGTGTTTTTTCGCGCCAGCGACCTGCACGCAAATGTTCAGCTTCATAAATTTCATACAATGCCTGAATGGTAGGCAATTTCTGTGTGGTGCCAGTGTCTGCCTTTGCAGCATTGTGTAAGTTCATTTTAAACGGCGCATTTGCCAGCATTTTATCGATTTCATCGGCTTCAAACGCCTGTGATCGCATTATTGCAAATATGCGATTACACCATAAAGACAGGTGAACTGTCTGTTCATAAGCCTCTCTTTTGTTCCGTGTTCGCAAAGATACTTTTAAATGAGTCTGCCGAAAAGAATTCACTAAGTCCAACGGCACTTTCCGCCAGTAATAATAGACACCTGCAACAGACTTTAGATAATCCGCCATAATTGGCCTTTCCCACAAAAAGTGGCCTAATTAGTGGCCTAATTTAGACAGATTAATCCAGCTTGCTTCTCAAACTCTTTATTAGAGCATCAGCTTCCCAAGCTGAGGGTCGCGGGTTCGAACCCCGTTTCCCGCTTAGAAAAAGAGCCCTGAAACCATAATAGTTTCAGGGCTCTTCGCTTTCTTTCAGTAAGCACAGATGATTCAATTCCTTCATAAACATGGGCTTTTGTGTATGAATTTGTATGCAAAAGTATTTACCTCTTTTAGTTTCTAGCATTCATTTAATTCATAATCAAGCGCAGTTCCATCTGACAGCTTTCAAGGTTGCTTGGTCGTCAGGAAAATTCATTTGCTCCAAATCAATCTGGAAGGCTTTTGTCTCACATTATATTAACACAGAGGGCGGTCGAAAAATAGCAACGCTATTTTTCGGTATCAGGGGATTTGTGCAAGAGGCGCTTGCACAGTTGCAAAATCAAGCCAGGCCTTCTGCATAAGCATCGAGGATAAGCCATCATAGATGCTGACACGTTGAAGGAGCAGAATAAAATCGAATAAAAAGGCGAGAACAGGTGGACGACATTTGACTTAATACGTTAAAACATATATTCTTAATACAGGACGAACTTTAACGAAAATGAGGCGGGATAGTGGGAGACTTTGAAATAGTTTTCTATAGCCAGGCGGACGGAACTAAGCCTGTTAAAGATTTTTTAAACAGCCTCAATGTAAAAATGAAGGCCAAGATTGTCCGCGCCACCGTTATGCTTCAGAAGAACGGCCCGGCACTCCGAGAACCATATTCTAAGCCTCTGGGCGATGGCATTTTTGAGCTGAGAGCAAAGGTCGCGACTGATATAACCCGTGTGCTTTACTTCTTCTTTGTTGGCCGCAGAGTTGTTCTTACAAACGGCTTTGTGAAGAAGACACAGGAAACCCCAGTGTCGGAAATTGAACGGGCAAAGCGCTACCGCGCTGAATATCTTGGCCGAAAGGAGAGTAAACATGACTGATTTTGATGATTTCCTCAAAGAACAAATGAAAAACCCAGAATTCAAGGCGGAATACGATGCTCTTGAACCTGAATTTGCAATCATCCAGGCGATGATCGACGCCCGAAAGGAAACCGGTTTAACACAGAAAGAGCTTTCTGAGCGAACTGGCATAACACAGGCTGACATCAGCAAACTTGAAAACGGCAACGCAAACCCTTCATTGCGCACCTTGCGCCGCCTTGCCAAAGGTCTGGGCATGAAGTTAAAACTGGAGTTTCTTCCGGTAAAGAGCTGAGAGTTTATTGTTGACAAAATGTTGACAATTATTTTCTACTTAACACATAAAAGCGTCTTAAACAGCCTTTTAAAGTACATGATCCCGACCACATTTCCCGCTTAGCATAGGCGAAGGCCGTCGGACTTCCGACGGCCTTCCTTATTATAAGCAAATTTCGCCGCCAGTTATCTTGTCGGATTTCACTTTCAATAAGTTCTTGAGCTTGCCGATTCTTCTCCTTCATTGACCGACAGACATTTATCATCCCCACCGTCAATGAAGGGCCTGTGCCTGGAGCATTTTCCATTGGTCACAGAACTGGATTAATAGCCTGGAGTCATTACCGCCACCCTGCAGATATTACATTTTTGTAATATCATAATAATATGAGACCAATAGAACTTATAAAAATTCTTGAGGCTTAAGGCTGGAAGCATGAGCGGACCAGTGGAAGTCACCAGATAATGACAAAGCCTGGCAAGCGATCGATTCCAATTCCATTTCATGGAAATAAGGATTTTGACCCGAAATTCATCAGAATGATCGAGAAACAGACAGGAGAAAAAATTATATGAATTTTGAATACCCCTGCCGTATTGAGCCGGGCGAAGAACACGGCTACATAGCTCAGTTCATTGATGTTGAAGAAGCCTTTACCTGCGGTGAAACGATAGAAGAATGTCTTCACAATGCAGAAGAAATACTGACAACAATGCTTTCGATCAGACTTGAAAATGACGATGAGATTCCCCGCCCAACC
The DNA here is from genome assembly GCA_035352635.1 of Candidatus Rifleibacterium sp. Taxonomy (GTDB): domain Bacteria; phylum Muiribacteriota; class Ozemobacteria; order Ozemobacterales; family Ozemobacteraceae; genus Rifleibacterium. The sequence continues at coordinate 19,207 of DAOPYA010000073.1, forward strand.
GCCGGCAGGCATAAATACAAAATCGCGCCAGCAGCTGCAGTTCAGGCAGCCCTTCTAGTCAAGTTTTCCCGACAGGGAAAGCCGCTGGCAGATCTGGCACGAACACTCGGAGTTACATGGCCCGTCGTTCAGCGGCTCGAAAACCCAAAGCATTCGCCAACGCTAAAGCAGCTTGAGCGGGCTGCTGCTGCTCTTGGCAAAAGACTGATCATTTCATTCGAATGATTGTTGGCAAAAAGTTGACAAAGACGAGCGAGCCGCAAGCTGAATCAAGCCACAGAAAATATTATTAACTTATAATTCAAACCCCGTTTCCGCTCAGAAAAAGAGCCCTGAAACCCTTATGGTTTCAGGGCTCTTCGCTTTCGGGCAATAACAGGCTTGCACCTTTTTCAAAGCCAACTTATGACTCACCGGGTCTCTTGATAGAGGTGTTTCTGGAAGCCGGCGAACGCTTTTCCGATGTCTTCGGGGCGGCCGAGGTCGGCGACAGCGTCTGCGATCGAGCCGTGATATTTCAGCTGCAGCAGGGCCGCCAGTTTTTCCTGATACAGTTCTTCGACACCGGCGCTGACATAGTGGGCGAGAACGAATTCAAGAAAGGTCTGCTGCTTTGAGTCGAACTCTTCCTTGATGGCGGCCCGCGCTCTGGTGGCCCGCTCTTCTCTGGTCAGAGTCGGCATGGCATACGCGACATAGGCAAGAACATCGAAGAGATCGCTGTTCTCGGCCTCGATGATTTTCTGCATTTCTGCCAGCTGCTGGTAACCGAAACCCTTTTCTGACAACCCTTCCAGGAGTTGTTTGCGGGTGTCGGGGGCGCTCCATATTTTGCGCAGCTCGTCTTCATCTTTAAAAAACTCTGGCAGCCTGCCGTAAAGAGCTTCAAGGAACTGGGTCGACGACATCGGCGTGCCGTCAGGGTGCCAGAAGCTGGTGCACATCATGTGCTGAATCGTGCGTTCCTTGCCGCTGGCGAGTTTTACTTTCGCCTTTTTGACGCAGACACAGGGGCGCTGGCCGCATTTATGACATGGTTCTTTCGGGCACTCGCACGGCCGCTTCCCGCAGGTCTCGCAGGGCTTTGGCGGCGCCTTTTCACAGACACAGGGGTAGCTGCTGCACTTTTTACAGGGTTCCGGTTCCTGCGGTTCGCCGTCCCACTCCGGGTCCTGGAAATTATAATAAGCCTTAACGAAATCGTAGATCGTGAAGTAATCTTTGCCATCATACAGTCTGGTGCCGCGCCCGATGATCTGCTTGAACTCGATCATCGAATTAACCGGCCGCATCAGCACAATATTTCGGACATTGCGGGCATCGACACCGGTCGACAGCTTTTCTGAAGTGGTCAGGATCGTCGGTATCGTTTTTTCATTGTCCTGGAACTCGCGCAGATACTGCTCACCCAGGGCACCGTCATTGGCGGTAACCCGCTGGCAGTAATCAGGATCAGTGCTGGTTTTCAGCTGATTGATCAGATCTCTGACCACGAGGGCGTGCAGCTGGGTGGCACAGAATACCAGGGTCTTTTCCTGCTGGTTTATCTGGCTCATGAACAGTTTAACCCGGTAAGCTTCGCGTTCTTTGATTTCGATGATTCTGTTGAAGTCATCTTCGTCGTAGCGTTTGCCGGCCTCGATCTCGCCTTCAACAACCCTGTCGTCGCTGGTATAAACGTAATCATCGAGAGTCGTTGAAATCTGCTTCAGTCGGAAAGGCGTCAGAAAGCCGTCATTGATGCCTTCCTTGAGCGAATAGATGTAGACCGGGCTGCCGAAGTAAAGGTAGGTATCGACGTTGTCTTTGCGTTTTGGCGTCGCGGTAAGGCCCAGCTGCACCGCCGGGGCAAAATATTCAAGAATGCCGCGCCAGTTGCTCTCATCGCGGGCGCCGCCCCGGTGACACTCGTCGATTATGATCAGGTCAAAGAAATCGGGCGGGTATTCGCCGAAATTGTAATACGGTGTCGCCGGCTTCTGAACGCTGTTAGCAAGCGTCAGAACCTTGCTGTCGGTGTTCTCGCACATAAAAGTCTGAAAAATCGTAAAGAACAGGCTGCCATTGGTCGGAACCTTGCCCTTTTTCCTTATTTCATCAGGTGCAATGTAAGCGCTCAGGGAACCCCTTCTTGAACGATTAAAAAAAATCTGGTTTTATGG
>DAOPYA010000074.1:0-21069 GCA_035352635.1 Candidatus Rifleibacterium sp.
GTTGTTTGAATTGACCCCATTTTTTGTGCCGTTGATCTGGTCGCGAGCCCAGGTAATTGCGCCGGCGACAGTGCCGTCGCCCTGGGTTTTGCCGATTACCGAGGCCTTGTAGGTTGCCCCTGATGAGCCACTGCTGGGAGGTGCAGCGACCGAAGGTTTTTTGTTCGCGATATAATCTTTGTGGACGTATCTTGTCTGGCCACCATGCGAAATTTTGTACCAGTCGCCGCTTTCGCCGACTATGGTAACTTGGGCGCCGTTTGAAAGGCTGCCCACAATCGCGCCCCATGCCCCGGAACGCACGTTAAGGGTTGCACCACCCGTATTGACGTAAGCGGTTCTGGTTGTCTGCCTGGGAGCATTGGCATTGGCGATGTAATCTTTATGAACATAGCGGGTTTTGCCCTGGTAATCGATTTTGTACCAATCGCCGGTCTGGCCAATCACTTTAACGGTTGCATTGTCGGCAAGGCTTCCGATTATTGTGCCCCATGGCCCGGTGCGTACATTCAGAGTGGCACCATTGGTCTGAACTTTGCCGGTCCAGGATTTTACCGGGGCTGCGGCTGGCGGTTGTTTCTTTTCGGTCGGGGGTTTAGCAGGCTCGGCTGAGGCTGTTTTGATGAATTCCTTTGAAACATAACGAGTTTCGCCAAAAAACTCAATCTTATACCAATCGCCGCTTGTACCAACGATCTTGACTTTGTCACCGGGTTTAAGTTGCCCGACAATCGCATCACCCGGGGCGGTGCGCACATTGAGGCGCTGGGCGCCCGTAAGGTTAACCACGCCAGTATTGGCCGAACCGCCCGGGTCACCTCGACCTTCAATTTTTACGCTTGACTCAGTGAATGGTGTAGCTGCCCAGAGCGTTGAACATGCCAGCAGCACCAGAGCAGTAAAAAGAAACACAATTTTGCGCATACATTCACCTCAGGATTGTTTTACAGTACATACCAGCCAAACAAAAATAAGTTTAAACTCATTCATCGCGTTGGCCATTTATTGATTACCGCATAATTAAAGCCCCCCTCTAATAAACCATAAACAGGCTCGGAGAGAAGACGGGCCGTCGAACAGAGTCTTTTTGTTTTTGCATGGTTCATTAAACGACTTAAGCTCATAGATGCTTTTGGCTTGCAGTCAGGGTCAGAAGACACGATAGCCCTTTTCATGGGCAATTTCGAGCATCTCGCGGTCGCCACGTGAGTCGCCGTAAGCATAAATAGTTTCGTAATCTTCTAGACAAAGCAATTCCCTGATTCTTCTGACCTTTTCGGGGCCAAAACAGTTGGGAGTCGCGAACCGCCCGGTCAGGCAGCCATCTATTTCTTCAAGCCGGGTGGATAACACTTCAAGCTCGTGCTCGGCACACCAGAACTTTAGATAGTCGGTGAACGAAGCCGAAACCACAATCACACGGTGCCCCTGATTCTTGTGCCAGCGGATCTTTTCGAGGGCCGCCGGCCTGACAATTGCCCCGAGTTTCTGCTTAACAAAAGCCCTCGCCAGCTCGTCAAAGCGTTCCCGGCGCATCCCGCCAATAAACATCGCCGTGGTTTTCTGCTTAACCGATTGATTGTCGGCCAGCCCGGTCAACCACGCAATTAACCAGGGGCTGAGCCGCATGATCAGCATGGCAAAACGCAACTTGCCAGCGACAAACAGCAAAAAATCACGATAACTGTCGTGTGTGGTAATAGTGCCGTCAAAATCGAACAGCGCCAGTTTCATTGAATTCTCAGTCAAAGAAAAACTCGTTCTCGCGCTTCCAGGTCGTGCGTTTTTCGAACTCACGCAAGCCAACCATGCCCTCGACAGCGTTGTTATCCATGCTCGGCCCCATATAAAGAACCGCGGCACGTTTCCCCTGAATGCCAAGCACCATAACCTTCTCGCCGCCTGGCACCTTCGTTTCGCCCAGTTTGAGGTATTTTGCGGTAACCGTGTATTTCTGGGTCCGTTTCGGAATATTGCCAACCTGCTTTTTCAGCGCTGCAAGTTCTGTCTTGCCGTAGGTTTTCGGCGTTCTGAAACCATTGATAACTTCATTGTAGAGCGTCATTACCACCAGACTTGATTTGAGAATCGCCATTTTATAGCCACTATCAAGACGCAAGTTTTTCATAACCCCGGTAATGCCCTCAAAAAGCTGGTATTTGGCAGCATAAACCTGGGCAAGAATGGTTAATTCCTCGGGCAATCGCGGCTCAAGCCTTTTATAACGCGCAGCAGCGTTCTCGAAACGGGTTTTAACCTCAGGCATTTTGCCGAGCACGTTCAGATATTGAATGTCCTGCTGAAAATAGCCCTCGTATTCATCGAGAAATGCGAATAATTCCATGATCTGCTCGCGCAGATCAACCGTTTTCTGCTGTTTGCCGGTTAAATTAGCGGCCTTCGGCTGCGGCGTCATGCACCCGGCACAAAAAGTGGCATTATCAGGCAATTCAGCACTGCAGCCGATGCAGAGCTTCGCATCAGCCGTCGTCGCCAGGCCAATCAGAATGGCGAAAGTTAAAATAATCACAGATAGTTTCTTCATGGTAATCCTCACCTCAAATTTCGCTGACATCGCCTGCACCAGGCGGCATTGCCGCAATTTTTCGTTCGCCGGGCAGCCAAAGTCGCTTTCATGATTCTAATGCCTTGATGCGCATTCTTCAAGCAAACTGCACATGTTTTTCGAGGCGTGCACCAAATGCGGCCCTGTCTTCTTCAACCAGACCGCGCGGGAAAGGCGAACCGCTGCGCCGCCAGCGTGCCAGCCATTCCTGACCGAGCAAAGCCGGTGCCGCCAGATGCCTTGCGTGAGCCTGCAAACAACTGAAGGCGATAGTGGTCGATTCTTTCGGCCCTGTGCCAATGCCGCTCGCCACAAAAAAGCCGGCGCTCAGCAGTGCCGCCCTGATAGCAGTTGAAGTCGAATAGGTATAAAGCTCGGCCCTCGCATCATTAAAGTGCTTGAACAGGCGTGCGAAGGTTTCGTAGGTCCAGAACGAGGTATCGGTTTTCGCCGAAAAGGGGTCAAAATACACCAGATCAGGCACTGCCGCCTGCTCGAACAGTTCAAGAAAATCACCTTTGCAGAGTTCCCATTGGCAGAGGCCAGAACTGTGCTCCCAGCGGCTTTTTTCGAGAAGCTTTGCCGGTGCACCATGAAACAGGTGCGGAAAATTCTTGTTATTGCGAAAAGCCAGCGCCAGCGGGTCGAGATCACATTCAAAACTGATCAGCCGCATTCGACGGATGTCTTCACTACCCTTTTCTGCTAAGAGCTTTTCGAAACAGCGCACGGCAGCCATGGCATTTGAGGCAGCTCCCAACCCGACATCCCAGACTACCAGCTCATTCTCATTATTTGCTTGCGAAGTTTTTAACAGCCGATGTGCCAGATGCGACTGCTCAATATAGACTTTTTCGGCCTCTTCGGCCGGCGGGTTAACCGAATGCATGATTTCGCCAGAGCTGATCTGTTTGATGCTGGCAAACCCTTTCGGGTTAAAATGAACCTCATAATCGCCGAGCCTCGGAATGCGTATCTGATTGCGGCGCGGCGGCGTGCCGGGGTTGTCTTCATCATCGCGGGCCAGCTCAACCCGCATCTTTTCATAAAACGATACAAAGGTTCCATTGAAGATATGTTCGCGCATTGCAGCCATCAATCGGTGATAAAAGGCCAGATTATGGGTAACCAGCAGATGCCAGCCGAGCGGTTCATCTGATTTAATCAGGTGATGCAGGTAGGCCCGCGAATAATTGCGGCAGGCGAGGCAGTCGCAGGCTGAATCAAGGGGCTCTTCGGCAAATTTATAAACGCTTCGCCGCATCTGCATTTTGCCGTGCGAGGTATGAACCGTGCCCCGATGCCCAAGCTGCGACGGAATAATGCAGTCAAACATATCAACGCCGCGATGCACCGCCTCAAGAATATCGAGCGGTGTGCCGACCCCCATCAGGTAACGCGGCAGATGGTCGGGCAGCATTTCAGCTACCAGGCCGGTAAATTCATAGCGTAAATCACTGGTTTCGCCAACCGCCAGACCGCCGATCGCCATACCGTCAAATGGCTGTTCCCTTAAAAATTCAGCACTCTGCCGGCGCAGATCATGGTGGCAGGCACCCTGCACGATGCCGAATAACGCCTGCGGCGAGTCGCCACGGGCCGCCAGTGAGCGCAGCGCCCAGCGGTGCGTCAGTTCCATCGCCGTTTTCGCCTCTTCGTGGCCGGCAGTTGATGCAATGCACTGATCGAGCACCATCATGATGTCGCTCCCGATGGCTTTTTGTGTTTCAATGCTCAGTTCGGGCGACAAAAAAAAGCTCTTGCCATCGATATAACTTTGAAAACGCGCCCCTTCTTCAGTCATTTCGCGGGCGTGGTGCAGCGAAAAAATCTGAAAGCCACCCGAATCGGTGAGCACTGAGCCATCCCAGTTCATGAAACGGTGAATGCCGCCAAACTTGCGAAAAACCTCAGGCCCGGGCCGCAGCAGCAGATGATAAGTATTAGCGAGCAGCACCTGCGCCCCGGTCGCCTTCAAACTCTCGATCGTCTGGCTTTTAACCGTGGCCCTGGTTCCAACCGGCATAAAAACCGGGGTAATTACTTCACTGTGCAACGTCTTGAAGCGCCCGGCCCTGGCTCGCGTGCCGCCGCATTGCGCCTCAACCCTGAATTTCAATCTGCTCATGCTGTGTCTCTGTGCCCTGTCTGTAAATTTGTGCCTCAGTTTACCGGCCCCGCCAACCGCATGTCAACAACGAATCTTATCGCGCTCCCACCCGTATCTTTGTTAAGGACTTTTGCCCAACATGGCAGAACAATCCATGATGTCGCATCTGCCTTTCACACAACCGCCTACGCAATCAGCCAGCAGCTGGCGATAGCGCACACCGCCTAAACCATCGCCAAACAGCAGGCACACCGTTTCATCTTCATCAGGCAAAATGTCGGACTTTCCTGCCCTGTTTTTCAGAATGCATGGTTTATTTCTGTTTTATTCTGGCTGTCATTAGAGCCTTTCCGTAAAATCTTTATCCTCTTCGATCGTAACGTATTGTACGTCTTTAACACCTGCCGAAGAGCATCGGGGTAAGGTTTGTTTATTTCAATTATAGGTGCACTTTGTAAATGCAAAACGTATGCTTATGGTGAAAGCCTATAGTTGAGGTTGCTATGAAAACCGTCACCATAAGAGGAATCGATGAAAATCTGGATAAGATGATTAAAACTATGGCCGGTAAAGCCGGAATGAGCATTAATCAGTGGCTGATTATGGCTTTAAAAAAAGTCACCTGTCTTGATCGCGAAAAAGTTTTCAATGAGTATCACGATCTGGATTCACTTGCCGGTGGCTGGTCAAAAGAAGAAGCTCTTAAATTCAAAAAAGACACCGGCGTTTTTGAAGTTTGACACTTCAATTGCCAACAAGCAGCAAACCGCCCGCGCCACCACGAAAAGATGCATCAGGTTTGAGTTACTGATTTGGTAGTCATTAATTATTGCTTATGTTAAATTTGACCGGGAGCAATTTATGACAGAGCAACTTACCCGATGGCAAAAAAGACTGAACAGTTTCGAAAAGGCTTTAACCCAGCTTGAAAACGCGGTTGACCTGATGAAAACCCGTAGCTTGTCAGATCTCGAAAAGCAGGGTCTGATTCAGGCATTTGAATTTACCCATGAATTGGCCTGGAACCTCATGAAAGACTACCTTGTCTGGCAAGGTTTTTCTGATATCACCGGGTCACGTGACGCAACGCGCGAGGCATTTGCTAATGGCCTGATTCCCGATGGCGAAACATGGATGGCAATGATCCAAAGCAGAAACCTGACCACACATACCTACAATCAGCATGTTGCCGACCTGATCGTAGATGCCACTGCACGTGTTTATGCGCCGCTTTTTCGCAGTTTTCTGGTAAAAATGCACGAATTGAAGCAAAAATGCTGAACTCTTCCATCACCCATGGTCTGCCAGAAGATGCTCTATTAAAAATTTGCCGGGTTTTTCAACAATTTCAACAAGTTAAAAAGGTCATTCTTTATGGCTCAAGATCAACCGGAATCTACCGTAGCACCTCCGACATAGACATGACGATCGAGGGTATGATCGATTTTACTGATTTCTTAAAGCTGGCCGGCCAGCTCGACGACCTGATGCTACCCTGGAAAATCGATCTTTCAATTCTAGAGCAGATCGATAACCCAGCCCTTGTCGAAGATATCGCCCGAACCGGTAAAATTCTGTTTCAACGGTCTGACCCAGACCCAGAACCAAACAGTTAAAAAAGCCCGACTATACCAGTTTTGAAAACGTCCCGACAGTTCCACTTTTTCAAAAATCCTGTCAGTTCCGCGTATTTCCGGGCATCTGAGTCGTCGGGAAAATTTTGCTATTATCAGATCAGCCGTAGCGAACCCCCCTGGTCTTACCCCCCTGCCGAAAAGCCTTAAGGAATGAAGACAGCAGGAGCATTAAACTATTATTTAAATCGCCTTTTCTTGACAATCAGGAATTACCTGCACGTAATATGTGTGAGGTAGAAAAAGATGAAAAATATCACTCTGTCGATAGACGAAGAACTTCTACAGGCAGGCAGGGAATATGCCCGGCAGCACAGGTTGTCGTTCAATGCTCTTAGATGCCCTTAAGTTGAAGTTTTTGCCTCAGCTTATTGCAATGTTTCACAAAAAAAGCATAGTGTATGTAAACTACCTTGAGAAAATATCTTGCTTCTGAAAATGGGGTGCGTTTGCCTTGCCGGTAGAATCTTGCAAGTTGCTCTACAATTACATATTTGTATGCTAAAAGACTAGCCATATCGGCTAATTATTGGTTACAAAAAATAATGATGCAATGAGGGGGCTCTATCATGCCAAAGCTTCAGCTGCTACCATGCCTTGACTTTCCTGATATGGCCGCGTTGCGACGGCAGGAACTGGATATTTCGAGAGATGACGCTGTGACTCTGGGTCGGTCTACACTCGAAGCTTTGCGTCAGGGTTATTATATTGCCGAGACCGGTCGGCGGGTTGATTGGCAAAATGCTGTGCAGACAGCCTGTTCCGGGAAGGTCAGCATCGCTCCGCATACCCCACTTCCAAATCAGAAAAAAATCGTATGCTCTGAAACGCGGGTGCAGGTCAGCAATGAAACAACCATGGGAGCGGCATACCGCCTCGCGGAAAGAGGCCTGAACCCCCTTGCCCTCAATTTCGCCAACGGTGTTCAGCCTGGCGGAGGATTTCTGGGTGGCGCAAAAGCCCAGGAAGAAGTGCTTTGTCGATCCAGTGCCCTTTACCAGACACCGGCAGGAGACCCGATGTATGAATCGCACCGGCAGCGTAAGCGCGAATTTAAACGCCTCTTGAAAATTCAGGAGGGCGTGCCCCCTGAATTGATGTGATTCTGTTGCATATTCATTATCAGCTGCCGATCGACATTCTGCGGAATCAGGCTTCTGAAATCTTCTTTTGATTTTGAGCCGGGGGCCTTTTCCAGAAGAAACCGCAGATACCAATAAGGTTCAAGGCGGTTTGCCTTGGCTGTTTCGATTATGCTGTATAAAACTGCTGATGCCATTGCACCATCGACGGTATCGGCGAACAACCAGTTTTTTCTTCCGACAGCGAAAGGCCTGATGGCGTTTTCGGCGCTGTTGTTGTCGATCTGCAGTTCTCCGTTTTCGAGATAGACTATGAGCCTGTCCCATAAATTGAGTGCATAGGCCACGGCTTTGCCGGTCAGACTCTTGGGAACCACAGTTTTCTTACATGTTTCAAGTTTCGCTTTGAAACTTTTCAGAATTGGTTTTGCCTGCTGATCGCGTATTTTATGTATTGCATCAGGATTCAACCCGTTCACACGGGCGTCTTTTTCGATTTTGTACAGACTGTTGATTATAGCAACAGCTTCGTGGGCTATGCCAGGCTCTGCCCCTTCGCCGGCAGCCTTTATTGAATCGAAAAATTTCCGGCGCACATGCGCCCAGCAAGCCAGATGCTTTTGTCCCGGCCTGGACGAAATAAAGTTGTAGCCAGAATAGCCATCGGTCTGAATGTAGCCTTTGTATTTCGCGAGTATTTCGTCAGCTACTTTTCCGCCGCGACTCGGGCTGTAATGGAAATAAACTGTTGCTTTTCCGGTGCCCCCGCCGCGAAAAACCCATATCCATGATTGATCGGTGGCTTTTCGACCCGGTTCCTTGAGAACCTGCATGCGACTTTCGTCCGCATTTACGCAGCTGGAGGTCAGAAGCATCTCTTCGAAAAGCTCATTAATCGGCTTCAGAGCCTTAGCAACTTTAATTGCCCAGTTGCACATGATGCCGCGGCTGATTTCTATCTTCTGACGGCTGAACATGCCACTGAGGCGATGAAAAGGAAGTGCGTCAACGAATTTCGAAGTGATGATATAAGCAAGAAGACTTGCTGTGGCAAAGCTTTTGGGAATGATCTGCTCAGGAACCGGTGCTATAGAAACGGCAGGTTCTTCAGATTCTGTGCCTTCGCAGCTTCTGCAGGCATATTTAGGTCTGACGATTCTTATTATATGAGCCCTGGCCGGTGTAAATTCAAGTTTATCGGCAGTCTCTTCGCCGATTCTGGCTTTCTGGCAGCCACACGCACAGGTTTTATCGGTGTCGGGAATATCAACAACGACTTCCTCGACAGGAAGATCGTCTGGTAATGGCTTTCGACCGCGCTTTCTTAAATGGGCTTTGATCTCGATGGTTTTGGCTTGCTCTGGCGCTGGAATCTGCGGTGCTGCCTCTTCCTGCGGAAATGGCAGCAGAGGCTGGATGCCGTTGTCTGGTTGCGGGGTTTTCTCGGTTTTGCGGCCAAAGATCAGCGATTTGAGATAATTCAGTTCTTCGTTCAGAAGTGTAATCTGCTGGTCTTTTTCCTTAAGCTCCTGATCAACCATCCGTTTCAGAATGGGGTCTTCATTTAAATATTGATCAAGAGCCGGTGTCATGGGGATTATTATAACACCGCAACAGCTCAAAGTACAGCATTTTCTGCAGGTTTCAGATGGTTTTTTAGCAGAAGAACATTTAATAAACATGAGAAACAGCAAGTTGCTTATGCGCAGATGCCTGATTGATTTCAAGGCCTTCAAGCAACCAGGCCAGTTCGCGTTGCCCGACCTGTAAAACTTCTTCCCTGCTTGAAGGCCAGCGGAAACGACCTTTTTCAAGCCGTTTCTGCCAAAGACAGAACCCGTTTTTATCCCAATACAGTATTTTGATCATGCTGCGTCGCCGGTTGCTGAAGGCGAAAAGGTGTCCGGCGAAAACGTCGAGGCGCATAACGCCGCTCACCATGGACGACAGGCCGTCGATGGCCTTGCGCATATCGACGTCGCCGAGAGCAATGTAAACTTTGACATTGCCGGTAAAAATCATATGCGAGCCAGAACTGAAAGTATCTGAGAAAAGGTTTCCCGGTCAAAATCCCTGGAAATTTCGATCCGGGCCCGATCCGAAAAATTGAAATACAACCCGGTAGAGCTTTTTTCGACTGGGTGCGCCTGGGGCTGCGCGTTAAAGGTAACGGGGATGAGTTGCAGCGGTGCCGGACTATTGGTTTTGCGATCTTTGCGAAGCCAATAACCAAAGGCTTTCACGCCAAGGTTGTTTGCCCGGCAATATTCTACCTGAGTCTGGCCACTCTCGCGCCACGTCTGAAGGTGTAGCTGCCAGCGGCGGGCTTTTTTGATCTGTTCTGACGTTGATTTCTTCTGCGCCATAAAAACTCCTTGTGGAAGATTGACGCAGGCAGAATGCCATAGCTGGCAATAAATTATAAGAAGCGGTTTATTGAGCGCTTACCCGGCAGCGAACACGTCCTGACTCAACCGACTGGACTATTTATTCCCCGAATGTGCCTATCTTTCGAAAGGATGACGGAACAGCCCTGGAACATTTTTGGTTGCTGAGCTTTCTGACGTGCGCTGCACCATACCAGCCGGCAATTGGCCAACCCGAGGCAGGCAACCTCTTGCAACTCAGAATCCATAGGATACTAGCCATTGCCAGGAGCTATGGTTATACGGCACTCGTTCTCGGCGCATGGGGCTGTGGGGCCTTCGCCAACGATCCATATCGAACGGCTGTCGATTTTCGGGATGCACTGGAAAACGATTTCAGTGGCACGTTTTCTGACATTGTGTTTGCTATCACTGATTGGACGCCTGAAAGACGATTCCTTGGCCCGTTCCGGGGCGTGTTCAGCATAGAGCAGACAGACAAAACCAGTTCCGTCAATGCCACCCCGACAGCAAACTGCAATAGTTCAAATTTTTGCTCTCTGGCTCAGGATAATAGTGTTGTTCAGGAAAGCCTGAACCACCGGCGCGAATGTTTGAATGGGTTTATAAATATTCTCAGGTATTTTAAAATGCGTAAGATAATGGAGCGAACAAAAGACTGGTTCGGTGGACTATTCTTAGGACAGGATGCGATTCAAAGAAAAAATACCGGCGAATTGTTTCGCCACAGGAAGATTATTGTCCATGAATCTGAGTTTGGTCATCCTGTTTTTGCGGATTGGTATGAGCCTATCAATACCCAAGAGAATGGTAAGGTCTATATAATTTATCTCGGAGGGGCAATAGATAAAGAGACTTATTTATCTCGAACAAAAACCGAGCCGGTTGTTTTAAGGGATATTTTTTTCGATACTTTGAATGAACTTAAAAGATTCGACATCTGCTTACTGGTTATCGCAACTCCACACGGCCGAAACAGGTGTGCAAAAAAAATGTTAGGCGTATTTTCCGATTTGCTGTGCAATCGTTTCCTGCCAGAGGTTCAAGCGAGACCAGACGATTGTGCAGCAATAATAGGCAACTCCTTAGGTGCATATTTTGGCTTGGGTTTGCTGCCAGTATTGCACGGCATTTATTCCTTTGTTTCGTTTGGAGGAGCATGGATGGTAGAAGCAGCGGTTCAGTGCAACTTATCCCCGGAAAATATCAACTGGTCTTTATTCTCAAATTCCGGAGATCAGTTAAAAGCACATATCCAAGGCTTTGTTAATTGGCTCAGGCTTCGGAAAGTTGAGGCAAAATTGATAAATCGCAATGGGAATCATTCATTTTCCAGCTATCTCAGCAATCGTAGCGTGAGAGATGGTTTTATGAAAGCCTTAACGTTGCCTCGGGCATAAAAAGCTTTTTTTCCGTTAACCCTTAAAACCTATTAAGACTTTCGCCTCTGAGTAGCAGTGTTGTTTTTTCTTGCATTGTAGGGGGCGGGCGTTGTAGGCTGAAAACAGAGAAATTAAAATGTGAGATTCCGGAGGGTACGTTATGGTAATTGAACCTGTCGAAAAAATGCTGCTTGAAACTCAGAAAAAAGTGTTGATCGGGCGTCTCGCCATTGTGGTCAAAGACGCTGCCATCTTGAAAGAAATTAAAGAGCTTACGGGCACTGATGTTTCGTTCAAATCAGCACTCAAAAAAGTTTTGCTCCCGTCGAATCCTGATCCGCTGGCCACTGAGGCTATCCGCACCAGGGTCACTGCTGCCTTTCCAGAGGCAATACCGCCTTTTGATGAGCTGATCAAGGTATGCCAGCGACTTGCCAAAGTCGATAACCCACTGATCCTTAACTGAGATCAACTTCTCAATGATACAGCAGGCGGCATGTGCCCGACATCATTTTGTCTGCCGTGAAATTCAGAATATGGTATAATTGCCCCTGAATTGAGGCTGAAGGCCCTGCACAGGAGGCAACGATGAAGGTTCTCAAATTTGGCGGCACATCACTGGCGAACTGGAAAAGGTTTTCGCAGGCAGCAGACCTGATCAGAGCGGCTGCGGCGAGCGAACCGGTGGCCACCGTTCTTTCGGCGCCGGCTACCGTTACCAACAGTCTGCTCGAAATGATCGACAACGCTTGCCAGGGCAAAGATCATTCTGCCGCTTCATCGCGCGTAGAAGCACTTTTTAACAATCTTTTTGCAGATGCGGGCAAGGCATGCCTCAACAACGAACAACAGCAGATATTGGCCAGGCGGTTGCGCGAATGCGTCGATTTCTGGAACCGGCGTTCGCAAGGGGTTGCCATGCTCGGCGAATGTTCCGAAACCATCACAGCTGCGGTGGCTATCTGCGGCGAATACCTCTCGGCCGCCCTGATGGAACAGGTAATGCTCGCCCATAATCTGCAAACCCTGCAACTCGACCCGGTCAAAATGTTCAAGGCCTATGGCCCGACTCTTGACGCGATGGTCGATATCGAAGCCAGCCGAAAAGACTTCACTACCCCCGAAATTGCCGGGGCGCGGGTTCTCATCATGCCAGGTTTCGGGGCAGGTGACAAGAGCGGCAAACCTGTGACTCTCGGGCGCAATGGTTCTGATTATTCTGCAGCGGTTATGGCTGCCTGCCTGCGAGCCGACACCTGCGAAATCTGGACCGACGTCGATGGCGTTTTCAACGTCGATCCGAATCTGGTGCCTGATGCACGCCTGCTGCCCCAGTTGAGCTACCGCGAAACCATGGAAATGTCGTATTTCGGCGCCAAGGTTCTGCACCCAAAAACAATCTCGCCGATAGCCCAATATCATATTCCCTGCTATATAAAAAACAGCCTGAACCCATCCGCCCCGGGCACCCTGGTTTCAGATGCAACAGATACGAGCGGCCTGCAGGTCAAAGCTATTTCGAATCTCGACAAACAGACGATGGTCAATGTTTCAGGGCCTGGCATGAAGGGTCTGGTGGGCATGGCCAGCCGCGTATTCAGCGCTATTTCGCGCTCAGGGGTCTCAGTGTCACTGATCACCCAGAGTTCCTCTGAATACAGCATCTGCTTCTGCATCGCCAGCGTCAATGCCGGCAAGGTCGATCAGGCACTGCACGAAGAATTCGAACTCGAGCTGCAAAGCGGCTTTCTTGAACCAGTCGAATTCAGACACAACCTCGCCATCGTTTCTCTGATCGGCGACGGTATGCGCACCCGCAAGGGCCTGGCAGCCAAATTCTTCAAGGCGATGGCTCAGTCGGGCGTTAATATCATCGCCATAGCTCAAGGGGCTTCTGAGCGCTCAATATCAGTGGTTATCGATCAGCAGCGCAGCTCTCGGGCCGTGGCCGCCTGTCATCAGGTTTTCTTCGATGTACAACAGTATCTCGACGTTCTTCTGGTCGGGTGCGGTAACATCGGTACTGCCATGCTGAATCAGATCAACCAGCAGCGCAGCATGCTGCACGAACAGCAGATTACCATCAGAGTCTGCGGCATCGCCAACTCAAAAAAGATGCTTCTCGACGGGCGCGGTATCGATCTCGATAAATGGCGCGACCGCCTTGCCTCAGAAGGTACTCCCTGCGATCTGACCTCGATGTTCGCCTGGGTCGATGAGCAGCAACTGCTTAACCCGGTAATGATAGACTGCACCAGCAACCAGGCGGTTGCCGACAGTTATGTTGCAGCAATGAACGCCGGCCTGCACGTCATAACCCCGAACAAAAAAGCGAACACCCGCGATTACGCCTACTATAAACTGCTGCGCGAGACCGCGCTGCGCCAGCGCCGGCAGTTTCTTTATGAAACCAACGTCGGCGCCGGGTTGCCGGTTATAGATAATCTTAAAAAGTTGATTTTTGCAGGCGACCGCCTGCAGCGGTTCAAAGGCATTCTCTCAGGCTCGCTCTCATTCATTTTCGGCAAACTCGACGAGGGCATGAGCTTTTCTGAAGCCACCCGCATCGCCCGTGATAAATGCTACACCGAACCCGACCCACGCGATGACCTCAGCGGCATGGACGTGGCACGTAAAGTTCTCATTCTGGCCCGGGAAGTCGGTTTCGAGTATGAGTTGAGCGACATCAAGGTCGAAAGTGTTTTGCCGGCGGGCTTTAACAGTTCAGGCAGCATCGAAGAGTTTATGCAAAGACTTCCTGAAGCTGATACTGCAATAAAAGCACTTGTAGAAGCCGCACGCCGTCAGAACAAACGGCTTCGCTACGTCGGAGAAATAGACGGCGCCGAGTGTCGCGTCAGAATCTGCGAAATAGATGCTGATGACCCGCTCTTCACTGTTAAAAATGGCGAGAACGCGCTGGCGTTCTACAGCCGCTATTATCAGCCGATCCCGTTCGTGCTGCGCGGTTACGGTGCCGGCAACGAGGTTACAGCTGCCGGAGCCTTTGCTGACCTTTTGCGCACCCTCAACTGGACCCGGGAAACAATCTTATGAGTGTAACAGTCTATGCTCCAGCATCAATTGGCAACGTCGGTGTCGGCTTTGATCTGCTCGGCGCGGCTCTGGCACCCGTAGATTCTTCACTATTTGGCGACTGCGTTTCGATTGAAGAAGGCGCTTCGTCAATTGATTTTTCTTGCCAGGGTGCATGGCAGCACAAACTGCCCCCCGACCCTGATGCCAACATCGTGTTTCAATGCACGAGATACTTTGTCGGGCAATTACCCGAACATCTTCGCCCGGCGGGCCTGCAAGTTATCCTGAATAAAAATCTGCCGGTCGGCAGCGGCCTGGGTTCAAGCGCCAGTTCTGTGGTTGCAGCTTTTGCCGCCCTCAATGAATACTTCTGCCGCCCATTCAATAACGAAAAACTTCTGCTGATGATGGGTGAATTCGAAGGCCGGGTCAGTGGCTCGGTGCATTACGACAACGTCGCGCCAGCGTTTCTTGGCGGCCTGCAACTGATGGTTCTGAACGCCAACCGTGTCTGTGCCCCGGTGCCCTTTTTCAAAGAATGGTTCTGGGTGGTCGCCTACCCTGGCATTTCCCTTTCAACCGCCCACATGCGTGCCCTGCTCCCCGAAAAATTCGACCGGGCAACGACCATTGAATACGGCCGCAATCTTGGCGTTTTTATTCAGGCTTCCTTTTGCCTTGACCAGCAACTGGCGGTTTCAGTGCTTAAAGACGTGCTTGCCGAACCCTGGCGTTGCAATTCAATTCCCGGTTTCAGCAGAGCAAGAACAGCCATGTGTGACCTGGGTATGCTGGCCACCGGCATTTCAGGAAGCGGCCCGACTGTTTTTTCTGTTACCGACAACCCTGATCGGGCTGAACAGGCCAGGAAATGGCTTGAAAACAATTTCATGCAGAGCAAAGAAGGCTTTACCAGGGTATGCCGGATCGACCATAAAGGCGCCCGACTGCTCTGATTGCCTTGCCGAAAGTCTTAATCGTTGAAAAATATTAAAGAGGCCCAGAATGCTGTTATACAATCTTTTACACCCTGAAGATAAAGCCAGCTTCAGCCAGGCCCTGCAACAAGGCCTTGGCCGCGATCGAGGTTTATTTTTTCCTGAAAAAATACCGGTTCTTGAAGACGTGGAAACTCTGCTGCGCCTGCCTTTCGTTGAGCGTAGCGAAAAAATTCTTGCCGCCTGGCTGGCAGACGAGATTCCAGCAAAACGACTCGG
Organism: Candidatus Rifleibacterium sp.; assembly: GCA_035352635.1. GTDB lineage: Bacteria > Muiribacteriota > Ozemobacteria > Ozemobacterales > Ozemobacteraceae > Rifleibacterium. The sequence continues at coordinate 15,418 of DAOPYA010000074.1, forward strand.
GTTAATGGTGCGCAAGGCTTTTTCTTTTCCAGTGCCAGTGGTCAGAGTTGATGCCCGCCGATTCGCGCTCGAACTGTTTCATGGCCCAACTCTCGCCTTTAAAGACTTTGGCGCCAGATTTATGGCTCAATGCCTCAGTGAACTGGCTGGCAATCAACCGGTAACCATTCTGACAGCAACATCGGGCGATACAGGCGCGGCTGTCGCGGCCGCCTTTCACAATCTTCCCAATATCAGGGTTGTCATTCTCTACCCCGAAGGCCGCATCAGCACCCTTCAAGAAAAAATGTTCTGCACCCTGGGCGGCAACATTCACACCATTGCCATCAGCAGTGACTTTGACGCCTGCCAGGAACTCGTCAAACAAGCCTTTGCCGACACACAATTAAATCGCACCCTGCACCTCAATTCTGCCAATTCGATCAATATCAGCCGCTTGCTGGCGCAAATCTGCTACTTTTTTGAGGGAATAGCCGTCGCGCGGGCTGCTACCCCGGGCGACCCTGTCGTTGCAGTGCCAAGCGGTAATTTTGGCGACCTGACCGCCGGATTATTCGCCCAGGCGATGGGCTTGCCGATCAAACGGTTTATCGCTGCCACCAATGCCAACGATACCGTACCCCGGTATCTTAAAACCTCTGTCTGGGCAGCAAAGCCTACGGTTCAAACCATGTCGAACGCCATGGATGTCGCTGAACCAAGCAACTGGCCACGCGTCGAAGCTATTTTCAGAAGCACCCGTCAACCCTTGTCTCAACTGACCGGAATCGCAATTTCTGAAGATGAAACCAGAGCTTCGATGATCGCGCTGCATGCCTCGGGCTATCTTGCCGAGCCACACGCTGCGGTGGCAGCCTGTGCTCTCGAGCAATCGCTCGGCTCTGGCGAAACCGGTCTTTTTCTTGCCACCGCCCACCCGGCAAAATTCAAAGACCGGGTCGATGAAACGCTTAAAACCACGATTCCGTTACCCATGGCCCTGGCTGAAGCTGCCCGGCGACCGTCATTGTCAGAACAGCTTCCCCCTGACTTCGGGCAACTCAAAGAGCGATTGCAACAAATCTGCCAGGTCAGATAATTCAGCAATCTGGTTTTATAAAAATAACGTGGCAAAACATTAACGCCGAAACGAGGAAAAAAATGAAAGATCAATCTGCCGATCCCCAGAACCTGCAAGCATGGTGTTTCCCTGCCTGGGCACGCGCCGCCGGGGTTATCGTTTTTGTCTTCGGGTTACTTGATTGTTTTTCAATTTCTCCCCAAACCCGTATGCCGATCGGCTTTTTATTGATGTTTGCAGGCATGCTGGTCTGCCGCGCCCATCTGGAAACGGCTAAGCAGCATGGCGTTTCCTGGCTGCCCATGAGCTTTCAGCTCTGGGGCTGGTTTAATATTTTCCTGTTTTTTTTCGCAACTTTCATGTTGCCGGGCCTGATACGCAGAGGCTTAATAGACTACTCCGTGCTTTCTCCTCTATGGATGGTCTTTGGCATCTGGCTGACCTGGCACGCGCATAAGGTTATCAATGCCTTTCGCGGCCTTGAAAACGACCTCGACCAGCGTTTCAACAACGCCAAGGCCCTGTTCAGATTCTCATTGCTGTGCACCCTGTTTTATCTTCTGGTGGCCGAAATTCCCATGTTCAACATGGAACCTGTTCCCGGGCAAACCGTAACTTTCTACCCGATGATGAGCGAATACATGACCCAGTCTTCAGATGGATCAGCATCTGGAGTTCTCGGCCTCGCAAGAGTTCAAAATAAACTGGATGTCTCAACAAATCGCGATTTTATGCTGGGCCTGAAGCTTTTTTACTGGTTCCTGATGCAGTTCGTTCTGATACCCGTCTTCTGGTTCATTTCGGGAAAAAGTCGCCCATGGCTTCTCAGCATCTATAGCGCCGCTAATGCTATGGTTCTGGTTGCCCTGCCCCTGCAATTCAGCCTGCAATACAATTTTACCGCCTTCGGAGCAAATGGATTCATCCAGATCGGTTACTGGATACTATGGGTGCCTGTTTTACTGCAATTTGCCAGTCTGCCTGGTTTTTTCGCGACGAATACCGGCAGCAGCATAAAATTGTCCTCTCCGGCCACCCACAAAGAATTGCCCGTGATCGCCCACCCCCGCAGGTCGATTCTGGCCTGCGCCGGCATTGTCGTAGTTTTAACCCTGTTTATGCCATATTTAAAGCGCCCTGCCCTTGTTAGCCTGATTATGGCTGGCCAGGCCGGCCGCATTGAGCATTTCGCCTATTATCTTGAAAAAGTCAAAAGACAGAATCCGGAAAATCCAATCGAAAAGGCTCTGAACCAGGCGATCGAAAAAAATCAGTTCAAGCTCGTCGAATGGCTGCTGACGCAGAAACCAGATCTTAACAAGAGTGATGGTCCCCGTGGATATCCGCCGCTCTGGTGGGCTTTGCGTGGTTCAGGCAATTTCGCCGTCACAGAAATGCTTCTCAAGGCTGGCGCAAACCCAAACCTCCCTCTGTATATTTTTAATGGCGAAAACAGCATCGGTTTTATTCTTTCGGGTCATTATTCCAAAGAAGACACAATCAGATACCTGCAGTTAATTGCCAGGTATGGTGCCAACTTCAAAGCACCGGTTAACATGGCCGGCGAATACCCGGTTGAATTCGCCCTGCGTAATAGTTACCGCAACTACAATGTTTTACCCACGCTCATAGAATTGGGTGCAGAACCCCTTAAAACCGCCAAAGAAAACCTCTTTTATCTCGCCATGCAAGCCGAAAAACCCGAAATAATGCAGACACTCATTGATGCCGGCATGACAGAACAGCTCAGAGACAGTGAAGGCAACACCTTCCTTCATATTCTGGCAGAAAAAAGGGATTTTGACCGAAACAACCTTGCTCGCTATAAGGTTGAACCATACATGCCCAAGGTCATCAACGCCAAAAACAATGCCGGCAAAACCCCACTGCACCTCGCGGTCGAAAAAAAGCATCGCGATGCCGTAGAAACACTGCTTGAGCTCGGTGCTGACCAGTATATGCCTGATAGTAGCGGCGTAACGCCCCGTGGCTTTGCCGAGAAACAACCGATTATTCCAATACTGAAACTGATGGATAGGTTCACAAATCAGGCCAAGCCCAGTGCGTCTTCAGTCACGCCGCCCGTCAAACCAGTCCCAGACCCGAATCAGTAAAAGAACTATTTGTTAAATTCGGGTCTGATATGGCGAATGCGCATTGCGCAGCTTAACGACGATATTATACAAAACACCCCGCCAACGACCATGGCCGTCGGGGTTGAAGTCTGGGTCGACAGCCAGCCCATAAAAAGCCCGCCGGCCGGCGACATGCCGGTGAACGACATCGACGACAGACTCATCACCCTGCTGATTTTATCGCGCTCGGTGATTGTCTGCAACAGGGTATTGCTCGATGACCACCCCATAACAATGCAGGCACCCATAAGGGCTGCGAATGGCATGGCAGCAAAAAGACTTTTGCAATAAGCCATGGCAATGGTCGAGATACCATAAATCATGAAAGCGGCAGGTGGCAGTCGTTGAATGCCTTCAAGTTTGCGCCTTGAAGCCAGACCAAGCGCTGCAATAATCGCACCGAAGCCCATGGCACCGGTCAGATACCCCAGGGTCGTGGCCCCACCACCGAGCATGCGGTCAGCGATGACCGGAAACAAAACCATATGCACCGACATGCCCATAAAGCTAGACACACCCAGCAACACCAGCATTGGAAAAATGAGTTTGTGGCGGTATGAATAGCGCAAACCATCAATAATGCGCACCATGAAAGACTCGGATTCTTTGCCAACTGCCCCCGCTGCAACCTGGCCGATGTTTTCACGCTCAAGGGTCATGGTGGCAAGTACCCAGGCAAATGGCAGATAAGAAAAACTGTTCAGCAAAAAGCAGATTCCCTCGCCATAGACGGCAACAATGATGCCAGCCAAAGCCGGGCCGACCATGCGGGCCATGTTAAAACCTGTTGAGTTCAGGGCAATGGCATTCGCCAGCATACGTCGATCATTGAACATATCATTGATAAACGAGTGCCGGCCGGGCATATCAAAAGCATTGGTCATGCCCAACAGCAGGCTGAGAAAGAAAATCCACAAGACACTTATATGGCCGGTAAGAGTCAGAACCGCCATGGTCATTGCCTGGCCGAACCCGAGAATTTGCGAAAAAACAAGAATCTTGCGGCGGTGCCCTCCATCGAGAACCGCCCCGGCATAAGGCATCAGCAGAAACGAGCTGAACCAGCCGGCAAAAGTAATGATCGCCAGCCAATTCGCAGAACCGGTGAGGCGATAAACAAGCCAGCTGATGCCAAGGCGCTGCATCCAGGTGCCGAACGACGAAATGGTGTTCGCCACAAAGTAACGACGGTAATGTGCCGCCTCAAAAGCCAGAAAAGTTTGCTTTAATCGGCCTGACATGTAATTTTTGCCTGCAATAAATACCTGATGCGGCATAGCGCATCGGTTTACCCGTTTTTAACAGCGCCAACTTGGGTCTGAGAAAATCTGCCGGTGCCGAAGTTTTCGGCACCGGCAGATCATTCAAACCAAAATAGATCAGAGGCGTTTTTTTGTTTTGAGAATCTTAACCATTGAATTTACGACCTGAATACCCTTGGTGCCACGGCCAAAGCCGTCATCCATGCCGCATTCACGGGCGATGTCACGGGTTACCTGAGTGCCGCCGCACATAACCATCACCTTGTCTCTGATGCCTTTTTCTCGGCAGAGTTCATCAAGCTTGCGCATGTTCTTGCGGTGAACATCATTATGACTGATGATCGTGCTGATAAGAATGGCGTCAGCGCCTGTTTCGATGGCAGCATCAACCATTTTGCCTATCGGCACCGAGGTGCCAAGATAGTGGTATTTAACTCCGTATTTTTCGATACCGCCATGCTTGATGTCGAGAATTTCGCGCAGACCAACTGAGTGCTCGTCTTCGCCGACCGTGCCGGCAACGACTTTCAGGCCTATTTTTTTGATGCCGGCGCGAATTTCATCTTCGCTGAGCATTTCTTCTTTGGGCGGGATCTTCAGCGTCGTGCGGTCAATTGCAAAATCAACCTTACCCTTGACTTCGACGAAAGTTCCTTCGCTCGGGTGCATTACCTGGGTGTTAATGACCTCTGGGTCTTTAAGACCCATCTTTTTAGCCATTTCAAGGGCTGCAACCCTTGACACTTCAACTTCTTCGGGCACAAACAGTTGAACCAGCACGGTACCATCGCCGGCCCATTCCGCTTCAGGCTTGATCATCTTGCCTTTTCGGAATTCAACAGTCTTCTGCAGGCGCAGATTGCAGTTGTCGGTCTGATCGATTTCGTCGATGTAGGCGATCTTTTCGGGTTTGCACAGAGTGCAGCCTTTAATGGGGTCACAGGGTTTTTTAAGGCCGGCCGGCAGATGATTGATGCCAAAAACACTGCAAACCGGGGCCATGTAATCAGCGGCGCGTTCAACGATTGAACCAGCGCCAACCCCACCCTTGCCGTCACGGGCAATGCCATCACCGTTGCGAATCGGGTATTTGCCAGAATCAACAAAGAAACCCTTTTCGACGGCAGAGAAGTAACCACCTGATTCGGCCATTTCTTCAAGGAAACAGACGGCGCGATCTTTGATATCGCGAACC